>NZ_JBDIZJ010000004.1:0-379352 GCF_039748935.1 Pontibacter chitinilyticus
CGCTCACCGGGCTCAGCCCCTTCTCCTGCTGCAGATGCTCCTTAAACCGCTCCATCCAAAAGGTGCGTGTAGATCTGAGTAGACTCCAGCTTGGTGTGGCCCAGGAAGCGGGCGATGCGCGTGAGCCCCATGCCGCGTTCCAGCAGATGGGTGGCAATGGCGTGCCGGAAGCTATGCAGGTTAACGCGCTTCTGTGAAAGCCCTAGGTTCCCGGCATCAGCCTGTAGGGATCGAAACCGCAGGGTGATCGTGCGGTCGTTCACCCGGGTGCCGCGAGCACTCAGGAGCAAGGCCCTTTTATCGCGCCTGCCCCGGTAGGGGCAAGTGTCCAGTATCTCAGGCCTTGCATCTTCCAGGTAACGTCGCACGTGCCGGATCACGCCTGCGCTCATAGGCACGTAGCGCTCTTTGTAGTTCTTTCCTTTGCGCACATACACCAGCCCCTTCTCCAGCAGCACGTCCCCTACGTCCAGGCCCAAGCCTTCTGAGCGCCGCAGCCCGCAGCCGTAGAAAAGCGCCAGGGCGGCGCGGTCGCGGATTCCGAGCATGTCATCAGCGCCAGCGTTAAAGAGCAGCTGCACCTCGTCCTGTGTCAGCACAGGCTGTATCTTGCGGTGCGGCTGCACGGAGCCTTTAGGCAATGGAAGCCCCCACTCCCCTGTCTCTCGCAGGTAGCGGTCCAGCAGCCGCACCGCCTGCCAGTGCTTGGCCACGTAAGCCATCGACAGCCTGCCCCCGTCACGCTGGTTGGCCCTTTCGGATAGATAAGAGAAAAAGGCCTTCACCTGATCCCGCTTGACCTGCCGGATCTTGTCGACTTGCTGGTTCTCCAGGAAATATAGAAACTCGCGCAGATGCAAGGGTGCGTATTTTAGGGTGCTATCAGAGTAGCCCAGCACCAGGAGCCAGTCAGTGAAGGATGCCTGGAGCTCCAGGAAGTTTGGGTTGTAGAGCGGCAGCTGTTTCATCGGCCGCCTGTTGTTGAATGTGCCATGATGTAAGCAATGGAAGTATGAGCCATGACTTAGGTGAGGCCGCAAAATAGCAACAACTTAGCAATCTAGAGTAACTTTCTGATCTGGGAAAAATGTGGTGATTTGAGAGAGAATATCGAAAACATCGCAGCAGGAAAACATAGAGTAGGTTTTCCAATAACACATGTTATGTAAAATATAGCTTTTGCTATAAAGATCAACTTTATTGCTTCCCTCGAAATGAATGACGATCTATTAAAAAACGTGGTGGCATATTAGGTGGCAAAATATCATATAAAAATTGTTTACATTAATTAAAATGTATAAACAAGTGCATATAGAGACAGAAAACACATATTTTGAAGCGTAAACGTGTATTAAAAACCTTAGTAAGTTCGGCCCAAGGTACGGTTAAAGTATAAACGCCCTGCAGCTTTTCAGTTGTAGGGCGTTTTTGGTTTACTGAGTTGGTAAATTGCTGTTCCAGATATCTTTCTGAAGTTTCAATTGGCCATCTTCCCTTTTCCAAATCACAATGTACTTACCACGATCTAGTATCTGCTCATTTTCGACTATGATGGTATACTTCCCTAATTCAATGCCTGTATTGCCCTGATACTCTGCCTCTACTGTTTCTAGTTTTACTTGCTTTACTCCCATGTCCATTATTGCCTGCCAGAAGTGCTGTATGCCCTTTCGCCCTCTTACTATATCGCTACCGGTTGGGAGTAACATACCATCTTCGGTATAGAGGTTGGCAACATTCTTGGCATCACCCTTTTTAAATGCTGTTACAAACTTATCGTTCATTGCCCTGATTTCAGCGCCAATGTCAATTGTAAGCGTTTCCATAAGTATAAATGAATTAAACACTAAGTATAAACCTTTGAACCAAAGCTAAAGCTGCTATAATGTTCGGGCATCAAACGGAGCCATTCATGGCTTATGCGCACGTATTGCAGGCAGATAGGGACACACCAACTATTACTTAGGAGTTAGTGACAGCAAGAATCGAATTTTCTAATTGAATTTAATGTAAAATTCATAATTTATAACTATACATATAAATTATATAAGCAAGCTACTTAAAAGTATATGCTAATAGTAGGATTTAACAAGTAAGTCGCTTCTGTCTTAAGCGTCTTTTCCCATCAGCAAAATCACCTTTCTAGGCTCAAAAATTAAAGCATGAACAGGATATAAAGTAAATTGGCCACAAGCAGATGCTTGCACGAATATTGGCCGGGATAGTACTTGATTAGTGCCTAACATCAGCAAAATAACCTTGCTTGCTTATCTATCAGAAAAAAGCGAAGTCAGCAGCCTTTATCTATGGAATGCTAACTATCCTTTAAGGCAAAATGATTCTTTAGTATAGGGGCAGCTATTTTATTTAGCTCAGAAAAGCTTATACTCCTAAATAAGTTTATATTACTATCTAAAAGATATTGTAGAAACTACATTAAAAACTTCTGTTCAGAGAACTCAGCAACATTATGAGCAGGTAAAAATTTCAGCAATGAATCCTGGAATTCCTCTAGTACTAATTCTTTACTAAGAGTGGTACGCTCATTATAATATTTTTTAAATGAAGAATAGCTAGTTGAAGAGTTAAGAAACTCTCTTTTAGAGTTTCTTAACTCTAATTCTGTTATCTGCTTGCTAATATCCTCTAGCCGCTTCAGAACATATTCTTGTGACCCTATCTTCTTGACGTCTAGTGTCGGTTTATACTGTACAAAGCTTTTTAGAAATGTAGAATAATCCGGTTTTAGGGAGGCATTGTATGTTGCCTTAATTTTATCTGTCAGCTTTGCCTTAAAATTATTTATAGAAGCATAGCGTAAGTTATGTGGATATGCCAAATGTTCAATTACGCTTGTATCAAAACTGTAATCTGTCAATTCGTCCTTTATAATAATTGTAGCCTTATCGAAAGCTAATCGAAGACCTAGCTCAAACATAACGTTAGCATTTTTTGAACTAACATCACATATAACTATTGGATTGTTATAGATATTTGAAACTATCTTATTGTGAATAAGGCTTATTTCATCAGCGTCACTTACTATTTTTGGAATGAAGCCAGCAGCGCTAATCGACTCATCTAAAATTGATTTAACTTCAATCCAATGTTCTTTAGTATAAGTATTATCACTCTCAGAAATTGGCATAATTATGCCACAAACTTCATTTTCTTCTGTTTGCTTTGTGTACTGTTTGTTTCCTTTGTGTGGTTGTTCGCCATTGACATGTTCAGTAGTTGCTCTGTTATCGGTTGATAATCAAATATAATTATATATAATAGCATCTACATTTATTTAAGATTGAATAAATATATCCACTATACTTAAATCCTCCCCTTTTGCGCAAGCGTCCGCCTATACCTCGCAGTAGTAAAACAACCCGCCTGCCCCGCATTACAGAAAGCAAACTTCTTCGCCTGTAGCCCCGGCAGTAGCGGAACAAGCGGACACTTGCGCTATTTTATATTGCTATGTTGTATTCCTTCAGGTTATATCTTCTAGCCCCGAACATAAAGTCCTGCAACAAAGTATGGGAAGGCTAAAACCCTACACTAGGCAAGAGCAGGAAGTATAAATTCGGGGACTAGGATAGGTTGTACTTTGTAAGCTTTTCGGAGGTGTACTGGATAGACGTGTTTATCCGGGACGAATACAATCAGGTGCTCAACTAAGAACTTAAGATTTGTATTCGTCCATTCTTCATCTTTTAATTTGTGACTAGGCAAGCGAGTAAACGCCTGTTTGATATTTTATTGATGCTCGTCAAGAAAAACCGCTAAAGACACAAAAGAGTCCAAATTACTTCAGATGCTTTTCCAGAAACCCAATCACTTTCGTTCGTACTGCATCCACATCGAACATATCACCATAGTGCGGGGCGTTCGGCACAATAATCAGTTCATTCTCAACTCCTGTAACCGTCAGCCAGGCGCTCAGCAGTTTTGACTGCCTATACGGGACCATGTCATCTTTTTCACCATGTATGATCAAAAAAGGTGGATCATTTTTATCGACATAGGTGACAGGGCTTGCTATTTTGGCTAAATCCGGCCGGACTATGGGCGGTGCTCCCAATAAAATAGCTTCGGATGACTTGGGGTCCTCACTATTATTCAAAGAAGTTAATTCTGACGGCCCATAAAAATCTACAACGGCTTTAAAAGAGAACTTTTGGGACGAGTTGGGCATAAAGAAAGCCGCTACATTGTTGTTGTTTGACAGCCCCTGCAGAGAAGCCAGATGACCTCCTGCTGAGAAACCCATCAAAGCGAACCGTTTTTTATCAAGTCCATATTTCTCCGCATTATCATATAGGTAAGAAACCGCCTTGTTGCAATCCTGAATTTGCGCAGGAAAACTTGCCTGCGACGCAAAGCGGTAATCTATCGAAGCTATGGCAAAACCGCTTTTAATGATTGCAGCTACCGTATTTTTCATATAGTTGATGTCAGCGTATTTATCGTTGACTAGCCAACCACCGCCATGAATAAAAACTACCAGCGGAACATTCTTTTTAGCATTCGGGGGCAGGTAAATATCTAACAGGTGCTTTTCTAGGGTATCGCTGTTGCAAGGGATATTAGCACGCAGAACAGTTCCTTCCGGGAAAAGAGCGATAACCCGATTAAACGATTGGCCAAAAGCAAACTTTGAGGCTTGCAAAGCTAACAAGAGAAAAAGCAGGCGAATTTTTATCATTTTATGGAAGTATAGGATATAACGAAGCTAAATATTTTTGATGATTTTACGGGCTTATAATATAAGTAGAAAACATCGTTGGAGAAAGCCTTTATCATTGCCGCAAATAGCGGGTTATTTAAAATATATACTTTAGCAGTTCTAATTCCATATGCCTGCCCGACTGCTTAAGATCTTGTGTAATCAGATTCATTCACCTTTTCCATCCAGGTCACTACTTGGCCATTCACTTCTTCATGTATGGCAATATGGCTCATGGCCTTTTCCGGACTGGCGCCATGCCAGTGTTTTTCATCCGGAGCAAACCAAACCACATCTCCGGGGTTTACTTCCTCTACCGGTCCGCCTTCACGCTGTACCCAACTCAAGCCCGACGTAATGATCAGCGTTTGTCCGGCAGGATGGGTGTGCCAGGCTGTTCGGGCACCCGGTTCAAAAGTTACCAGTGCTCCTGCTGCCTTTGTGGTTTCCTTTTTTGAAAATAAAGGGTCTATTCTCACCGCCCCCGTAAACCAGTCTTCCGGTCCTTTAACAGATGCCTGTGCACCATTTCTAATAATTTCCATAGTATACACCTTTAAATATATCTTTTGCTTTTTACGCTATTCCAAAGTGAATCACCATATTTCCAGATCCAACTGCCTGGGGAAGGCTAGCAGGCTCGTTTATCCTGCAACACAGCAAGCGAATTACTAAACCCGGCAGTAGCAGCACAAGCGTCCGTTTGCGCTAGAATAGCATACAAGTTTAAAACCAACAGGGGCCACTGCTAAGCAGTGGCCCCTGTTGGTTTTAAAGGCAAGTGTTTACACCTATACCTTTTATTATGATAGCTATTAAAGTTTTACCAGGCGGGGTAACTCCGCTTCAAAAAGGCTGGCAAACTCCTGTGCTGTCAGGATGTGGCCTTGCTTCTGCGCATTGTTTGCTACAGTGTAGCCCCACTCTGCCGCAGCCATACGCTGTGTTGGGGTGCCATGGTGGCCTGCACTTGTAAAGCCGCAATCACCGATGTTTACGAACACCTGCAAGAAGCGCTGTACTCTTTTCCACTGCATAGAAGCGCCGCGGGCATGAGAGAGATAGTAGGCAGAGAAAGCATCTGCCATCAGCTCAGTTCTGCGGGTAGCTTCCGGGCCACGGGTAGTTCCGAACAGGTTTAGCTGGTACTGAATGTGGTGGCCAAATTCGTGGGCCAGTATGGCCTGTGGCGCGATGTCGCCATAGCCGATAGCACCAAACGCTTCCATGATGCCGTCTCCCATGATGATTTTATCCGGGATAACGCCATACGGACCGAAGTCGAAGCCGCGCTGCGCAAAGGCATTGAACGTGAAGATAGGATGGTTGCCATCTCTGTACTGTGGCACCTGTTCGGTCAGCATAGTGACGATATCCGCCAGGCTCGCAGCCTGCGCAGGAGATAGGCCATATGCCGCTACATAGGTACGGATTACTTTGTCACGGTTAAGCATCATACTTCCGTGCATGGCAGCAAGCACAATGTCGTCTGACTGAATGTTCCAGAAGCGCTGCAGGTCCTTGAAAGTTTTAGTCACCTGATGCGTATACTCACCATTTACACCATAATACTGGTTCTGAGAGCTATTCTCAAATACCAACGCATCGTAGGTTGGCAGATTCAGCATATCAAAATCCAGCACGTAACCAATGATTTCAGCATTCCAGTCGGCCAGCTGCTTGTCCAGCCATACGTTCATGGGGGTGTTATCGTCACAAGGTGTTGGCTCAACGGCAAGCGCACTTTGGACCAGTGCACGGTACTGCGGGTCTGTTTCGAGTAACAGGGCAGACCGTTCTGTCAGCTTTTCTTTCAGGCCTTCAGGAAAAGCAGCACGTGAGGCCTTGATCTTGCTGCTTAAGCTGGTGGAGAGTTGCGACGACTGCGTTGCTGCAAGTGGTGTAGCTGCCTTCTCAACTTCAGTATCGCAGCTTGTTAGCGATAGCATTGCAACAGCAACGAGTGCCGTAAAGAGTTTGAGTCTTTTCATAAATGATTTTAAGTTGTTAAGAGTGAGAAAAAATAAAAAATGAACAGTATATATTATAATATTACAATATAAACATATTAGAGAAAGATGACTTAAGAGAACAGCAGTGCCCCTTATACGCTTAATGTACAATATAATATGAAAATACCCTAACTATTTTCCACCTCTCTGAGTTCCAGCTTTCATCTAATTGTGGCTTTTTTTAAAATAAAGGGTTTGTAGCGGCCTTTAAAGCACTTAAAAACAAAGCCACTTTATACTTCAAATAGTATGATTGAGCCCCGGTAGCCGATATGGCAGGTTATACTTATACTTGTGATACTTACTGCTAACCACGCCAAAGCAGCCTGACCAGCAACGCTCCCGGACAAGGCACCTCCAAGTATAAAAGCAAAGGGACCAGCTTTGTGGCCGGTCCCTTTGCTTTTATACTTGGATAATGCATGATAGCTGCTTATTTTTTCAGCTCACTGATTTCAGTCTGAGGCGCTAAAACCTGGTGTACCTTTTCTGTAACCAACTGCTTCGGCAGTCTGAAGGAGGCGGTTTGCTGGAGCTGTTGGGAGGAGTTTCCGGCTTTTACCACGTACTCGCCAGCATCGGCCACCCACGACTCAGTGGCCGTATCAAACGAGGTCAGGTCTTCCGGCAAGATCGTGAACGTGAACGTCTGCGCTTCACCGGGTTTCAGGAGCTTTGTCTTAGCGAAGTGCTTCAGCTCCAGTTCAGGCTTGTCCAGCTGGCCCTTGGGTGCTGTCAGGTATACCTGCACCACCTCTTTACCCGCCACTTTTCCCGTGTTCTTCACTGTAAGCGTTGCCGTCAGTTTGCCGTCAAAATCAGGGGCGCTTAGCTTCAGATCGCTGAAGGAGAAATTGGTATACGACAAGCCATAGCCAAAAGGATAGGCCGGCTTCACGTTAAAAGTATTGTAATAGCGGTAACCCACGTAGATGCCCTCGTCATAGGTTACTTCGCCCGGCGTCAGCTTCATCCCAAAAGAGCCCTGCGTAGTTTTCTCCGGAAACTCCTTGCCGGGAAAGCTTTTGGCAGACGGCACATCAGTGTACGCCACCGGAAACGTGGTAGCCAGCTTACCGGACGGGTTTACTTTGCCGCTCAGCACATCGGCAATGGCATTGCCAGCTTCCAGGCCGGGTTGCCAGGCCAGCAGAATAGCATCGGGCTGGTTTCTCCAACTCATCACCTCCATCACGCCGCCAATGTTCAGCACGACAGCAACTTTTTTATGCTTCACATGAAAAGCATCCGACACCCTTTTGATCAGGTCCCGCTCTTTTTCAGTTAAGGTGAAGTCGTTTTCTACTTTGCGGTCGCTGCCTTCCCCGGAATTTCTGCCAATGGTAATGATGGCTGCCTCCGCGTTATCAGCCTGCTTGGCAAGTATCGCATCGTCTACAACCCGTTCGGCAATGGGTTCGGGGTTGTCAAAAAAGCCTCTCGGCTTCGGCCGCTTTGCTTTGGCTTCCTCAATGTAGGTTGTATAAGCAGTTTTAAAGGCCTCATCTATGGTATAGCCGGCATTCTTCAGGCCCTGCTCCAGCGATATGGTATAGGCTTCGTTCACATCGCCACTGCCGGTTCCGCCTGAAATAATATCATAAGAAGTATTTCCAAAAAGGGCGATCTTTTTAACATTCCGGAAGGGCAGCGTTTCGCCCTCGTTCTTCAGGAGCACCATGCCTTCGGCGGCAGCCATCCGCGACAAGGCGGCATGCTTTTTCAGGTCCGGCTTATTGGTGAACGCATACCCTTTAAAAGCTGGCGACTGCACCACCACCTGCAGGATTTTGGTGATGTTCATATCGAGCACTTTCTCATCCAGCTCACCGCTTTTTACGGCTGCAATGATCTTGGCTGTCTGTTCAGCCGTGCCGGGCATCAGCAGGTCATTGCCCGCCTTCATCTGGGCAACCGGATCTTTGCCGCCAAACCAGTCCGTCATCACAAACCCTTTAAAGCCCCACTCCTTCCGTAGCAGCGTTGTGAGCAGGTCGTATGACTCCGATGTATACGTGCCGTTGATGAAGTTATAGGAGCTCATCACCGTCCATGGCTGCGACTTTTTGACGGCTATTTCAAAGCCTTTCAAGTAAATCTCGCGCAGGGCACGCTCGCTTGCGATGGTGTTGAGGGTGTTGCGGTTGGTTTCCTGGTTGTTGGCAGCAAAGTGCTTGATGGAAGTACCTACGCCGTTCGCCTCGATGCCGTTCACGATAGCCGCCGCCATGTTACCCGCAATCACCGGATCTTCGGAGAAGTACTCAAAGTTTCGGCCGCCCAGCGGGTTGCGGTGGATATTCAGCGCCGGGGCCAGCACGATATCGATGCCATACTCCAGCACTTCGTTGCCAAAGGCTTTGCCTACCTGCTGCACCAGCACCGTATCCCACGACGAGGCCAGTAAAGTACCTACAGGCCAGGCCGTGGCATAATATGTTTTGGTCGTATCGTTCCCCCGCACTGGCAGTATCCGCACACCTGCCGGGCCATCAGCCAGCACCATGGATGGGATGCCCAGGCGCGGCACAGCGAATGTTGTTCCGGCAGCACCGGGCACTTTGTCTTTTGTTTCGCCGATTACTGGCCCTTGAGGCGTTACGCCGGGCATGCTAAACCCGTTTCCTACCACCAGTTTCGCCTTTTCTTCCAGTGTCAGGGCGGCAACTACATCCTGGATCGGGGCTTTGCCTAACTGAGGAGCCGTCTTTTTTTGCCCCTGTGCGAAGCTAAATAATGGCAGCAACAGCAGGACTGCTAACGTTGTGTATTTCATGCAGTTTTCGTTTGGTATCTTTCAAATTTCAGGACATCCGGTGTACCGACGGCAGTATCACCTTTCCGGTGGCAGGCGGGAGCTGTAAAGCACCTTATACGTAACACTTTTCTGTACGATCAGGCGCTTACGGGCAGTCCGCAACTGAGCTCCGGAACCGTTTTAGCTGCTTAAACTTAGGGCATCCGTACCAGCGTTCCTTCTACTTGCCGGCCCATAAAATCAGCCGTTAACAGCAGCTGGTCTCCGGCGATACTTCCTTTATAAGGCACCGTATTTCCGTTAAATACCAGGTTAAAGGAGAACGTGTTGCCGGCGATCACGCCATTCGTAACAGGTAGCTGCCCCATCGGCGTCTGTACCGTACCAGTTAACGTTGTGCTGTCGGCTACCAGGTCCAGGGTTAACTCCCGCTCTCCCATTTTGCCCTGCCAGCGGCCGGTCAGGCTGTTGGTGGTGGCAGGTTGTGCAGCGTCAGTGGTAGTTGCTGGTACATCTGCCGGCTTCTGTACTGTAGGCTGTTGGCCGGGTGTAGTTCCTGTAGCAGGTGCTCTGTTCGGAGCCGCACCTGGCCTTGCGCCTTGTGGGGCAGCTCCCGGCATAGCGCCACTGCTTTGCGGCATACCTGCACCTGTATTAGCAGCTGCACCCGTTGCGCCGCTTTCGCTGCCGCCCTTCAGGTCATCGTTGTTCACAGATTTCGTTCTTCGGCGCGGCGCATCCGACGTCAGCTTGCCGATGCGGTAGCTGAAGTTTATTTTGAAGTTCAGGTTGTGCATGATGTTGGTGCTTGCCTGGCTGAAATTGGCTGCGTTAAGCTCGCTCCGCATCTTTATTGTCGGTGTCAGAAAGTTCTCGGCACCAAAGCCAATGCTGCCCCGCTTCTCGTTGAAGTCTTTTTTCAGGTTCAGGCTATAGATGCCAAAACCACCCCGGTAGCCTTGTAGCTGCACCTGGCGACCCCGGTAGAAACCGAAGCCCTGGATGCCCCAGCCTTTCCCTAAGTTATAGTTGCCCATGGCGCGGATATTATACACAAAACCACTGTTGCTGGCCGATTGGGTCGGGTCGTCTACGTTGTTGTTCAGCACCGCATAGTATACATCAGTACCGCCGTTCAGCGTCAGTTTGTTGCTCAGGTTGATGCTGCCGAACACGCTGCCACCGTACGCCTGCTCCTGCCCAATGTTAAAGTAGGAAGTTTCCAGCACGCCATCTTCCGCCTGCTCCCGCACGGCCTGTATGGAGTTGTTGGTCGTACGCACGAATGTCGAAAAGTTCAGGGATGTGGTTTTGAAATAGGTGCTGTACGACAGTTCATAGTTGTTGGTATATTCCGGGTCCAGTTCGGGGTTGCCGACCGTTCGCTGCACCGGGTTTGGGTTCTGCACGTTCGGGTTCAGGTACTCCAGCGATGGCCGTTGGATGCGGCGGTTATACGCCAGCTTTACGGTGTTGCCATCTTTCAGCCTTTTAGACAGGTTTATACTTGGTACCAGCACGCCATACGACGGAATACTTACCGCATTGTCGCTATTCTCAAAATCAGCATTGATGGTCGTATACTCGTAGCGGGCACCGGCTTTCATACTATAATTATTTGCCGTGGTAAGGGTATAAGACAGGTAGCCGGCCGAGATGTTCTGGTTATAGTTAAAGACGTTGCTCAGGTTGGTATTCGCCTCTTTAACAAAGGGCCCGCTGCCATCGGCCGTAAAGGTTTCGTAGTCGCTGGTTACCTGGCGCATGATCTGTTTGGCGCCTACTTCTACCATTTGGTTCTTCCCGATCGGGTTGGCATAGTCCAGCTGAATGGTAGACTCTTGGTTGAAGCTCTCGTTAATGTTCTTCAGCCTGCTGTCTATACTTGTCTCTTCGGTGTTGAAGATCTCGTTGAGGAAGTTGTTGGTGCGGTTATTTCGGCTATACTGCGTCAGGATGCTGAATTCCTGCTGTGGCTTGAACGTATGCGTATAGTTGAGGTTCACGTCCACGGTGCCGGAGTTGTCCTTTGACTGTACATCGCGCAGGGTGCTGCTGATCAAAGCGTTGTTCTGAAAGCGTTGTGTAAGCAGCGGGTCCTGGTAGTTTTGGAAGTTACGCATGCCATACTGCACCGACGCATTCATATAGTTCTTCTCGTTGATGTCATAGTCCCAGCCAAACGTATAGCGGCCGAACATCATGTTGTTGTGCGTGTCTGCCGACTGCCGAACCACGTTCTGCTCCCCGTCGGTATTGGTGGTCTGCACGTTTTCAAAACTGCCGGGCGTGTTGTAGCCGGCACGGCCAAAGCCGCCCAGCGAGAAGCCCATTTTACCTACGCGGTAGCTGCCGTTCAGGCCCAGGTTGGTGCCGCGCAGGCCAATGCCCGTGTCGATACTCAGCGTGCCGCCTTGCAGTGTATTCTTTTTCGTGACGATGTTGATGATACCGGCCGAGCCCTCCGCATCATACTTGGCAGATGGGCTGGTAATCACCTCCACCGACTTGATCATATCGGCCGGAATTTGCTTCAGCGCATCAGACACGCTACCGGCCGTGATGGTAGAGGGGCGGTTGTTGATCAGTACTTTGATGTTCTGGCTGCCGCGCATCGATACGTTACCGTCCAGGTCTACTGAGAGCATCGGTACTTTGCGCAGCACATCAGCCGCATCCCCGCCTTTATTCGATTCATCGTTCTCGGCATTGTACACGGTGCGGTCCACTTTCTCCTCGATCATGGCGCGCTGGCCTTCGATCTTTACTTCCTGCAGCGCCTGCGCCGTTCCGTTTATCGTTATCTTTCCTAAATCGATAGAAGACTGCTTGTCTGTTACCGCAATGTCGATCGTTTTTGTCTCGTAGCCGATAAAGGAAACGGCCACTCTATAGGTACCTTCAGCCACTTTCTCCAGGGAGAACTTTCCCTTTTCGTCGGCCATGGTGCCATCTATCGGTTTGCTGGTAGTGGGGTTTACCAACGCGATGGTGGCGTATGGAACCGGCTGTTGTGTGGCTGCGTCCACCACAGTGCCTGCAATGCGGCCACTTGCATTCGGAACAGCAGCGCCTATACTTTGTGTGGAGGCTAACAAGCCCCCTCCACCTGCTGGTGTCTGAGCTGCCGCTGCCTGAAAGCAGCCGGCTAATACAATTAAGGTTAAGATTCTATTCATGACATCAATTTTTGCTTCAATACTCAACAAAGCAACTTTATCGCCGCCATATATAAAAACACAATAGATTGGCTCCTGCCAAACACCGACGAATGGTACCTGGCAGCCGATGGTTTCTTTTGACGCATACCTCTGCCAGCTGGCAGTAAAGCCATAGATGAAATTGCGGTGAACAGTCGGTAAATCCAGCTAAATGGCAGATCAAAAGGGCATTCATAGCAGAAGATCGTTATGTTTGTTTTATTTCATGTTACATTCACCCTTACCATGGCGAACACCTTCATAAACAGGCACGGATATTTCCTGATTCAGCTGCTGGTTCTGCTGGGGCTGCTCCTGCTGCTGTGCCAGCCCCTGGCCTGGGACATACAGTTGCCCCGCCAGTTCTGGGTAAAACAAGGCATTGTTTTCCTTTTATGGATCGGCGTGTTTTACCTGAATACACAGCTGCTTGTGCCCCGGCTTTTGTTCGAAAATAAGCTGGGCGCCTATATCGCCGCTGTATTTGGTGGGGTAATGGCGGTGTTGCTGGCCAGCAGCCTTGTTGATTACTGGCTGAACCTGCCTGTGCTGATGCACCGGGCCTTTAACCCCGGAGAGACATCCAAAGGACATGATGATTGGCCCTACATAAACCCTGTGATGGTGTTGGCCACGCTGTTTGTGGTGGGCATCAGTACCAGCATAACAACAGTAAAGAAGTGGCAGAAAGACACCGAGATCCGGCAGCTTCTGGAACAGCAAAAGACGATCTCAGAACTGTCGCTCCTAAAGGCCCAGATCAACCCGCATTTCTTCTTTAACACGCTCCACAGCATCTACGCCCTGACCATGCTCAACGTGGATACGGCGCGGGAAGCCCTCCATACCTTGTCGCGGATGATGCGGTACGTGCTGTATGAAACGCAGTCGGGCACAACCCTGCTCAGCAAAGAAGTTGAGTTTCTGCAGGACTACATCAACCTAATGAAGTTGCGGCTGACAGAGAAAGTGAACGTTACGTTCGACAAGCCGGACCAGTTACGGGACGTGCCTGTGGCACCCATGCTTTTTCTGCCGTATGTGGAGAACGCGTTTAAACATGGGGTGAGTGCCCTGCTGCCCAGCAGCATTTACATTGCTCTGTGTCAGCAGAACCACACGCTGCACCTGGAGGTGCGCAACACCGTGCTGCCGGAGAAAAGAGTGGTGCTGGAGGAAAGCAGCGGCATTGGGCTGGCAAACACCCGCAGGCGGTTGGACCTGCTGTACCCCGGAGCCTATACTTTGCAGGTAACAGACAACACGCCCGAAAACGAATACCGCGTGCACTTAACCCTGAACGTATGATAACGCTGAACTGCATCGCCGTAGACGATGAACCCCTTGCCCTGGGAATGATCGCCTCCTTTATCGAACAGACACCTTTCCTGCGGCTATCAGGCCGTTATGCCAGCGCCGTAGAAGCCTTGCAGGGGCTGCACCAGCAACCCATCGACCTGGTTTTCCTGGACATTCAGATGCCGGACCTGAGTGGAATAGAACTGGCACGCGTGCTCGATAAAGGAGAGTATGGGATAGGTCCCCGGATCATCTTTACCACAGCTTTCAGCCAGTATGCGCTGGAGGGGTATAAAGTAGATGCGCTCGATTACCTGGTGAAGCCTTTTAACTATGCAGATTTTTTAAAGGCTGCTACCAAGGCCCAGGCTTATGCGGAGTTGATGCAGAAACCGGCACCTGCTGCGCTGCCTGCTCCGGCGGCTGAACCCGAGGAGGAGTTTTTGTTTTTGAAAGTGGAATACCAGTTGGTGCGGATTTCCTTCAGCGATATCTCGTATATAGAAGGCCTGAAGGATTATGTGAAGGTGCACCTGACGGGCAATTCGAAACCCATCCTGTCGCTGACCAGCCTGAAAGCACTGGAAGAGAAGCTGCCGGCCAAACGATTTATGCGCATCCACCGCTCTTTTATAGTGGCCCTGGATAAAATCGCTGCCGTTTCGAAGAACAAGGTACAGATCGGTGATACCTACATTGCCGTGAGCGACCAATACAAAGAGCCCTTCAACCAATTCCTGAACCGCTGGGTATAGGCGTAGGCGCACGCTGACGCGCCGGTTAGTTGCAGCACATCGCTGCTTCCGCCCCCGTATCAATAAAAATATTTATCTTAGCTCTTGCTTTATCCCCCACTTCTATAGTTAAAACAGGAAGTGTAAAAGCTGTGATCAACAAACCTGAAACGGACATCAACTCTATGAAACTGGGCTTTTTCACACTCCTCCTTTCCTTCATGCTTACGCTAAGTATGGCGCAAACGCATCCCGGCTATCTTGCCAGCTACACGCCCTCACCTGAAAACCTGGCCCAGCGGGAGAAGCTGCAGGACATGAAGTTCGGGCTATTTATTCATTGGGGCATTTACAGCATTCTGGGCGATGGCGAATGGGTGATGCATGAAGAAAAAATCCCATATGATAATTACAAAAAGCTGGCGACCTTCTTCAACCCACAGGAGTTTAACGCCAAAGAATGGGTGCAACTGGCCAAAAACGCCGGCATGAAGTATATCACCATCACCTCCCGACACCATGATGGCTTTAGTATGTTCAGGACCAAAGCCTCTCCCTACAACATCGTAGATGCCACTCCCTTTCACCGCGATCCGATCAAGGAACTGGCAGAAGAATGTGCCAATGAGGGCATTGGCCTGAACCTGTACTACTCCCTGCTGGACTGGGGAAGACCGGATTATGGCTTTGGCAAACCCATTGTGAACGGCGCGCCGGCAGATACTGACTGGAACAGTTACATCACCTTTATGAAAACCCAACTCACCGAACTGATCACCAATTATCCCAACATCCGGGGCATCTGGTTCGATGGTAACTGGGAAAGACCGGACGTGAACTGGCATTATGATGAACTCTATACGTTGATCCATCAGCTAAATCCCAAGATTCTGGTAGGCAACAACCATCACCTGGCACCCATACCAGGCGAAGACTTCCAGATGTTTGAGCGCGACCTTCCCGGGCAAAACAAATCAGGCTTCAGCGCCACCTCTAAAATCGGCAACCTGCCTTTGGAGACCTGCGAGACGATAAACAACAGTTGGGGCTTTAACATCAAGGACAACAACTATAAGAGCGTGAAGCAGATCATCCATTACCTGGTAAATGCAGCCGGCAAAAACGCTAACTTCCTTTTAAATGTTGGCCCAATGCCAAACGGCAAAATTCAGGAGGAGTTTGCCGATACCTTAGCACAGGTAGGGCAGTGGATGCAAAAGAACGGTAGCAGCATTTATGGTACCAGAGGCAACCTGATGACTCCACAGGATTGGGGCGTGCTGACGATGAAGGATAAAACGATCTTCGCGCATGTATTACAGAAACCGGCGCAGTCTGAGATCCTGATTCCGGGTATGCACGAGAAAATAGCCAAAGTTGCCCTGCTAAATAAAGGAGCCAAGCTGGCTTACAAACAACGCACAGACGGACTAGTGGTTTACCTGAAAGACACGGTATATGATCCTTATGACACGATTATTCAGATCAGCACCCGCTAAAGGGCCTGCCGCTTGCTCTACTTTGTAATTGCTATAGCACGGCATTTAGGGCTGTTGCAATTCATTTTGTCCTTCTTTTGTCCTGTTGCTTGCAACCAAAATATAATTTTATAGTATATTCAGCATTATACTTTTCGGTTCTTTTATACTTCTATCCTATTAATTAGGGCATTAAAACCTATCTGGCATTACTTTGCCCGGTATGGCAATGCATGCAGCCGGCTTTATACCTAGTAAGGCAGCTTAGCTGGCTGGCACTAAGCAAACGACCTCCCCTGGGGCTTCTCCGTAAGCTCTTTTTTCTGTGCGGGCTTTTCGGATCGACACACTAAGTTTATCGCTGTTTTATGTTGTTTTATACCAGGTATATACTTGTAGGGTTAGCAGGTGCCTTATCACTTTTATACTGCCCCCCTACACAGGGGCAGACCATCAATTATGACGAAAGCAAAGTTGGAACCTATACCTTGCCGGACCCGCTGCTCCTGCCCGACGGGCAAAGCATAACGACAAGCCTGCAATGGACGGAACAGGGGCGGCCACGCACCTTGAAACTGTTTAAAGACAACGTTTACGGGCAGTATCCGGGAAAACCAGCTGGCATGCATTTCAGGGTGAACAGCGTAGATCGTTCTGCACTAAACGGCCTGGCGACACGCAAGCAGGTTACCATCTTTTTCTCGGCTGCTGCAGATGCCCCAAGTATGGAGGTTCTCCTCTACTTGCCTAACAATGTAGCAGGACCGGTACCGGCCTTTGCCGGGCTTAACTTCTACGGCAACCAGTGCGTCAGCACCGATCCAGGTATTACGATCACGTCGCGGTGGGTGATGAATAACAGCACGTATGGCATTACAGATCATAAAGCAACAGAGAGCTCGAGAGGCATACAGGCCAGCCGCTGGCCTGTGGAGGAACTGCTAAAACAAGGATTTGCTCTAGTTACAGCGTACTACGGCGATCTGGAGCCGGACTATAGCGACGGCTGGAAAACGGGCGTCCGCACCACGCTACAAAGCAGTCTGGGCATTACCAGCAGCAACTGGGCGGCAATTGGGACCTGGGCCTGGGGACTGAGCCGGATGATGGATTACATCGAAACAGAACCAGCTATAAATGCGGCACAGGTAGCTGTTACGGGCCACTCGCGCTTGGGCAAAGCTGCCCTTTGGGCCGGCGCCAACGACACCCGCTTTGCACTGGTGGTTTCCAACGAATCGGGCGAAGGGGGTGCGGCATTAGCGCGGCGTAATTTTGGCGAAACCATAACCGCTATCAACCAAAAGTTCCCGCACTGGTTCAGCCCGGCTTATAAAACATATAACAACCAGCCTCAAAACCTTCTTGTAGACCAGCATCAATTATTAAGTTTGATCGCTCCCCGCCCGCTATATGTCTGTAGCGCCGCAGAAGACCTGTGGTCAGACCCGAAGGGGGAGTTTCTGAGTGCATGGAATGCAACGCCCGTTTACAAGCTGTTTAACCTTACCGGTGTAGGTACCAGCCAGATGCCAGCGGTTGAGCAACCGATAGGCGAAAGCGTCCGCTACCACATCCGGAGCGGCAAGCATGACATTACCCTATACGACTGGCAGCAACACATTGCTTTTGCGCAGAAGCAATTTAAGCTATACAGCCTTCAGGTAGCTACCAATGGCAGCGGTACTGCCAGCCAGAGCCCGCAGCAGGTAAACTATGCCAGTGGCTCCAGCGTAACGCTCACGGCCACTCCCACTGCCGGCTATACCTTCAGCGGTTGGAGCGGCAGCGTAATAAGTAGTACTAACCCGCTAACGATCACCATAAAAAGCAATATTACGTTAACGGCTACTTTTGTAAGCCTCACAGAGCAGCAGGTAACCGGCTTCAATCTGATAAATGCCAATACGAATACGGTTATCAAGCCCCTGCGCGAAGGCGATGTGCTGAATCTAGCTACCCTGCCTACCACCAAGCTGAACATACAAGCAGCTACGAATCCGGCAAAAGTAGGGAGTGTCAGGTTTGCGCTGAGTGGCACCAAGGCCAGAACTGTTATCGAAAATGGTGCTCCTTACGCGCTTTTTGGCGATAACAACGGCGATTACTATGCCTGGGTGCCTGCAGTAGGCAGTTATACCTTAACGGGTACCCCCTACACGGCAGCCAGTGCCACAGGCACGGCAGGTACGCCGCTAACGGTGCACTTTAAAGTAGTAAACAGCACTGCGGCCGTGCAGGCAACTATCAGTAGCAGGGCGATGGCTGACCAGCGCGTCAATTGCTACCCAAACCCATTCAAAGAACAGTTTACACTCCTGTTGCCCGCTAGCGTTACAGGTTTCTGTTCAGTAGCCCTGTACGATATCTTCGGCCGTACAGTCTTATGGCTGCCGGCGGTGGCTCCGAACCAGGTGCTTAGCCTGGGCAAAACACTTTGTGCCGGAGTGTACGTGTTACAAGTGCAAGAAGGCGATAAGATCACACGCTATAAGCTGGTAAAGCAATAAAGCAGGCCGGTAAACAAGTATAAAGTAGCAAACCATTGCCGTTCCAGCCATTACAATAAGTAGTTAAGGCTCAACTATTACTGCCCTGCTACCTGCCCCGACAAATCATACCGGGCTGTTTATGCGTAACTCCTATACTTGTTGGTAGTATACTAGCGTATAATGCGCATCCCATGAAAAGAAATTTTTACCCCTTTATAAAAACATTGTCCGCAACAGGGCTTTTGCAGCTTGCTTTTTGCCTGGTCTGTTTGCAGGCGCAGGCTGCTCCTTTAAAGGCGCCTACGACTGGCAAAGTTTGGGGCGAAACGGCTGATCAAAGCCTGGCAAGCTTGCGGCAGACGGCTGAAGATGTTCCGTATCTTGTCGTGGAGAACCTGGACGGATTTCCGGCGCCGGATCACCTGGCCTTCTCTAAGGTGCAGGAGCCCTGGCACCGCGATGGCACAGCCTACAACCGTAACCATGATGAAGTAAAGCTCCGGATCAGCAACAAGGGCACAGGCACCCTTACGATCACGAACCTGTCTTTGTCTGATGCCGGCACCTGGAAGATTCAGTTGAACGGGAAAGACTTCGCGGCTGCCGCTGCGCTGCCACTTACCCTGAAAGCCGGGGGTAACGTGGTGCTGACGCTGGTCTTTACGGCAAAAGACCAGGCAGACCGTGTGAAGGTACTCCATAACACCCTGACCATTACCACCAACGACAAACAGAATCCCGAAAAGAAAGTATACCTGCACGGCGTATGGCAGAAGCAGGGAGAAGATGTGCGGGAGCCCTGGGCGCAGGAGATCATCCAGGCGTTCGGCTTTAAGACCCGGACCGGTTACAACCATGATGACGGTTCTGTAGATGGAGAAACGATTGTTCCAAATTCGGATGAGGTGCTCTCGTCTTATTTTGTGCGGGCGGATGAGAGCCTGCCGGTAGAAGTTACGCAAATGAGCGCGTACCATAACTGCTGCACCGAAACCGAAACGTTCCGGTGGTACGATAAAGGGTCTTCTAGCTATACTACCTTATTTACCCACAACGGCCTGGATGCGCAGTCGCTGCTTCCCCGGATAAAAGGCTCCAATACAGCCCTTGCGCAGGGGCACTTCAAACCTTCCAAAGCGTTCGGTTTCCGGGTAGGCAGCGCCTACTCCGACAGGAATAAGAACGATCAGAATAAGATTGGCATGCGCATCTGGAAGGCCATAGATGCGGATGGCAACATTATTCCTAATGCATACATCGTGGGCACCGATTACCTTGGCACGCAATATACTAACTACGACTACCAGGACAATGTATACTTTGTCAGCAACGTGCGGCCCGAGGAGGGCACAGCGCATTTTTCTGAACTTACAGCGGCTCCGTCGGCCCTAAGCTTTAAAGAGGTACAGGCAAAGAACAGCAGCAGGTTAACGGTTAGCCTGACGAACCAGGGCAAAACTTACGCCGGGGGCGAGAGCGATCCGGCCATCCAGATCAGAAGTATAGAAGTGACCGGCCCCAACCAGCAGGAGTTTGCCGCTGCGGCACCAGCTGCGGCCACGCTGGCCGTACAGGCTACGACCAGCATCCCTGTTACGTTCACACCTAAAAGCAGGGGCCTGAAGAATGCGGTTCTACTGGTGCACTACAACACCTCCGACACTCCCCTGCGCATACCCTTGTACGGCATTGGCCGGGATGCAGACTCGACAGTGGTAGCGGTAAAACGCATCAAAGGTGCGGCTGATGTGGCTGTCACCATTAACGGCAAAGTATGGGAGGCCGATAAATCGTATCGGAAAGGCTCTATCAAGCTGGACAAACAAATGGTAACCACACCCATTGCTGCCACCGATGACGATGTGCTGTATCAAACATACTTATCAGCGGCGACCGACCTGGCGGAAACGCGCTACGAGATTCCGGTAGCAAAAGGCACCTACCGCGTGCGCATGCATTTTGTAGAAAACTACTGGCATGCAGTGGCAGAACGGATATTCAGCGTTGTTATAGAAGATCAGCTGCAACTCGCCAACTTCGACATCTACAAAGAAGCAGGGTACAGAACAGCGCTGGTCAAAGATTTCGAAGTAAAGGTGACGGATGGCACGATGAATATCAGGTTCACTCCTACTGCTAACCGCGTGGCCCTGGCAGGCCTGGAGCTGTTCCAGGACAGTGCCAGTGCAAGCGTTACCGGCATTTCGCCGGAGTTGGAGAACGGAGGACGTCTGGTGCAGGGTTATCCAAATCCGGGGCACGGAAACGAGGTTCATCTGATAATCGAGCATTTTAACGGCCACGAGACCGTAAGCATCCAGTTATATGATGTGGTCGGGCGGCTGGCCTATACGACACAGGTAGTTACGGATGAAGACGGCACCGCCCGGACAACTTTAAAAGGAACACTGCCTCCAAAAGGGCTTTACATCTTACGCGCCACTGCTCCATCTGGAGAAGCAAAGGGCAGGTTGCTCCTGCGGTAACGTTTAATAGTACTGAAGCGACCTTACCGCTACAGAAGAAGCATTCCCAGCACTTCCCCAATCCTGAAACGCTGGGTTGGGGAAGTACCTTAGCTGTGTATACCAAGTATAAATTCAAAGTGAGGTTCTGAGTTGTCGAGCGTTTTTAGTGGGTATGACAGTACCTGGCTAATACGTAAAGCTTTTCAAGACGGTGCCTTTGTATTGTTCTAGTCTATGCTTCTTTGCTACTTACTTCCTCATACTTGTAAGCAATGGCAGTTGGCTTTACAAAGCGACCATAATGGTTGGCGTACGCCCGGGTGACCTCTGCCCCCAGCAGCAGGATAACGGAGGAGTAGAATACCCATAACAGCACTACTACAAAAGATCCGGCCGTCGCATAAATACCTACGATCTTCACACTGCTCAACAAATAATTAATCAGCTGCTTGCCTATCAAAAAAAGGATGGAAGTGATGATCCCACCGGCTAGGGCATCTTTCCAGTGCACCTTGGCATCGGGCAGCACCTTGTGCACCGACGTAAAAAAAATCAGCACCACCAGCAGGTAAAACAGGGTATTGATGGTACGGATAGCGGGTGTAAAGAATTCCTCGAACAAATTAAGCAGTTGCTCCCGG
Source organism: Pontibacter chitinilyticus (assembly GCF_039748935.1). Classification (NCBI taxonomy): domain Bacteria; kingdom Pseudomonadati; phylum Bacteroidota; class Cytophagia; order Cytophagales; family Hymenobacteraceae; genus Pontibacter; species Pontibacter chitinilyticus. The sequence continues at coordinate 21,803 of NZ_JBDIZJ010000004.1, forward strand.
TACATGGCTATGGCAGTATTCAGCAGCAAACTAAGTATAAGCAACAGCCCCAGGCCACCTACCATAGCCAGTGCTGAGAGCCGGCGGCGCAGCAGCTTCTTAAAGCCGATGCCTGGTTTCACTTTGATGTGCCACACCGCATTGAGTGCTTTCTGCATGATAAAGAAGCTGATCGAGGCACTTTGGATCACCACTATAACGCTGATCAGCACCCCCCAGAAACCTGAAGGCACCTGCATCAGGTTCTCCAGCAGCGTACTTACCTGCGCCCCAGCCCTGGCGCTGATCAGGTTACCTACTTCGCTGATAATCTGGCCTCTTACTTGTTGCCTGGCAAAGAAGGCTGAACCGATCTGAGTGAGTACAATTAAGATGGCAGGCAAAGAGAAGATTGTAAAGAACGCAATAGCTGCGCTATACACAATCGGTTCGCCATTTCGGAAGTTTGCTGCAGCAGCCTTGATGATGTGCCAGCTGTTGCTGAAAAAGTGTTTGATGTGCTTCATTTAGTAGCAGAATCGCAACCGCTGTCCGGCTGCCTGTCTTGCTTGCTAAACGGACAGCTACGGGCTAAGTTACCTGCTTGCAGGTTCTAACGCAAACACGCCAAGACCTCCAGAACTACCGCTACAAAGTTCTTCAAGCTATGGCCAAAAAGCCGCAGGCCTTGCTTATACCTTACCGGCTTTCTACAGGGCGATTTGCGCTACTCTAAGTATACCAATTGCTGCAAATAAGCAGGCAATTTCCACTCACCAGTTATAGTTGGCCTTTCATCAAGCTATACAACAAGCTAACCATTTATCAGTGCATATCAGTCGTTCTGTATAGTAATAAATCACTAATGAAGTAAATTATTTTAAGCTTTTCTCGTAAAAGTTTAGAACAAAACAACCGCCTGCATACGCTGGCACCGGTACGCTGATACCCAATAAGCGATAGAACAGTGAAGTCGATTTCTTCTTTAACTGATTAACCCAAGCGCTTAATGATGTAAGCTATACTTTCTTATTCTACCAGTAAATACTGGGGCTCCCATAACCCGGAGAACAGCTATGGTTCGCTGGTCTCTCTATACCGTGTCTCTATAACACAGCTTTTCTGTTTGCCCTTCTTATAAGGGATGAGTGTACCTCATTACCTTCTATTCATGCCTGATTGCCCGGCCTACCTAAATTTATGTAGTGAAGGGCGCCCCTACCTGTAGTACTGCCAACACAATTTAAACCTAATGAAAAAAACTTACCATTTCCCCAGTATACTGCGCACCCCCACCCCAGCAAAGCTTACCTGGCTTCTACTACTATGTATTTACATGGTAAGTAGTTTACATGCAACCGCATGGTCCATTTCTGCCGGATGGCGCGAAGGAAGTATGCCCGAAAGCTCATCCTCCAATGTAGCTAAACCTGCTTTTGCCACACAACAGGTCGTCAGTTTCACGCTGATAAATGCGGATACGAACAAAGACATTCAGCTTCTGAACACTGGCAGCACCTTAAATCTGGCCGAACTACCTACCCGGAACTTGAATATCCGTGCGAACACAAATCCTGCTACAGTGGGGAGTGTGTCATTTGCCCTGAGCGGCACCTTGGCCAAGGCAGTTATCGAGAATGGTGCGCCCTATGCGCTTTTCGGAGACATTAAAGGAAATTATAATGCCTGGAAACCCGCTGTTGGCACTTATACCTTAGAGGCAATACCTTATTCGGCTTCGAAAGGGACCGGCACAGCGGGAACGCCCTACCGTATCTCCTTTACCGTAGTTGATAAGTCCGAAATAGCACAAGAGATAAAAGTTAACTTTCAGGACCCTACCACCACGCCTCCAACAGGTTGGGTGAAGGACTATGGCCAGCCGTTCGGCCTCCGCTCGGGATCTGCCCTGACCTATGGCTGGAAAAAACGTTCTGATGGCAGCCCCCTGGACCTGTCGGTAGGTGGCACCACACCTGGCAACGGCCGCAACCGCGGAGTGCCTGCTGATGTGTTGCTTGCCACCTTGCTGCACATGCAGGCCAATGATGTGATCAGTACTTTCAATGGCACCAAAGAAGAAGGTTTTTGGGAGGCAAAGGTGGTTAATGGCATCTATGATGTTACAGTTTCTGCCGGAGATGCCGGCGTATACCCGAATCCGGAGAGCCACAGCATCAACGTAGAGGGCGTCAGAGCCATTACTAACTTTGTTCCCTCCGGCGCAACAGGTAGCTTAACCCGTTTTAAAAGCGCTACGGTGCGGGTTACGGTTACCGACGGCCTACTCACAATTAACGCAGATGGTGGCACCAATACCAAGATCAATTCCGCCCGTATCGTTCCAGTGTCAAGCGGCCCTTATACATACTGGTCTGCCAACGCGCAGTACCTGAGCATTGACAACGCCAGCACCACGACCAAGACGTTTTCGGCAGAACTGGGCAACTCGGCTAAGCAGACGAGCGTCCAGTATAATTTATCGGCTACTTATAGTGCCGGGGGCAGCGGCTGGCTGCATTTCGATGCCACACACTACGGAAGTGAGCCAAATGTAACGTTCGACTATACCGCCGCCAGAAGTTTGCCGCTGGGTACTTACAAAGCAACCGTTTCTGCCGCGGCACCAGGCTTCAGCACCGGAACAATGCTGGTGCAGGTAACAGTTTCGGCTCCGCGCCCCTATGTTATTTCCTCCACGCCAGCTGATAAAGCCACAAATGTGAGTGTTAACACCTCCAGCATTGCGGCCAATAACCTGTATGTGCCGGAGGTGGCGGGCTACAAAGGAGGGGTCGACAACGCCACTATTACCAGTTCTACCGTGAAGCTGTTAAAATTGGGCACCACTACCACGGAAGTATTAGGTGTGGTGCAGGGTACCGGCGGCGGCGATGCCATCAGCTTTTCGCCCACTTTCGCACTCGAGCCTAATACAACCTATAAGTTTATGGTTACGGATGGCGTCAAATCTTATAGCGGCGCTGCCTTTATTCCGTATGCGGCCACCTTTACCACCGGCGCTGTTATTGAATCCGGCGAGCAACCGCTGGCAGTGGAATTCTCCAAAGTACCAATGGCAGGCACCCTGAACAAGAAGTATACTTCGCTGGTTATTGGCCCCGATGGCAAGTTTTATGCGCTGCGGCTGGATGGCACCCTGGAGCGCTATACAATAAATCATGCCGATGGTACCCTCAGTGGTCAGCAAGTTATTTCCATCCTTGTCCAGAAGTATGGCCCCCGCTCTGCTGTAGGCCTCACGTTCGATCCAGCTTCCACGGCTACCAACCTGATTGCGTATGTTTCCCACTGCTCCTCCGGCCTGGATTCTGCGCCCGAGTTTGATGGAAAGATATCCCGGCTAAGCGGTGCCAACCTGGAGAAGGAGCAACTTCTGATTACTGAATTACCCCGCTCCGCCAAAGATCACATGGTGAACAGCCTGGCTTTTGGGCCTGACGGAGCCTTATACTTTGTGCAGGGCAGCAACAGCTCGATGGGCAGCTACGACGGCACCTGGCAACGCAACGAAAGCCTGCTTTCGGGAACAGTGCTGCGCGTGGACATGAAGAAACTCAGCACCGTTACCCTGCCTTTGCATGTGAAAACGACGACCGATCTGAACGTGATCAAGAATGCGCCTGCCACTTCCATGCGCATGTCAGACAATAGCTACAACCCGTATGGCTCCAGTGCGCCCCTCACCATTTATGCCTCAGGTATACGAAACGGCTACGACCTGGTGTGGCATACCAACGGCCAGTTGTACGTACCCGCAAACGGATCAGCAGCAGGAGGCAACACGCCAGCCTCTGTAGCGGGCACACGCCGGCCGGATGGCACGTTTTACAACGGCCCCACGGTGCCGGCAACCACTGGCGTGCAGGTGCAGAATGACTGGTTGTTCCGCATAAACCCGTTGAAGCCTGTCGGCTATTTCGGCCACCCCAACCCTATGCGGGGCCAGTATGTGGTAAATAGAGGCTATGCTGATAACCCACTTTATCCGACAACGCTGCAGGCGGATAAAGACTACCGCGGTGCTGCTTTTAACTTTGAGCTCAACAAATCACCTAACGGCGCACTCGAGTATAAAAGCGATGCGTTTAATGGTGCTCTGAAAGGCAAACTGCTGGTGTGTCGCTTTAGTGGTGGTGGAGATATTATTGTGCTTGAGCCAGGTTCTATGGTGAAAAGCCCTACGGTAACATCGGCCAGCAGCGACGACAAGATCTACAACATCACTCATTCGCAGACGGGCGCCGGTACCAGCGGCCTGGTCGGCATGTCGGGCTTCATTAACCCGCTTGATTTGGTGGAAGATGTGACGACCGGCAACCTGTACGTAAGCGAGTATAACTGGAATAATAATACAACCAGAACTTCCCAGATTACTTTACTGCGTGTAAGCGACGCCTCCAACACCGAAGGTTTTGCCACGGCCTTTCCGCAGCAGATTGCAGCAACCGAAGTAGTGGGAGCCAAAGATTCTGAAGTCACCAATTATACCGTCACCATAGCAAACACCGGCAACGGCACCCTGAGTGTACAGGATATTGAGATCGTGGGGGCAGATGCTAAAGAGTTCAGAATGAAGGGGGCACCAAACGCCAAACCTAACAAGCCGATTAAAATTCGAAAAAACAGCTCCATCACGTTTAATGTTGCCTTTAATCCTACTACCAAAGGCAACAAAAAAGCAATGCTGCAGGTGGTAAGCCATAAAAAAAAGCAGGACCAGGTAATTGGCGTCGCTTTGAACGGAAGAGGCATAGTGTATGAAGAGGCAGCGGCTTCACTAGTTGTTGCAGCGGCAGCCAGCGATTCGACTGAAATTAGCAACACGTTAGCTACCACAAAAGCAGCTATCCTTGATGGCAAAGGTCCGCACCTGCTGGTTTTCCCTAACCCAAACACTGCGGGCAGTAAGATCTATATTGAGTTGGAGCGTTTCGGCAGCAAAGAGCCGGTTACCCTTACGGTACACAATGCGCTTGGCCAGGTGGTACTAGCAAAAACATTGCGCACCGATGCGCAGGGCTTTGCTACGACAGAACTGCCTGTTGCCAGCTTGCTGTCTTCGGGCATGTATGTGATCCAGGCAGAGGCAGCATCCGGCACGGTTCAGACCAAACTGATTAAAGAGTAATGCTTTGCCGTTTATACTTGCTGTGCGGCAAGTATAAACGGCAAAGCATAAACTGAAACAACAAAACAGCCTCTGCCTAAAAAGCAGGGGCTGTTTTGTTATCACTTCCGAAGATCAATCGGTAAGTATTAATTCAGGTAGATCAGGAACCGGGTGCCTGCATCAATGCTGCTGCTTACTTCAATGCGACCGCCCATAGCTTCTATGTGCGTTTTCACAAGGTATAGGCCAATGCCTCTTCCATCAGAGTGTGAATGAAACCGCTTGTAAAGCTTAAATATATGATCTCCCGCTTTGACCATATCGAACCCTGACCCGTTATCGGTAAAGGTTATGAGCATGCCTCCGTTTGTATTGCTCAGGCACTGGATCGTTACCTGCAAAGCCCGCGAAGCAGATCTATACTTGATCGCATTAGATAACAGGTTATAGAAGATACTGTAGAAGTACGCCTTGTTGCCCCGCACCCAGGTATTCTCTTCGATCAATACTGTTGCCTGCCCGCCACAACCTTCAAGCGACTCCTGCAAACTGGCGATCGCCTGACTGCAAACAAGCGCCACATCTACTTTCTCCTTCCCGATCGTGTCTTTATTATCCCGGATAGACAGGATCATGCTCATGTCTTTCAGCACATTGTCGAGGCTGACAATACTTTTCCTGAGGTTAGCCAGTGATCTATCGAACAGCTCCGAATCTTTCGCTGCCTTTGTCAGCAGCTCTGTTAAGCCCAAAGCATTGGCCACAGGCGCGCGCAGGTTGTGCGACACGATGTACGTAAACTGCTGCAGATCGCCGTTCTGCCGGTATAGGTCCTTTGCCAATTGCGCCAGTTCCAGCTCTGATTTTTTCAGAGCGGTGATATCCGTTTGTGCGGTTACATACCGGCACAAGTTGCCCTGCGCATCGTAAATAGGGTTTACCTGAACGGAGAGCCATACTTCCTCGCCACTTTTGGTAAAGTTCAGAATGTCGAACGTTACCGCTTCACCTTTTATCATCCGGTCCTTCACTTGCTCAAACGCCCTGCTATCTGTTTGACCAGTATGCAACAGCTCCGAAGGCCGTTTTCCCAGTCCTTCTGCCAGGCTATATCCTGTCAGTTTTGTAAAACCTTCGTTCACCCATTCTATGCGGCGGTCCACATCTGTAATAATAACGCCGTTGGTGGTTTTGCTGGCAACCAGCGAAAGTGTTTCGAGTTCTTTTTTTGCCTGAACTTTCTCTGTCACGTCGCTGAAATAAACCGAAAGGCCGTCGTTAGAAGGAAAGGCTTTCACATCCAGCCACCTATCCAGTGCCCGGAAGTACGCTTCAAAACTAACAGCTTTGCCCGTATCCAGCGCTTGCCTGAACTGTTGGTAAAATACGCCGTTTGCCTCTGACGGCAGGATGTGGCAGATGTTCTGATCCAATACCTGGTGCCGGTCCACTTGCAGCAGCCGCTCAAACTCCTGATTCACATAGGTCAGGTTCCATGCTTTATCCAGTGTAAAGAATGCCTCTGTTATACTTTCAAAGATCGTGTTCAGCTTCCGCGCCTGCTCTTTAATGGTGTTATGCGAATCCACAATAGCAGTGACATCCCGCACGATGGTATACACCCCCGTCCGGGCATCTGCTCCGGTTACCGGTATTTTAATAATGTAGAACACCCGGCGGCCGATCTGGCTAAAGTTTATCTCCAGATCAAACCGTACCTGCTGTCCGGCCAGCGCTTCCCGGCGTTTGGCTTCACAAATGGCCGCAGCATTCTGCGGCAAAAGGTCTGCCAGCATACAACCAAGTATGTGCTCCTTCTCCATTCCGAAATAACGAAGCACCACCGGGTTCACATCCTTAATAATGCCTTCCGAATCCTCAAAAAGCACCATATCCGGGTTATTCTCGAACAAAGATTTAAAACGCTGCTCACTTTCCTGCAACCTTTGCCGTGCCAGAATGCGCTCCGTTACATCACGGGAGCTGAGCACAAAAGCTTTGATATAAGGGTTCTGCAGCTGATTGCTTGCGGTGGTTTCCAGCCAGCGCCACTGCCCATCAGCTGCTCTGAAGCGGTATTCCGACAGGCTCAAATGTTGGCTGCTATGTACAAGCTGCTTAAAAGAATGTTTTGCCTTGGCGACATCTTCAGTATGCACAAACTGGAAAGCACATTTACCCATGAGCTGTTCGGGGCTATAGCCCAGCTTTCTGGCAACGGCGCCTCCGCTATACTGAAATTTGGCTTCTTCGTCAAGCAGGCCCAGCATATCAAAGCCGTTGTCAATCAGGGCCTGGTGCAGTTCATTTACTTCCCGTAGTTTTTCCCATGCCATCTTCTGATTAGAGATAGCTCGACCGATGCAGAAGAAAGCAGCGGCTTCGCTTGACCAGGAAGCAGACCATTGCAGCAGCACTTCCCGTCTGTGCTTGTGCAGGCAGCTGTTCTCGAAAAGTATACTACCGGCACTCTTTTTTAACTGCTGCAGGTGCAGCAACGTACCGGAACGATCCTGGGGGCGCACAAACGTAGTAAAGCGCTGCCCAATCAACTCTTCACTGCTATACCCTAAAATATCCTGGCAAGCATTACTTATACTTACAAAACAACCCTCTCCGTCTAAACCGCAGATTATATCAGGAGCGTACTGCATTACTTTTTCCAAAACGTTTACCTGGTTACCAGTTTCCATGCAATTTCTACAAAGGGAGTTATCTTTCTTAATTTATATATGCTGTTATACTTAGCATTTATCAGCTCATCAAATATTACCGCTTCAGCATACTTATTAATGTGTATGTAAGTGCTAGATTCCTTGGTTTTAGCTTCTACAGCGCATCAGTCAGTTGTTAGTTAATAAATAAAATGCATACCATCAAAATTGGCTTTTTATTTAAATCATACCTTAAACCTGTGCAAAATTTTAGCTCTGGCAATCTAGTGCCGTGAGACTTTGTTGAAGCACCTGGAATAAGCCAAACAGCAGGCACTCAGCTAAAATAAAGCAGCAGGTTCGACTTTATCCGTATTTTTGCCGTTAAACAGGTAGGCAGCTTACTTGCAAGCTGCCTACCTGTTTGCAGCAGGTAAGCCTGCCTTAAAATAATTTTTTAACCCAATTCTAAACCACCTATGGTACTACTAAAGAAAGGGACTATTGCAGCCGCATTGCTAATGGGTTCTTTGTGTTTTGGCCAAGCCGCTTTTGCGCAGCAGGCTACTACGCCGGCAACCCAGAAAGCGCAAACCTCACAAAAATTCTCTGATGCCGACCTGCAACAATTTATTAATGCAAACCTAAAGGCGACTGAGATTCAGAAGAAAGGCCGTGAGGACATGGTCGCTGCCATTAAGGAGCAAAATCTCACCCCCGAACGGTTTAATGAACTGGCACAGGCACACCAGCAGAAAAAGCTGGACGAAGTCGCCAAAGATCCGGAAGAAATAGCTGCTTTCAGCAATGCCGCACAAGCCGTAATCAAAGTGCAGCCTGTCACCAAAACTAAAGTTGACGAAGCAATTAAAGCAGAAGGACTGACGGTAGAAAAGTATGAAGCCATGCTGAATGCCTTCGAAAACGACCCCGCTGTTAAAGCCAAAGTCGCTGCCCTTATGTCGAAGCAATAACATTTTAGCTCACTCCTGCAGCACTTTTTCTGGTGCTGAAAAGGAGTAGTGCAGTAAGCCATAATCAGAAGTGCCGCCAGTAGCAGGCGCTTCTAATTATGGCTTACTGCTATCTGAAACCCTGTTGTTTTACCTGCTTACTGGCAGCTCCCCTGCTGACAGGCAGGCAGTACAGATACTTTTCCCCATTCAGCCCGACACTCTAAGCTTTTACTGTTACTTTTGCAAGGCCATAACCTGCTGCTATACTTATGCTTGCAGTTTAAGTTTGGCGCGGCAGTTTACTTTATAGTATAAATATGACACAACACGGATCATCTATCATTGGCCTGAAACAAAACGCCGGACAGTTCTGGCTGCTGATGCTCATTACCGGTTTTGTAGGAGCAATGGTTGGCCTGGAGCGCGCGGTTATTCCCAAGTTCGCAGAAACCATCTTTCACCTGAACCGCAATACAGCGGTGCTCTCGTTTATTGTGGCCTTCGGCCTGGCAAAGTCGGTCGCTAATATGCTGATGGGGCAGCTTTCGGTGCGTTTCTCGCGCAAGCAGTTGCTGCTGGCAGGCTGGCTGCTGGCCCTGCCGGTGCCGTGGCTTCTGTTTTACGCCTCCAGCTGGTGGTGGGTGATTGCGGCCAACCTGCTGCTGGGTTTCAACCAGGGTATCGCCTGGACATCAAGTGTGGTGATGACGCTGGACTTAGTGGGAGAAAAGCAGCGGGGCTTTGCAATGGGAGTTAACGAGTTCTCAGGCTATGTGGCCGTAGGGCTTGCTTCGTTTCTGGCTGGGTACATAGCTTCAGCGACAGGGCAGATTACATATGCATTTTTGCCGGGCATCGCCTTTTCAGTTACGGGCGTAATTTTTGTGCTATTCTTTTTGCGCGATACGCATGTGCATGTGCAGGCAGCAACTGTGCAAAGTAAAATCCCGTTGCTGCCCAATGTATGGCGCGATACAACCTGGCGCCACATTAACCTGGGCCCTGTAAGTCTGAACGGCTTTTTCACCAAAGTTAACGACGGCATTCTGTGGGGACTGCTGCCCGTGGTGCTGGCCTCCAAAGGCTACTCGCTGGTGCAGATTGGCTTTTTGGCTGGCGTGTACCCGGCTGTTTGGGGCATTGGGCAGTTGTTTACCGGCAAGCTGGGTGATACGCTCTCTAAAAAGCACCTATTAAGTATAGGCATGCTGGTGCAGGGCACGGCCGTAGCCGCCTTGTTTTTTGCAGATTCCTACACGGCCATGCTGCTCACGCTGGCTGCCGTAGGAGCAGGTACGGCCATGGTGTACCCTATCTTTAATGCAGTGGTGGCAGACAATACACATCCCAGCCAGCGGTCGCAGAGCCTGGGCATCTTCCGGTTCTGGCGAGATTTTGGGTATGTAGGAGGAGCCGTTGCAGCCGGACTGTTCAGCGACATGTTTGGTGTGAGCGCGGTATTGCTGGGTGCCGGTCTGTTAACGATTAGTGCCGGAATCTTTTCGCAAATCCGGATGGAGGTCAGCCAAACAGTGACCGCTTCTTAGCACCAAGCGTTAAGCTGTTGCAGTGCTGCAGATGTGGCACCAACGTAGCAGTAAAGATTATTCCTGTTAACTACAAAAGCCAGTGCCCCGCTGCTGCCTTTCTTAAGAAAAGCAGCAGCGGGGCACTGGCTTTTAAGGGATTGTTGCGGCTACGCCACAGTTTTTTACTGCTTCAGCAGTTTGCCCGAACCTCTTTTACCGCCTGCGTTCAGCTGGTAAATGTACAGGCCATTCTGAAGCGCTGCCGTTGAGTAGGTAACATCGTAAGTTCCTGCCTCCTGTACTTTATTCACCAACACCTCTACTTTCTGACCTTTGCTGTTATACACAGCCAGGTATACGCGTCCTCTTTCCTGCAAAGTGTAAGAGATGGTAGTTGCTGCCTGGAACGGATTGGGATAAGCAAAAGCACGCGCAGCATTTTCTACCTGGTTGATGCGCTTTGCATCGAGCGCAGCAACTGCGTTAATGGCTGGTGCAGTAGTAGCCGTATAGTTCAGCGTCAGGTAGTCCACGTTAGGGCCACTGAATCCTTTGGCAGTTGCTCTGATGGTGTGTGCGCCTTTCGTCAGGTATACGACAGGGCCGTTATAATAAGCCCAGCTCTCCCAGCTATAAGTAGTCTCAAAAGGATAAACAACTGCTTGTTTGCCATCTACAGCCAACTCCAGCGGCCGTTGGGGTTCCCTTCCGTTTGAAAAACTAATTCCCAGGCTGTAAGCTCCCGCAACGGTTACGTTTACGTTCCACTCAATATAATCATCCAGGGGATTGATGAAATCAACAAAGCCGGTGCCACTGTACCCTACGTGGTCGGTAGCAACTACAGCACCGCTTAGGGTAGCATCTTCAGCCTCCAGCTTTACAGCGGCAGGTTTCTCTATCGCTATCACCATATAATTCATCTCTGAACCGACAGCAGGCTTTGCCAGGTTTCCGCCAAGTACAAACGCTTGCGGATACAACTCTCCATACCCGAGCGACTTGCTGTATACTTCATAGTAGCTGGAGCCCGGATCTGTAGTATGGATTACATCGCCTGTCTTCGTCCAGTCCTGAAGCCAGTTTGGCAGTTCTTTACCTCTTGGGTCGTAAGCAACATATACGATGGCATCCTTTTTAAGGAACATCGTCAGGAAATCAGTGTCCGAAGCACTTTTATCGTTGTTGGCAGTCTGGATAAAAGAAGCACCCTGCAAATAATCCGGCACGGAAGTAACGGTGTAGTCGCGGTCGGTAAATACTTTTATGCCGGCTTTTAACTTAGCTACGTCGTACGTAGCCCCGCTGCTTGCTGATACCTGTGTGATCATATCATCCGCTTCAGGTTTCTCTTCAACCGGTGGTTTTGCTTCATTGGGGGTGCGGACCTCAATCCAGTCCACGTAAAAATCTTCGGGGGATGTCTGGGTATCTTCGCGCCAGCCAAAATGCCCCAGTTTAGAATATGTGGAGTCGATGGCTTCTAGAAGAGGGGTTTTGCCGTAGCCGTTGCCATTACCTTTGTCAAGGTATACCTGAATAAGGCCGCTCTCGTAGCGGGCAATTCTAAACTTGTACCATTTGTTGGGTTTCAGATCAGGATGCAGCACCACCTCATCCAACACTTCCGGATACAAGATATTGTCTGTGGCACGCGCCAGGGTAAGGCGGCCGCCGGAGTTTGGGGTATAGGTTACCACATAAGCGCTATCACTGTTCAGGTCTACCTGCCCGAAGATCAGGCGAAACTCACGCCAATAGCTGTTTGTAAAGCCTTTCGCCGCCGTCTCTATTACATAGGCAGGAGCATCCAGTGCGCGTTTTGTAAGCAGTGTTCCACCGATACCGTCCACCCTGTTATGGGCGCTTCCATCCCCCGCCGACCAGGAACGATAGGCCTGCCACTCATCTCCCAGAAAGCCCTGGTTAAAATCATCTCTGAAGAGAACTTTACCGGACTGCGCAAAGAGCACGGAAGGAGCAAGCAGGCAGCATAAGAACAGGAATAGGAGGCACGCCTTAAAAGCAGCGTATTGATCAGTGAATAAACTTTTTTTCATAAAGCTTAAGGTTTGAATTAGTCGTTGTTATAAAGTACTGAAATGATGTTTTCATCGTATGTCAAAGACCTGCTCTGCACGTATTCAGAGCACCACTTTTGCAGGAGTCCGGCTACTCGCTTCCCTACAGCCACATTTCAATTGGGTTTGCCGCAGCCTCCTCTGCTGTAAACCCATCCGATAGGCTCTAGGGATAATTTATACGTGGTGCGCTCACCCGCTCTGCCTCATGAACGGAAAGGGCATTCCGCGCGTAGCATTATACTTGCAAAGGTAAAAGTATGCTCCCGGACGATCTTGTCTTTTTATGTTGTTTCTTATTCTATGGTATTTCTTCTATTCTCATCAAGTGGTAATTCACTTCTACGTTTGTTCTTCATTTATAGGCAATCGCGGCCTGCGCTTTCTTTTTTATACCTGTTTCTGCTGCACATGAGGGCCATTTGAACGCCTTGGTTATCAGCCCGGGTGCGTAGCAAAACTTATTGAAATGGCTTTCTCCCACACCTTCCTTTCCGCTTCAAAATAAACAACAACCAACTGGCTATCAATATACTATATTTTTGCCATACAGGCAAGTAACCTCTTGCTATTACCTGGTACAACCCTTGCCGTGTTACAAGCGTTTAAATCTGAAACACTAAAAGTTTTTACTATGGATAAACTAGAATTAAAAGGCCGATGGAATGAGATCAAAGGAAAGGTGAAGCAAGCCTATGGCGACCTTTCGGATGATGACCTGCGCTACGAAGAAGGTAAGGACGACGAATTGTATGGCCGCCTGCAGCAAAAGACAGGCAAAACACGCGATGAAGTGGTACAATGGCTGAGAAGCTTGTAATACTGCCTTGTATATAAAATACCCTGAAGTCCGGCTTTTAGCCGGACTTTTTTGTAGTGCTTCCCTGCCACGTATACTTAAGGAGTGTTGATTTATCAGCCCGGCAGCAGGAGCCTATTATCAAATTTGTTATATTTACTTATCATACATCAAACAATAACATATGGAATATAGAAGATTTGGACGTACTGGCTGGCAAGTGAGCGAGGTGGGGTATGGCATGTGGGGCATGGCCGGCTGGACGGGCTCTGACATGGAGCAATCGGACCGCTCGCTGGACATAGCCGTAGAAGGCGGTTGCAACTTTTTTGATACGGCCTGGGGTTATGGCGCCGGCCTAAGTGAGCAGATTCTGGGCCGCCTACTGAAGCGGCATGCTGAAAAGCGCCTGTACTTTGCCACTAAAATTCCGCCGAAGAACATGAAATGGCCCTCCCGGCCGGAGTATAAGCTGGAAGACTGTTTTCCGGCAGCTCACATCATTGAGTATACGGAGAAAAGCTTGAAAAACCTGGGCGTGGAAACCATCGACCTGCAGCAGTTTCATGTGTGGGAAGACAGCTGGGCAGACAACGAAGAGTGGCAACGGGCCGTGGAACAACTGAAAGCTGACGGCAAAATACAGCACATGGGGGTGAGCGTGAACCGCTGGGAGCCTGAAAACGTGCTCAACACGTTGCGTACCGGCCACATCAGCGCCGTGCAGGTGATCTATAATATTTTTGACCAGGCGCCGGAAGACGAACTGTTTCCCCTCTGCGAAAAGCTGGACGTAGGCATTATCGCACGCGTGCCGTTTGATGAAGGTACTTTAACAGGCAACCTGACCAAAGACTCTACTTTTCCGGAAGACGACTGGCGCAGCACCTACTTTGTGCCCGAAAACCTGAACTCCAGCGTAGACCATGCCAACCGCCTGAAGCCGCTGGTACCTGAAGGCATGACGATGGCAGAAATGGCTCTGCGTTTTATCCTGAGCAACCCCAACGTCGGCACGACCATACCCGGCATGCGCAAAGCCAACCACGTAGCTTCTAACCTGGGCGCCAGCGACGGAAAAGGCTTGCCGAAAGACCTGCTGGAAGAATTAAAGCAACACCGCTGGGACCGCGAACCGACTGAGTGGTCACAATAACAGTATACCTTGTTCCTGCAGCAAAAAGCCTTTGATCATCGCATCAAAGGCTTTTTTGTTTTTGGAAGGTAATTCTTTAGGTTCTTTTTAGTAACTAGAGCCTCCTTAAAAAGCGAAGAGCGGAAGTATACATGAAGTTTAAAAAGATATGCAAGGCGTTTGATGCCCTCACCCCACAGGAGCTATATGAGGTGCTGCGCCTGCGGAGCGAAGTATTTGTAGTAGAGCAAAACTGCGTGTTCCTGGACATGGACAACAAAGACCAGCAGTGCCAGCATTTATTACTGTATAGCGGCGAGGAGTTGGTAGCTGTAGCCCGTCTGGTACCGCCGGGCTTATCTTATGCCGATGCCATGTCCATCGGCCGCATCGTGACTGCTCCGTCCGTACGCGGCACTGGGGCAGGAAAAGTGTTAGTAGACGATGCCATAGCAGAATGCTACCGGCAATACGGCAGCGGCCCGATCAAAATCGGCGCACAACTCTATGCCAAAGGCTTTTATGAGTTATTTGGCTTTGTACAATCCGGCGAAGTATACGATGAAGATGGCATCGACCACATCGAAATGACCAAAGAATAGCCTTCAGTGCGGAAGCAAAGTATTCTTTCAGCGGCCTTACCGCTTTCTGTGTGAGCCCTGCGTTTTATCTTATCGCAAGGACGCCAGGATGTATACTACTTTCGCTATCTCAGAACATCTGTATAAATGCAGCTTTACGGCCTGCAGGCGAAGTATAAATGCTTGCAACATATTCTTACTAAACATTATTTATGTCAGATCTTCCTCAACCAAACCCAGCTATACTTACCGAACTGGTAACTATGAAGATGCCTTTTGGCAAGTATAAAGATACTATACTTTGTGATCTGCCGGTGTCGTACCTGGAGTGGTTTCAGCGCGAGGGCTTCCCGCCGGGAAAGTTGGGTATGCAGCTGGCCACGCTCTACGAAATCAAAACCAATGGGCTAATGTACCTGCTGGAGCCGCTGAAGCGGATGAATCAGAAGCGGTACCGCTAGCTACTACATAAAACCGAAAAAAGCTCCTGTCCTGCCGTTCGCAATGATAGCAAAATGGCAGGACAGGAGCTTTTCCTTTGCTTTAGTCAGGTAATCAGATATTCTGCTTCTTCATCTCTTTTACGGCATAGTCTACCGCACGGGCAGTTAAGGCCATGTAGGTGAGCGAAGGGTTTTGCGTGGAAGTAGAAGTCATGCAGGCACCATCGGTGACAAACACGTTCTTGCAGGCATGCAGCTGGTTCCACTCATTGAGCAGGGATGTCTTGGGATCTTTGCCCATGCGCACGCCGCCCATCTCATGTATATCCAGTCCCGGCGCCTGTTTCGAATCGTTTGTCTGGATATTTTTGAAGCCGGCATAGGTAAACATCTCCGTCATCTGCTCAAAATAATCCTTGATCATCTTCTCATCGTTGTCGTCGTAATCAATAGAGACGCTGAGTTGTGGTATGCCAAAGTCATCTTTCTGCGTTTTGCTGAGCGCCACATAGTTCGTTTCCTTCGGAATCGTCTCTCCCATCATATGGGAGCCCACGCGCCATCCACCCAACGAAGGATTCAGTAAGCTATCTTTCAGGCTGGTGCCCATTCCATCGCTTTTTGAACCTGATGAACGGTAGGCACTAAAGCCGGCCGCATACCCCCGCAGAAAATCCGTTTCCTGCGTATGCAAGTTGCGGAAGCGCGGAATATACGGGCTGTTGGGGCGGCGTCCGTCCGTAGTGGTGTCCAGGTGGCCATCATGCTCCGCCGAAATGTGAGCCCGGTAGTTATGGAAAGCCACATACTTGCCCAACAGCCCACTGTCGTTGCCCAAACCATTCGGGAAGCGGTTAGAGGTGGAGTTCAACAGCACCAGATTGGTGTTCAGCGCCGCTGCATTCACAAAGATGATGCGGGCATAAAACTCCATCATTTCCTTAGTATGCGCATCAACCACACGCACACCAGTAGCTTTACCCTTCTCCTCATCATAAATAATAGAGTGCACCACCGAATCGGGGCGCAGGGTCATGTTGCCTGTGCGGGCAGCCCAGGGAATGGTAGAGGAATTGCTGCTGAAGTAGCCGCCAAACGGACAGCCCCGTTCGCAAATGGTGCGGTGCTGGCATTGTGCCCTACCCTGCTCCAGGTGAATGGGTTGCGGTTTGGTGATGTGCGCGGCACGGCCCATAATGATATGCCGGTCGTTATACTTGCTGCCTACTTTTGCCTGAAAGTATTTCTCCACATCGTTCATCTCGTGAGGTGGCAGAAACTCGCCATCAGGCAGGTTGGGCAGGCCGTCTTTGTTACCAGAGATGCCGGCAAACTTTTCTACATAGCTGTACCAGGGCGCGATATCTTTATAGCGGATAGGCCAGTCTACAACAAAGCCGTCGCGGGCAGGGCCTTCAAAATCAAAGTCGCTCCAGCGCTGCGTCTGGCGGGCCCACATCAGCGATTTTCCGCCTACCTGGTAGCCGCGTATCCAGTCGAACGGCTTCTCCTGCACATAGGGGTGCTCGGCATCCTTCACAAAAAAGTGCTCAGTGCCCTCGTAAAAAGCGTAACACTTGCTGATGATCGGGTTTGCCTGCGCCACCTCATACGTCAGTTTGCCGCGGTGCGGAAACTCCCAGGGGTTCAGGTTGGTGGTAGGATAATCTTTGATGTGCTTTACATCCCTTCCGCGCTCCAGCACCAGCGTTTTTAAGCCGTGCCCGGTGAGTTCTTTTGCTGCCCAGCCTCCGCTGATGCCCGATCCTATCACAATGGCATCATAGGTCATGTTTTTAGCTGCGTCTGTTGCAAGATTTGCCATACTATCAGGAAAGGGTTTTTGATTTTTTTACCGGTACACTACCATAATAATGGCCCGGTATCATTTCGTATTTTACAAGGTTGGTCATCACGTACTCGCTGTTCATATACCCGCGTACGGTGAGCTCTTTTACCAGCGAGTAGAACTGCTTCTGCTCTTCTTTGTTAGACGACTCCAGTTGCTCCAGCAGTTTGGTACGTTCGGCGCTGCTACATGCCCGAAACGATTTTTCATACTTCTTGCGGGCCATGGCCTCTACCGTATTCAGACCATCTTTCAGATTTGCCTGCGTCTCTTTATCGTAGCAGTCGGCCACCATTCGCTGCACAAAGTGGTGTACATCCAGTTCTTTCGCACCAGGCGTATCCGTTTTGGGGATAATGGTATCTACTACATCGCCCAGGAGTTCCTCCTGGCGCAGCGTTAGTGCAGGACCGCCGGCTTGTGCAGCGGCTTTTTTACTGGTCAGGTCACAGGCTGGTAGCGCAACTAAGCCGGTAATGGCCACGGCCATATTCCTGAGCACAATTCGTCTATTCATAATTCAGCTAAACTTATACTTCTTGTTTTGTTGGCTGCCAAGGCAGGTGATGGTTCATAATTCGTCGTATCCGGCAGCAGGCATTCGTCCAACATATTACAAACTTTTTTAAAGAGATACAAATGCACGGGTAAGCACTTCATCGGTCTCCCTCTTCTGCATTGTTGCCATACGCAACCTAAGCGAAGCTTTTAGCCTTTCTTTCGTTCCATGCCAACGCTACGTGTTCAACCTAAAATGCTGCTTCCTGGTTCAACTGCTGCAGGCAAAATCTGCATTTAATGGCCTTTACCACAGATAAGAGCGTCGTATTTTAAGCATGCAGGTGATTCTGCCGCAACCGCATAGCTGTTAAAGCAACTTTCCGGCCGCTACTCCGCGTATAACACCCGGCTTACGGACCATCCGGACAAATGAACCCGTCCGGAAGTATGAGCGCCAGGCACTCCAGGCTTTGATTATACTTACAGTACCTGAGTAGCAACCTACAGATCAGTTCCAGTGATTCATGTCAAAACAAGTATAGCCTGGCCTGGTATTGAGCAGTTTAAGCATCACCCAGTTTTCTTTTTAGAATTATTTACTTAGATTATCCTATTAAATCTGTACCGTACCCGCTGCGCCTGATTAAAAGCAACCAGGACGCACTAATGAAAGTGCATACTAAAAACATGTTATTTATGAGAACAACAAAGTGGATCATCGGCCTGCTATGCGCAGGTTTGCTGGCCTTCGCCTGGTTGCCGGCATTGGCCCAGCAGCACACCATTGGCATTTTTGAAAAAAGCAGTGATGTGGGAAACGTGCTGAAACCCGGTTCTGCCACCTACGACCCTGCCACCCACCAGTATACGCTTGCTGGTTCAGGCTATAACATTTGGTTCGATCATGACGAATTCCATTACCTCTGGAAGCGCATGAAAGGCGATTTTATACTTTATACCCGTGCCAAACTGCTGGATAAGGGCGTGGACCCGCACCGCAAAGTAGGCTGGATGGTACGCTCCACACTGGACGGCAACTCACCTCACGTGAACGCCGTGGTACATGGCGACGGGCTGACCTCCCTCCAATACCGCGAAGCAAAAGGCGACAGCACCAAAGAGATCAAATCCAAGCTTTCGGGTGCCGACGTGATCCAGCTGGAGCGCAAAGGCAACACCTATACTATGCGCGTGGCTAAATTCGGCCAGCCCTTCGTAACCGAGCAGGTAACCGACCTGAACCTGGGCGATGACGTATACGTGGGCTTGTTTGTAGGCTCCCACAACAAGGATGTGCTGGAGAAAGGGGCCTTCCAGGATGTGCGGATTACGGTGCCCGCCCACCAAGGCCTGGTACCCTACAAAGAATACCTGGGCAGCAACATCGAACTGCTGGATGTGCATACCGGCAACCGTGAAATCGTTTATACTTCGCCCAAATCACTGCAGGCGCCTAACTGGACGCCGGACGGCAAGAGCCTGATCTATAACAGCGACGGCCTGATGTATACCTTCGACCTGGATACACGCCAGCCTACGCAGCTTAACACCGGCACTGTTACCAATAATAACAACGACCATGTGCTTTCCTTCGGCGGCAAGATGCTGGGCCTGAGCAGTGGTGTGGAGAAACTGGGCGGCTCCATCATCTATACTGTGCCGGTAACAGGCGGAAGCCCGACGCAGATTACACCCAAAGGTCCCTCTTACCTACATGGCTGGTCGCCGGATGGCAAAAGCCTGGTCTTTACCGGACAGCGCAACAACGAGTTCGACATTTACCGGGTGCCGGCCAAAGGCGGCAAAGAGGTACGGCTGACTACTGCCAAAGGGCTGGACGATGGACCAGAATATACTCCCGATGGCAAGTATATTTACTTCAACTCTAACCGCACCGGCACCATGCAGATCTGGCGTATGAAAGCAGATGGCACTGAACAGAAAGCAGTTACCAACGGCGAATTTCACGACTGGTTTCCGCATATTTCGCCTGATGGCAAGTGGATCGTGTTTATTTCCTTCCTGAAAGATGAAGTAGATGCCGGAGATCACCCGTTTTACAAGCACGTATACCTGCGCATGATGCCGATCAGCGGCGGCGAGCCAAAGGTAATTGCCTACGTATACGGCGGCCAGGGCACCATCAACACGCCATCGTGGTCGCCGGACGGCCAGAAGGTCGCTTTTATCAGCAATTCGGTTTTTGCCGCAGCGCAGGCTGAATAACGCGTTTCATCACCCACTTGCCTCACCTTTAACTAAAACACATGACAACAAGACGTGATTTTCTGAAAAGCTCCGGCTACATGGCACTGGGCGCACTTTTCCTCCCCGGCTTGGCAAAGGCTGCCACCCGGCCCGCAAACTTGCAGGATGTAGGTCTGCAGCTATACAGCGTGCGCGAGAATATGCTTGCCGATGCAACCGGCACCCTGAAGCAGTTGGCGAAAATAGGCTACAAAGAACTTGAGTCGGCTATGAGCGAGAAAGGAGCCTACTATGGCCTGGAGCCAAAAGAAATTAAAAAGCTCACGCAGGATTTAGGCATGACACTCCGAAGCGGCCATGTGCACATTAGTGACGACTGGCAACGCACGGTAGACAATGCTGCTGAAACCGGACAGGAGTACCTGGTTTGCTCTTCCATGCCTTCTAAAGGGCAAACAATAGCCAATTACCAGCATGCGGCCGAGGTGTTTAACCGTGCTGCCGAAGATTGCAAAAAGGCGGGTCTTCAGTTCGGTTATCATAACCACGACTACGAGTTTGAAAAGGATAATGGCCAAGTATTATATGACGTACTGATCGAGAATACTGACCCGGATCTGGTAAAGATGGAAATGGACATTGGCTGGCTGGTGCTCTCCGGTTACGATCCGATTGTCTATTTTGACAAATATCCCGGCCGCTTCCCGCTGTGGCACCTTAAGGATATGAGCAAGGCGAAGAAGCATAGCACCGAGTTTGGCAAAGGAGACATCGCCATTAAGAAGATGCTGCAGAATGCAGATAAGTCGAAGATGAAGTACTACTTTGTAGAACAGGAAGAGTATAGTGGCGCTGCAATGGACGCCATGAAGTATGACTACAATTACCTGCAGAAATTAAGCCTCAAATAACAGCTGCTTTCTCCGTTTACAAACAAAAAAGCCGGACCTACTTTGTACAGGTCCGGCTTTTTTGTTAGGTATACTTTTGCGCTGCTAAATATCTGAATAGTCGGTGTTGTGCAGCAGGATAATATCTGCATGCGAGACATTTTTAGCATACCTAGGCTGGCCATTCAGTTGCTTCCACTCCGGATCATCATTAAATGTTTTCCAATGTGCTTCGCGTGCTGCCCTGTTCTCAAAGGACGTCATGTACATCAGGTTTGGCATTTTGCTGCCTGCCAGCACATCGGCGTAGAAAACAGCATTGAAGCCCAGACGATTGAAAAGCTTGATTTCGCCCACATTAAACTCCGACACTTTGTTCTCGTGCCGTTCATCCGTAGGCGATTCATAGCTGCGCAGCTCATAGATCCGTTCGCCTGGTGCTGAGGAGAGTTTAGGCACATGCACCTCCGGCATGCCCGAGAAGGCCCCCAGCAAAATTGTTTCGTAGCGGTTGTAAGCTGCTTTATCCTGGGCTGCCGCCAGAAAATCTTTCCCGGCTGTCTGGTACTGCTTGTCTTTTGCAAGTGTCTCATCCAGCTTGAAGAATTGATCTTGTGAGTTGAAAGGGACAAACACATACACGAGCTGCTCTAGGGAGCTGGTGGCAGCGGTGGTATCTACAACGGGCTTAAATACGCCTACTTTGTTAATGCCTGCGCGGTGCAGCGCGGGCAGGTAGGCCTGCTTCAGGTATTGGTCCAGCCGCTCCTCCTGGCTGGCGCTGCTTAGGTGATATACTTTAAGCGCAAACAACGGAGTACTCGCTTTTGGTGCAGCAGCAGAGGCCGGCTTAAAATTTACCAGACAAAGCACCAGAAGACAAAGGCTCAACAGGTGTAATTTTCTAAAGTTTATGTGCATCATTGCCAGTTTATTGAATTGAAGAAAGGTTTTACTACGTCTAAACTAACAAAATAGTCGGACTAAACCTCTGGCAGCTGCCCAACTTTTAATGAAAAAACAGGTGCTTGCCTCTGTTACAGTCCTGTTTATACTACATTTTTATACTTGTACTTCATTTTACACTTGCCGACCGGCCTTTTTGCGGGACTACGCCGCAGGGCTACTGCTTTAGATCAGGTCTGTACAATAGTTATCCCAGTACGACATCAGCAGTTTATCGCCAAATGGGGTAAAGGCTGCTCCTAGCCCCGGTGTTGGGGTAAATTCGCCAAAAACAGCCCCTTTATCCGTTGCATAGAAATCTATCCGCACAAAGATCTCATAGGACTTGCTCAATTTTACAGCACACGCATACATCTCGTCATAGCATTCGGGCCTATCTTGGTGGGCCGCTTCTCCATAAATTGTGTTTATATTCCGAAGTTGCTCCCATTTCGGATCATAAAAGCTTGTAAAGCCTTCATGCGAACTCATCCTGTTGATTACCTGCACAAAGGCGAGCTGCCCGTTGAACATATAAAACTTATAGTCATTCGGAATCCTGTATTCCCCCTCTTCCGTCCGGATAAATTCCTCTACCAAAAACTCAATCAGGGGGTTCTCCTGCACTACTTTTTCCAGGAAGCTCACAATCTCTTCAGGCGTGTAGTTGCGATGATCCATCAGGTTCATCGTGTTATCCATCAGGAAGACACAATTACAGGAATGCCCAATGGTAGGGCGGATAACATAATGCGCCGGCAGTTTGCTGAAATCTATCTGACGGCAGTTTCGCCCTTTCCAGTAGAGTTCCGGCACTTTACAGCCATGCTTATGGGCAAACTCACGGGCATTATACTTATTACTTAGCTTCCGTTGCCAATTCTCCACATCTTTCCATTTCTCCAGCGGGTCGGCAGCTTTCATAGGTGTGTTACGCACCTCTTCCGCATTCTTCGCTTCCCAGAATATCTCGTGCCGGTATTGCATACGCCTTCCAAATTCTGAGCCTCGCCTGTTCACCCTTACCCCAATACTGCGGAGCATTCGTTTAATTTTTTTCTTGAAAACTGCTTTTAACATCATACCCTGTTATAGCAAAGAGTGTCGTATTTTAAATTGAAACCTTGTGTTGCCAGCGGCTTTTGCCGGCACATACGCATGGCAGTCTGTTACGGATTGGTTATTCAGGCGTCCTTTTTCTCAGAATAGCGGTAGCAAATCTTCTTCACAATACTCCTCCGGAATTTTTCCGGACCTGCACAGCAACCTCTAACATGGTTAAATGTTGTTCTACTCCGGCAATTCTTTCATTCTTTTATAACGTAGCACCTGGCGTATAAACCTGCAAAAACACCAAAGCCCCGATCTCCCGGGGCTTTGGTGTTTTATACAGAGCTACCTACTCAGCGTGTACCATATCGACCTGTACCTCTATTGGGTCAGAATCCTGGTAGGTGTAGGTAGACTTTCCTTTAAATGAACCGTCTTTTAGCTCCATTATCTCATAATCCTGCAGCTCAGAGGCAGAGGGGCCATAGAGCAGGTGGGTTTCATTTTGTGAAAACTTCCAGGTACCATTCTCAGTGCTGCTTGTTGTTTGCTGTGAATAAGTACCATTGTTGTTAAACTTAATCTTGGTGCTTCTTATCGTAGCAACTTCCGGGTCTGTCGTTACGGTATCTCCGTCAAACAGTATGTCGGATATCTTCCAAGTCTTGGCAGTAAGATAACTTTGGTTGATCGAAATAGGGGTTGGATCTTCCTCATCATCTTTACAGGACGACAGGTTAAAAACAATAGCCACCAACAGTAAGGTAAGTAATTTAGCGTTTTTCATATTAAAAAGGATTGTTTTGTTTGTTTAAAGTTAACTGGCATTCCTGCTTTGTTCCGATCATCTTTAACGGCAAAATTTTTATACGCAGCACTCTAACCGGCCGCGCCTGATCGGAATAAAAATGCATATACCTGCGCTTTCTTTTACGAGCAACAGGCGAAACAGGCTTCATTTTGTTCTGCCTGCTTGTACAGCTATGATGTTCTAGAAAGCAGTTTGAACCATGTATATGATTTTCTGAATAAAAAGTTACAGCTAATAGCATAAATTTCTTCAAAGTAGCTGTCTGCCGGTTAAAAGCCTGTTAAAAATTACCGATTGTTCACCATTTAAACTGTTAGCTTCACCTTGTTTTTCAATAAAATAGCGGTAAAAACAACAGAATGGCGGCTCGCTGAGCCGCAGCAATTTATAGTACTGCTTTTTGAATAAATCTTGTAGCAAAGTGCTCCCGCAATCTTAACCGCGCCCGTACCGGAGCAGCGTAAAGCTGCCTGGCACCTCCAGAAAATATTGTCGCAATTAAATAAGCACAGAAGTATCATCTTCGATAGCACGCTTGTTCGCTTTGTGGCGCACTGTGGAATTTCCTATCGTCAGGATAATGAGCCCTGTTATTGCGCAGAGCGCCATCACCGCCACCATCGGCAACACGGTATTGTTATGCAGAATGCTCACGGCAGCAGAAACAATGCCGCCCATGGCCATCCGGAAGCTACCCATTAAAGCAGAGGCACTGCCCGCGTGCTTAGTGAATGGCGCCAGAGAGAGCGCAGAGGCATTTGGGTTTGTGAGCCCCTGCCCTGTCAGAAACACGAACAGCAGCATAATAAGGCTATACTTGCCATACCAGCCGTACCAACTCCCCACTACCAGCAGCACCCCCACAATTGTCTGGTAAATTAAGGTAACACCTACGATCTGCTCGCTTTTGAATCGCTTTAACAGGATGTGGTTCAACTGGGTAGAGCCAATCATGGCAAAGGCCAGAAACGCAAAGATCCAGCCATACTCCTGTTCACTTACCCGGTAAATGTTCATAAAAACATCCGGTGAGCCGGCAATGTAAGCAAAAGGAGCAGCCGTCGCGATGCCCCCCACCAGCGCATAAATCAGGAACTGCGGCTGTTTTAGCACAGACAGGAAGTTGGTGAGCACTGGCTTTGGTCGCAGCGAAATAGTGGCATCTGCACTTTTACCTTCGGGTAACACAAAAAATACGCCTAGCAGAATAAGAGCTGTGATAGCTGCCAGAGTGATAAAGATAGAATGCCAGCCGAAAGCAGCCGTAACATAACCGCCCACGGTCGGAGCCACCATCGGGGAAACAGCGATCACAAGAGTGAGCAATGAAAAAGCTTGTGCTGTTTTGTTTACAGGAAACAGGTCGCGCACCAACGCCTGCGAAGCCACCATACCGGCACACCCGCCAATCGCCTGCAGAAAACGCATGAACATCAATTCGTCCGCCGAGCGCGTCATGGCACAGCCCACAGAGGTGATCAGGTAAACGACCAAGCCGATAGCAAGCGGCGTCTTACGCCCAAACCTATCGAGTAGGGGGCCATACAGCAGCTGACCAACTGAAATACCGATCAGGTAACTGGTTAAAGACAGCTGCACCTGGTCGATGGTGGTATGCAGGTCTTTGGCAATGGCTGGGAAACCCGGCAGGTACATATCAATGGAAAAGGGGCTGATCGTAGCAAGGGCTCCCAGTATGAGTATGATGGTAATATATTCTTTACGCGACATGTAGTTTTAAAAGATGCAAAGGTATAAGAATCACCTGTACTTACGTAAGGCAACGGCTGAGGCAGACGCAAAATGCACCTGCCTCAGCCGCTAGTATACGCAGGCAGTGTAGAATGGGAGTATCTGTTGCAGCATTTACGTATATGATGGCGTATACTTTCCTGTTTACTTTGGTGCAGGCAGCTAACTGCTTTCAAATACCGGCCACTATACCTAAGTATGGTGCAGAAAGTACTACGGGCTTACCCGCCAGAGATGTTTGCAGAAGTAATGCAGGAAGTTTAAAACAATGGCCGAAAAATAACTGAGTTGCTATGGAAAATAAGATCATACACGAGGAGCAGTACCAACAGTTTACTCTTAAGTTAGGGGAAGAAGACGCCGAACTGGCTTATGCTCTGCCAGCAGCAGGCGAGATCAACTTCACGCATACGTTTGTACCGGCAGTTGCACGCGGAAAAGGCATTGCTACAAAACTGATCGAAGCCGGCTTGGCCTATGCGCATGAACAGGGGCTGAAGGTAAAAGCATCTTGCCCGGTTGTTGCCCGCTACCTCCAGGCACACCCGCAGCAGCCCTGAGTAAAAATTAACCGAAAAGAAGTCCCAAAATAATAGGACAACTTTTTCAGGTTTATACCTTATTCTGTGTGTTTAATTTTATAAATAAAGCCTCTGTAAAGCTATTTAAAGCCTTTAGCTTATCATTTAATTGCAGTACTATTTTGCTATTTTTTTACTTCACATCTCGCTTACCTTCTATTTATTTAAATAAAATAACAAAATAATTTGGTTAGTTCTGCCGCTATTTATTAATATTACATTATACTTATATAATTGTAAAGCAGACAACAAACAACAGCTAATCCCCCTTAAAATATTGCAACCACATACGCGTGCTACAACTTAGTGCCAAGGCTCTCTATTGCCTTATTTTCAGGGAATAGTGCCTTGCCCAGTGTAGCACAGCATTTAAATACAATAGCATAAAACTATTGTGCAAGACACCTATTGCCTTTTAAATACTACCAGATCAAGCACTACACTACTAAAGCTATCCCTAAAACAATATAGTACAATGAATCATCCCTTAACATCTCTTATGAAAGCACCCAATGCATTCCTCACCCCTGTTCCTGTGGTTAAACATACTAGAATCCAGGTAGGACTGTCATTCTTTCTACTATTTCTGCTACTTAGTTGGAATAGCTTTGGACAAACCACTTTCACAGCGCAAGCAACTGGTAACTGGACCTCTCCTGCTACATGGGGATACGCAGCAACTGCAACTCCTGCAGTTGGCATTAATTATCCGGGAGTAAACGATATTGTGGTTATAAAAGGAGCTTTTACAGTCACGATAGATGAGGGTGCACAATTCTGTAAATCCTTATCAGTTCTTAGCTCTGCCTTTAATAATAATTCCTATTCTTCTAACATCTCAGTTATTAAAAAAAGTACAGCTTCCGTAGCTTCACTAGAGGTAAGCGAAGATTTGCTACTTGGTAGCAATAGAACATATACTGGTAATCAAAACGCTGGAGCGCCAACATATACCATAGGTACGCTGACCATCAGAAACTCCGGAAGCGTTAAGGTTAAAAGAGACTTGACAATAGAAGCCTACGTAGATGCAGCACTACAAAAAAGAGCTGTTTATAATACAGTAACAGTAGGCTCCGGGAGTACTTTGCAGGTAGAAAGAGACTTTTACACAACGCAGGCTACAGGAACTGGCGGCACGTATTACGGCACTCTAACTATAGAAAATGGTGGAAATTTATACTTAAAAGGAGCTACATCAAATAACGGAACAACAACATTACAAAGCGGAAGTACAGTAACTTATTCCGGTGTTGCTCAAAACATTCTTGCCGTACCACATCATCATATTACTTTAAGTGGAAGCGGCGCAAAAACAGCTACAACAGGTCTAACTATAAATGGCAATCTTACTGTTACAGGCACTGCTAATTTTACCACAGGAGCTTACGCACATACTATTGCTGGCACTACTAACATCGATGCTGGAGCATCTATAACAGCTCCAGTTGCTGGTATAAGCAGTTTGTCGGCAACAGGGTTACTTACCAATGCAGGAACTATATTTGCAGGTGCAGGTACATATACTTTTTCAAGTATCATCAATAACGGCGCAATCAATGCCCAAACAAGTACCATTAAAGCAGGAGGCACTTTAACAAATGCCGGGACGTTTTCTGCCGGTTCTGGCACCCATACTTTCACCGGCAATGTTACCAACTCCGGCACCATTACTGCAGCAAGTAGTACAATTCAGCTAGGTAGTGCATTTACTAATACGAACACTTTTACACCTGGTACCGGCACAGTTGTTTACAACGGCACCGCTGCGCAGGCTATCGCACCCGTTTCCTACAATAACCTGACACTTGCCGGAGCCGGCGCTAAAACTGCCTCCACTAACCTGAGCATAGGCGGCAACCTGCAGGTAAATGCAGGCGCTACGTTTGCAGCTTCCGGAACAGCCAACCTCACCCATACTATTGCCGGTAGTGTGACCAACAACGGCACTCTGAATGCGACCGCTGCCACAGCAGCCAACCAGTTAACAGTAGCGGGAGGTTTTACAAACGGCAGCACCGGCACGTTCAACGGCCTGGCTGGCACGTATAGCGTCAAAGGTAACTTAACTAACAGCGGCACCTTTAATGGCCTCAGCGGCACTTATACGGTAACCGGCAACTTTACCAATAGCAACTCTTTTAACGGCTCAAACGGAAGTTACACCATCTCCGGTAACTGGGTTAATACCGGTACTTTTAGCGCCGGCACTTCTGTTGTTACTCTTAATGGCACGAACAAAACGATTACCGCTACCGGAACAGGTAACTTCAACGACCTGACAGTATCGGTTGGTGCTACTGCTCTGGCAAGCAATATTGTAGTGGATGGCACCCTGCGGGTAGATAATGCGGTGCTTACTACCAGTGATGCGTATACCCTTTTTTTGGGTAAAACTGCAACATACGCCACGGCCACAGCTGAGACAAGCACTGCTAATGTAACAGGTAACCTGCAAACTACCCGCACCCTGGTGCAGGGCTCACCTGAGCTTTTTGGGAACATCGGCTTACGTATTTTGGCGAGTACTGTCAGCATACAGGATGTGGTGCTCAAAAGAGTAACGGGTAAACCCTTTGTTAGCTCTATCAATGGGAATAACAGCGTGCCAAGGCTATACTATATCAGCACGACCGACCCCAATGTGCCGGCTGACGGGCTCACCACCGCTATTGAAATGAGCTTCCCGGCTTACCAGCTCGACGCAGGTACTACCGCAGCTAATTACGACATTTACCGCAGCACAGATAATGTGACAGTTGAAAAGCCCACAAAAGCAATTACGACAAGCACAGATTATGCTTTCAAAGTTGATAATCCCCAGAAGTTTGGCATGTATACCATCAGCAATGTCATGGCCCCGCTGCCGGTAGAACTGGCCTGGTTTAAAGCAGCCCGCCAAGCGCAGGGCGTATACCTCACCTGGATGACGGCTTCCGAAAAGAACAACAGCGGTTTTGAAGTGCAGGTGTCCGGAGACGGCAAAACCTTCCGCAGCATTGGCTTTGTAGTTAGCGCTGCCATTACGACTGCTACTGCCCAGCACTATAGCTACCTGGACAAAGCAGCTACTGTTGCCGGTACCCGCTACTACCGCCTCGCGCAAATAGACCTGGATGGTAAAACGACGTATTCCACTGTAAAATCTGTTACGGTAGAGGCAGTGACCACCAAAGCGATGGCTTACCCGAACCCTTTTACCAGCCAGGTAGCAGTGCAGGTAGCTGGTGGCCAGCAGCGGCTGGTGCAGGTAACGGTAGCAAACGCCATGGGCAAGGTGCTGCACGAACAGCAGGTAACTTTACAGGAGAATGAGCCTATACTTTCAGTAGACATGACAGCTGCCAGTGAGCCCGGCGTTTACCTGCTGTACGTAACAGACCAGAGCACCAAGTATACTTTTAAGATGACAAGACAGTAAGCTTCAGACAAGTATAAACCAGCAAACACAAGTATAAAAACGGGCGGCAGTTATGCTGCCCGTTTTGCTTTTGCCTGGTGCTTACGCGCGTCGTGCCTTCCAACACTCCTGCGCATGGCTACAGCAAGCACTACCTGATTTTCAAGCGAAGTATAATCTTTACGCCCTACCCTACGCCAGCAGGCAACAGAAAGGAAGCTATTAACCTGCTATTTAAAGGAGCCGCAAAGGGAAAATACTACGGTTCTGTTGCTGCTATACTAAATACTGCAGCAACAGGACGCCAAGCAGCCCCATCACAGATACAATGGTTTCCATGATAGACCAGGTGGCAAGGGTTTGTGGTACCGATAGCCCAAAGTACTCTTTGAACATCCAGAAACCGGGATCATTTACATGCGAAAACATCAGGCTGCCGGCGCCGATCGACAGCACCATCAGGTCGGGGCTTACGCCGGAACTACCCAGCAGGGGCAGCACAATACCAGCGCCGGTAATGGCAGAAACTGTAGCAGAGCCCAGGCTTACGCGCAGCAGCGCCGTGATCAGCCAGCCCAGAAACAAAGGCGAGAGATTGGTGCCATTCAACAAGGCCGTAATGTCGTTTCCTACGCCGGAGTCAACCAACACCTGCTTCAGGGCACCACCAGCGCCTATGATGAACAGGATCATAGCAATGCCGGCAATAGCGTCTGTCATCACTTTCATTACGTCGGCTACCGGTCTGCCCCTTCTTATACCCAGCGTATATATAGCCACCAGCACTCCCAGCAGCAACGCAATAACCGGGTCCCCTATAAAATCGAAGAGCTGCCGGAGGCCGGCACCTGCCGGCAGCAGCAGGGAGAGCACTGCCGCGAGCGTCATCAGGGCAATGGGTACGAGCGCCGTAAACATGCTGATGCCATAGCCGGGCATTTCATCTTCGGTAAACTGCCGTACCTGAAACAGGTTTTCAGGTGGATCGGTTTTATACTTGAGGAGTGTGCGGCTGAACAGCGGTCCGGCTACAATAATGGTCGGCACCGCCAGGGCAAGGCCATACAGCAGGGTACGCGTTATATCGGCGTGAAACATGACAGCGATGGCAGTAGGCCCCGGGTGCGGCGGCAGAAAACCATGCGTTACTGACAAAGCCGCCGCCATGGGTACGCCCACATACAGGAGCGGCAGCCGGGCAGAGGCGGCTACAGCAAACACCAGCGGAATCAGAATCACGAAACCGGCATTATAGAACATCGGCAGCCCCACCACAAAGCCCGTCAGCACCATGGCCCACTGCAGGTTGCCAATGCCAAAACGCTTGATCAACCCATACGTAATGCGTTGCGCCGCACCGCTCTCCGATACCAGGTTGCCCAACATCGCTCCAAACCCAAGTATGAGCGTCAGGGAGCCGAGCGTATCACTGATGCCTTTTTGCACCGAAGCCAGCGCCTGCAGCACCGGCATTCCTTCGGCCACCCCGACTCCCAGTGCTACCAGCACCAGCGCAATAAAAGCATTCAGCTTAAAAACAAGAATCAGCAGCAGCAGGGTAAGAACTCCGAGCACAACAATAAGCAGCGACATGGGCAATTCGAGGTATGGTTTGAACTCAAGATAAAAAATCTATCGGCCGATTCCTATATAGAGCATCTCCCCAAGGCTGTACTGTGTTGTTTTAACTGTACAGGTCTTTTAACTTAGCGTACAGCGTTTCGTAGCGGGCATAGCTCTGCTGGTATACCTGGTGGATGTCGGGGCGGGGTATGAACGTCTGGCGGGTAGTCGTCAGGTGTGCCGCATCTTCCAGCTGCTGTATCATGCCGAGTGCATACATGCCCATGATGGCAGCCCCCAGGGCAGAACCCTCCGCCGTGTTCGAAAGGTGCACCTCTTTGTTAAACACATCCGCCAGCATCTGTACCCAGGTAGGGCAGCGCGAAAAGCCGCCGTTGGCATAGATCGCGGAAACAGGGCCTACTGTTTGCTCCAGCGCCTGCCCCACGCTGTACACACCAAAAATCACCCCTTCCAGCAGTGCTCGCAAGAAGTGGTCGCGGGTATGGGTATAGTGTACGCCGATAAAAGAGGCGCGGGCTGATGCATCCCACACAGGCGCCCGCTCGCCCAGCAGGTAAGGCAAAAACAGCAGCCCATCAGCACCGGCAGGGATGGCAGCAGCTTTCCGGCAAAGCACCTCATAGCTGTCTGCTTCCTGCGCTGTTTCAAACTCGTAGAAATTATCCCGAAACCAGTTCAGCACCACACCGCCATTGTTCATGGCTCCTCCCAGCACAAAGTATCCGGGCGAAAGGATGTAACTGAAAATGCGTTCCTGATCATCGGTAGCCGGATGGCCGGCCAGTACGCGCACAGCCCCGCTGGTACCAATGGTCACCACCGCATCGCCTGGCCGCAGCGCACCGGAGCCCAGGTTAGCCAGGCAGCCATCACTGGCCCCGATCACGAAAGGCACTGTATCGGCAATCTGCAGCAGCGCGGCATACTCAGGCAGCAACTTGCTGAACGTATAGGTCGGCGGCACAGGTTCGGGCAGTAAGGCAGGTGTAATGCCGGCTACCTGAAGCGCTTCGGTGTGCCACTGCAGCGTAAAAATATTGAACAGGCCGGTAGCTGAGGCAATGGAATAATCGGTTTTATATACGCCAAAGAGGCGAAACAGGACAAACTCCTTGATCCCTATAAACTTGTAGGTTTGGCGGAAAACCTCCGGCTCATGCTCCCGCAGCCAGCACAACTTAGGCAAAGGCGACATGGGGTGTAGTGGGGTACCTGTTTCGAGGTATATTGTGTGGCCCAGGGTGCTGTTTTTAAGGCTGTCGGCGTAAGCTTTGCTACGGGTATCGGCCCAGATGAGGCAATTGATTAGTGCTTTGCCGGCAGCATTCATGGCGATCAGACTGTGCATGGCGCTGCTGAAACTAACGCCTGCCAACGTATGGCCTGCCTGCTGTAACTGCCCGGCCACGTTTTTCAGGGTGGTGAGCACGGCCTGAAAAACCTCCTCGGGGTTCTGCTCGGCATACCCCGCCTTAGGACTGCTGATGCCATACCCGACGTCGTGTTGGCAGAGCACCTCGGCATGGCCAACTCCAAATGCGACGGCTTTGGTGCTGGTTGTGCCGATATCAATGCCTATAATGGCTTGCTGCTTCATGTCTGCATTTCAGTTTGGTTGTACCTACGTGATTCCGGCTTTGTTTAGTTATACTTACCTGTGCGCTTTTGCCGGAACAGCCGCCAGATGTAGTAATCCCACGGCACCGCCCGCTAACTTTCAGGCAGGTATTAGAGTATATTTTAGTGAGGTGCCCACAAAAAAATTTATAGCGGCCATCAGTTGCCTTTTGCCTCAGGACATACTTTATCACAAACACTATCCTATGACAGACACTTTACACGCTACAAACTCCGGCAAACCTCCTGAAAAGGACACGTTCTCGCACAAAGTACTAAAAGCATTTGGGATTGTAATTGGAGGCCTGTTGGTGCTGGCCCTTTTTTACTACACCTTTAACAGTGTGCTGCTGCTGCTTTTTGCCAGCGTGCTGATTGCAGTATTCTTCAGAGGTACGGCAGGTGCCCTGAGCCGCCATAGCGGTATGTCGCACAAGTTGTCGATGGCCATAGTAATTGTAGGCGTACTCGGAATAAGTGTGCTGGCGTGGTGGTGGCTGGCGCCCCAGGTATCAGAGCAGATCAACAGCCTGAGCAACCAGTTGCCCCAGGCCATCGACAGGTTTAAATCGCAGCTGACCGAGTATACATGGGGGCAGAAACTGGTGGATGAAGTGCCTACTCCCTCCAGTTTTCTGAGCAGGAACGATGGCTGGATGCAGAAAAGCCTGGGTATCCTTTCGACTACTTTCGGTGTACTAGCGAACCTCTACATCATTATTTTTGTCGCTATTTTTCTCACCGCCGGACCCGAAATGTACCGGACCGGCATTGTGATGCTCTTCCCCATTCCGCACCGTGCCGAGGCCCGTCATGTGCTGGATAAGCTCGGTTCGACCCTCTATAAATGGATACTTGGCAAGCTGTTTTCGATGGCGGTGGTAGGCATATTAACAGTAGTGGGCTTGCTGCTGCTGGGTGTTCCGATGGCAATGGCGCTGGGCGTTATTGCTGGCTTGTTATCCTTTATTCCGAACTTCGGTCCTATCCTGGCGCTGGCTCCCGCCGTGCTGATCGCGCTGCTGCAGGGCCCGGATCAGGCGCTGTATGTGGTTCTCCTTTACATTGGTATTCAGGCTGTGGAAAGCAACCTGCTCACCCCGATGGTGCAGCGGAAAATGATCGCTATTCCGCCCGCCCTCGTAATCACCGGGCAACTGCTGCTGGCGGTTTTCTCCGGTATACTGGGGCTTATACTAGCCACGCCTATTATAGCTGTGGTCATTGTGCTTGTTAAGCTGCTTTACGTGCGGGATGTGCTGGGCGATCAGCAGGTAAAAGTGGAATAAAGCGCAACGGCAGCACGGCTATCGTGACACTAACGCTGTGGCAGCACCAACTTTACGTACATCGGGAAATGATCGGAGCCATACTTGGGCAACCTTTCCAACTCCTGCACCTGAAAAGGAGCGGCGGCATAGATCTGATCCAGTGGCCAGCGTTTGAAGAAAGAGAGCGCATTGAAGGTGTTGTAAAATCCTCTTCCAATCCGCACATCGTGCAGCTTACTTGTTTGCCCAAAGAGCCTGGAGGTATTCGACCAGGCCACATCGTTGAAATCACCTGCAACGACGGTGGGCAGTGTATCGCGGGCTACTATCTCCCCCACTTTCAGCAAGGTAACTTCTTTATGCTCCTGCTCGCCTACATTGTCCGGGTAGGGGCTGGGAACAGGCGGCACCGGATGCACGGCATATAACTTAAACCGCCGGCCATCAGGCAGCTGCACCTCCGTATCAAAGGTGGGTACCGAGTCCTGCTGCAGGATACGGATATGGCTGGCCCGCAGGGGCAGCTTAGAGTAGAGCATCATGCCATAGGTATTCGGCAGTGGGTAAAGAATAGTATAGGGATAGCGCTTTTTCAGGGGCGCCAGTTGGTTGGCCCACCACTGGTTTGTTTCCATGGCCAGCACGATATCTGGGTCCGTCTTTTCCACCAGGTGCAGCAACCCGGCTGCATTCCGGTTCTTCATCCATACATTTGAAATCATCAGGCTAAATGAATGGGCTCTAGCTGCTGGCCCTGATACTGTTGCTGAAGGAGCGGCCTTTGGCCAGAAGGATGTATAGGGAAGTATGATGTAAGCCTGGAGCGCTGTCGCTGTTACAAGGCCAACCACCAACAGGATGGCCGCACCAGACCAGCGCCGGTTCAGCGCCACGAAACCTAACAGGCAAATGAAGCAGGCCAGCAGCGTCTGCTCCCTCGGGAAGTCGAGCACTTTCAGGAACCATAGCTGTGTGTTATACAACAGCGATGCCATCGTTATCAGGATACAGAGTGTCGCAGCTGTAACAAACAGGTAAACTAGTATTTTTCGGATCATACTTTATGGTTAGAGGGTTAGCAGTTGATTAAAGCAGTATACCTGTGCCTGCTCCCTGTTGTGGGTCTTACGCAAAACGGCCGCTTTTATGTTTTCGAAGCAGGAGCAGGAACAAATAATTTGTCCTATACTCTGTCTGCTTTATCCCATAAAAACCCATCCCTATGACTTACTTTTGCAGTATAGTATACCTAACACAAGTATAAGATGAGCTGGAAAGAGAGCAGGTTGTATAGTGTCGTGAACATGAAATGTCCGCGGTGCCACGAAGGTGATTTATTTCCGAAAGGCACTTTGTATAGTCCCAGTAAATTCGCGGACATGAAGGAACACTGCGACGTTTGCGGGCAAACGTATGAGCCGGAACCAGGCTATTATTATGGCGCCATGTTTGTGAGCTACGGCATCACAACGGCTATTGTATTAGGCATGTGGCTGTTGCTGGACCTGATCATGGATGAAGTAACAATGACAGCTTTTATTGTGTCGCTGACGGTTGTGCTACTCCTGCTAACGCCACCAATTTTCAGGCTCTCCAGGGCCATCTGGATAAACTTCTTTATCGGGTATAAAGGGCCGCCGGTACACTAGCCTTTCCACACTTGTCGTTAAAAAGCGAATGCGTAACTTAGCTCCTCAACAGCAAGTAGCGCATGCCCGACAAGCATCTTCCCATATTCCGAATCCAGGACTTTAACAGGCAAGACCCACACGGCCAGTACTTTTACTTTAATCGATTTTCTGATCACCTGCAGGCGCACCAGTTTATACAGCGGCCGCACAAGCACAACTTTTTTATCCTGCTGCTGCTTACCAACGGCTCCGGCACACACACCATTGACTTTGTCTCTTATCCGGTAAGGCCCAATACGGTCTTTTTTCTCAGCCCGGGGCAAGTACACCATTGGCAGCTTTCCACCGACACAGAGGGGTATATTATGTTCTTTTCGCAGGAGTTTTATGCGTTAGGGCATCCGCACAAAAAACTATACAGCTTTCCTTTTTTCAGTGCTTTGCTGCACCGGCCATACTTAGAAGTAGCGGCGGCTGAACAAATGCAGTTGATCGGAATTATCCAAAGTATAGAACAGGAGCACGCAGGACAGTTGGCGCAAAAGAATGATATGCTTCGGGATTACCTGGATATTCTGCTGATTTTGCTGATGCGGCAGTACCAGGCACAAAACACCACGAACGGCATCATTTTAACCGGGTTGGCGCAGTGGCACGATCTGGAAAGTTTGGTAGATCAGCACTACCGCGAGCACAAACCCGTTTCGTTTTATGCTGAAAAGCTGCACCTCACCGCCAAGCAGCTAAACGACACGGGCAAGCGCATCATGGGCAAAACCATCACCGAACTGGTACAGGACAGGGTATTGTTGGAAGCACGCAGGCTCCTGGTTCATTCGCACCTGACTGTTTCGCAGGTAGCCGCTGAACTGGGTTATTTCGACAACTCCTACTTTTCGCGGTTCTTCAAAAAGCACATCGGGCAAACGCCGGAACAGTTCAGGGCAGCCAATAAGTAACGTAGCCTATACTTGCTTTTAGTGGTTGATCGGAGCTTCAATAAGTATAAACCGACTCTCTGAGGTGCAGTTAATCATTATTTGGTTCGTTTCCCAAAGTCCCAGCCCATCGCGCTGAGGCAACGGAATTTCATTTACCTGCAGCTGGCCGTCAATCACAAAAACAAAGACGCATTTGTTCGTCGGGTTTAAGGTATACGCCACTTGCTGCCCGGCGTCAAAGTACCCCAACGACAGTTTGGCATTCTGATTGATCCAGCAGTGCCCCTGCCCTTCTTCGTTGCTCACGATGGTTACCAGTTTATTTTTTCGCTGCGCCTCAGGGAAGTAGCGGCGCTGGTAACGGGGTGTAATATTCTGTAGCTTCGGCTCGATCCAGAGCTGCAGAAAGTTAACTTCCTCACTGCCTACATTGTGTTCTTCATGGCGGATACCGCTGCCAGCACTCATGATCTGCACCCAGTCTTTGGTCACCACCTCGGTGTAGCCCATAGTATCTTTGTGGTTCATACTGCCGGCCAGCATTACCGAAATAATCTCCATGTTCATGTGCGCGTGCAGGCCAAACCCATTTTCTGGCGCCACAAAGTCATCGTTAAACACGCGCAGCAAGCCAAATCCTGCCCGCTCCGGGTCGTAGTGCCCCGAAAAGCTGAAGGTCAGGTGGCTTTGCAGCCAGCCAATGTCTTTCAGTCCGCGTTCATCGGCTTTAAAAAGTTTTGATTTCATGGCGATTTCTTTCTACTGAAAAGTATATATAAAAAGAGCCAGCTGTTTTGCCTTAGCAGCTGGCTCTTGTATTTGGATCGCTCTAGCCCTGTTTAACCAGTTGTATCTCAGCTTGCAGCTTCACTTCGTTGCTCACCACCACACTTCCGGCTTCTGTCACAGCATCCCAGGTAAGGCCAAAATCTTTCCGGTTGATCTTGCCGCTTACCGTGAAGCCAGCCTTTGTCTGGCCGTATGGGTCTACCACAATGCCACCGAACTCCACGTTCACCGTTATCGGCTTGGTTGTTTCGCGGATGGTCAGTTCCCCGTGCAGCTTGCCCTCGTCGTCACCTGTTTTTTCGTAGCTCTTGC
Organism: Pontibacter chitinilyticus; assembly: GCF_039748935.1. Classification (NCBI taxonomy): domain Bacteria; kingdom Pseudomonadati; phylum Bacteroidota; class Cytophagia; order Cytophagales; family Hymenobacteraceae; genus Pontibacter; species Pontibacter chitinilyticus. Next base: position 59,229 of record NZ_JBDIZJ010000004.1, read on the forward strand.
CTACAAACTTGAGTTTGTCATGGTTCTGCGCGTCAAAAAAATCCGGCGACTTCAGGTGCGTATCGCGCTGCTCATTGTTGGTGTTGATCGAGTCGATGTCGGCTGTGAAAACAATGTTAGAAGCAGTATCAAAGTCGTCGCCCTCTGTTTCCACTTCCAGGTCAAACTTCTGAAAATAGCCAGTTACGGTCGTGATCATCAGGTGCTTTACCTTGAACTGAACCTCACTGTGGGTCGGGTCAATTTTCCATTTTGTGTTAGCCATAAGATTATGAATTTTGTTTGTGATAGATAAAAGATTTTCAGCCGCCGTAGCTGTGCTGCTGACGAAAGTATCGGAAGAAAACCGGAGAAATAAATTAATGTACGTACATATATGTACGATTCCCTCCTAAATAGTTTCGCACAGCTATAAATTAACTGCACTAGAGTTGTAGTATGGCTGTGGTAAGGCGCTAAACACGTATATTAGGCCTTGTTTTTTCTAAAATAGTTTACGCCACTTATTTATACATGAAAATAACTCCACTGCTACTTCTCCTAAGTATGATACTGCTAGCGCAACATGCCCTGCCACAGGCGCTCCAGGGGAACAAACAGGTCGCCAAAGCCTTGAAAAAAATAGAAGCACCCGACTTGAAAGCGCACATTCAATACTTGGCTGACGACAAGCTGCAGGGGCGCCAGCCGGGTACACCAGGCTACCAGCTGGCGGTAAACTATGTGGCAAAACAGTTCCGGAAACTGGGTGTGCAGCCTGCCGGCGAAGACAATACTTACCTGCAAACCGTAAAGCTGCGCAAGGCCATCACCGACAACAATGCTACCCTGCGCAGTAAAGACAGCAGCACTCTGACGTATGGACAGGAGTTTATCATACTGCCCAACCCGGCCGAAGCGCAGGTAACGGTAGAGGCGCCGCTGGTATTTGCCGGCTATGGCATCAGTGCGCCGGAACTGGGCTATGATGATTACGAAAGGCTGGATGCGAAAGGCAAAATTGTACTGGTGATGCGCGGTGCCCCGGCAAGTTTCTCCTCTTCGCTTGCCGCATCCAGCAAAGATATGCTGACCATTCTAAAAACAGCTGCGGCGCATGGGGCAGTGGGTGTTCTGGTCGGGAGCACCAATCCAGGAGTTGGTCTGCCTGACCTGGAGCACGGCATTTACAGTGTGCTGACGCCAGCAGGCGAAGTGGCTGTTTCGGGGTATTATACTTCTGCGCAGGTAAAACTGCTGGCCATGGTTACGAACGAAGTTTTTGTGCAATACCTCCGCCAGGCAGGCCTGGAGTTGGATAAAGTTACTGCTTCGCTCAAAAGCGGTGTTCCGGCATCTATACCGCTTCCTGTAACGCTAAGTGCCACGTATCACTCCCGCTACACGGATATCGAAAGCTATAACCTTGTCGGGAAGATTGAAGGCGCTGACCCGCAGCTACAGCAGGAGTACGTGGTGCATAGCGCCCATCTGGATCACCTGGGCATCGGCAAACCCGTAAACGGCGACTCTATTTACAACGGAGCCCATGATAATGCCTCGGGCGTAGCCAGCCTGCTGGAGATTGCGAAAGCCTATACCAGCCTGAAGCAAAAGCCAAAGCGTTCCATATTGTTGCTGCTGGTGACCGGCGAAGAAATGGGCCTGCTGGGATCAGCTTACTTTAACAGCCACCCAACCGTGCCGCTGCACAACATAGTGGCCGATATCAATACAGATATGCCCACCATCATTGCCCCGCTCCTGTCGGTAGTGCCACTAGGTGCCGACCACTCTTCGCTGGCAGAGCAGGTGCAACAGGCGGCCGGTTACCTTGGGCTGGATATCGAAGCCGACCCCGAGCCGGAGCAGAACCGTTTTGTGCGCAGCGACCAGTACAGCTTTATCAAACAGGGCATTCCGGCGCTCCACATCAAGTATGGCAACAAAACAGCTGATGGCCGGAACAACCTGGACGCATTGGTGAAGGAATGGCGTGCGACCTACTACCACAAACCGCAGGACGACATAAAGGGCCTTTTCGACTTTAATGCGGGTAAGAAGTATGCGCAACTCAACTTCCTGATCGGGTACCTGGTGGCGCAGCAGCCGGAGCGGCCTACCTGGAACAAAGGCGATGTTTTCTCAAAATAGCTTTGGGCAACAGGCTATCTCATGCAGGTAAATTGCTACTTCTCAATAGCTTATACTTGTATCAGCAGCTACAACCAAAACTACACTTACACTTATGTGTATAAAATCAGCACACCTACACACAAGATACATCCTAATTACCTATTTTTGTAAAGCAAACCTGATTTACACAGATTGATGACGTGCTGAAGCAACATGAAAGGATCCGTACACAGAGGAGAGATCATAAAAGAGGCCATTAAGGCAAGTGGCGTGGCAATTGGCGTAGTAGCCGAGAAGCTGGGAGTAAGCCGCAAAACCTTGTACAACAAGTTCAAGGAAACTACTATTCCGTATAGTTTTATCCTGCGTATTGGGGAGGTAATTCACCACGACTTCTCACAAGAATTCCCGCATTTGAGTAAAACTGTAAAGAAAGAGGTAAAGACACCTCAAACGCCTCAGAACAATAACCTGCTGCTGCCTTTTGATACAGAGCCGGCAGAAATTCAGAAGCCGAACAGCATGAAAGAATGCGAAACGGAACTACTCACCCTGCAGCGCAAGTACATTGCCCTGCTAGAGAAATTCAACGAGCTGTTGCTGAAAACATCACACTAAAATATACCTCCCGAACCTGTTGCTCACCGGCCTTACTGCCACTGTAAAACCTTGCGGCGTATTGCTCAGATCAGGAAAAGTATAGGTGCCAGCTATACCGGCGTTGAGGCAAAAGTTCAGAAGGTGCCTAGTGCAGTTCATCCTTTACTTCGTTGTCGATGCTGCGTTCTGTGCCGGTCATAAATGTGGCAACAGCTTTATTGCCTACATAAAGGGTGAGTATGTTATCAGAGATGCGGTAGGAGTCTACGTTTTGCAGTACCTGCATGAGTTTGTTCTCCGTATCAGCATTAGGGCACGCTACTTCTGTGGCCGACAAACTGTTCATCGTCAGTTTACTCCGCTCCGGATCAGCCTCATACTTACCCGAAAACTTATTGCAGCCGGTAAAGCCGTGTACATCATTGTCATTTTCTTCAAAACGGATGTAGGCAGTTTTGGTATTGTTGGGTGCCTGCGGGCTCTGCCCTTCTACTGACATCAGCATCCAGTAAGCATCTTTGAAAGTATAAACTTCCGAAGCCAGGTTTTTAGGTTTTACGGTGCAGGAAGCAATTAAAAGTGCCATTAGTACCCCAATGGCAAGCAAGAATTTTGGTGTTGACATAAAATTTCGATGTATAAATAAGTGCCTGTATACGCTGCTTATACTTGTATGAAAGGCAAAAAATGGGCAACGCAAATTAAAAGCCCGCAGCAAGTGCTGCGGGCTTTTGTATTTTACTTACGGCTTAACGCAAGCTGCCGCTCTTTGTCTGGCCACTAATCGGGGATTCGTAGTTATAGTTTGGCCCTGAAGCATGTCGCCGCCCAACTTTGCTACTGCCATGTGAGAAATCACGGTTGTTATCATCATGATCACTCACGTACGAGCGGTTGGAAGAATAAAGGCCAGTGGCATAGTTGTCATCGCGGTTGCTGCTTCCGGAATCGCGTATTTCGCCGCGCTGCAGCTCGTCGTTGTTCCTATTGCTGTTATAGAAACTGTTGTCGCGGTACTGGCGTCTTCCGAAGTCGTTATCAGAGCGGCTATAGCCAAAGTCTGAGCGGTCGTTGTAGGCATCTACACTACCGGGGTTATAGCTGCGTTGCTCGTCGCGGCCATAGTCGCTATAACGCCGGCCACGGCCACCGCTCTGGTAGCTGTTGTCCTGGCGGTCGTAAGAATTGTCATTGTTCCTGTTGCCAGTGCTGAAGCTGCCCCGGTAAGCGCCGGAACTGTCGCGCTCCCAACCGGTGCCGCGCGTTTGCTCATAGCCGCCCATGTACGGGTTCGGGTCGCCGTAGCGGTAATGGTTGTCGCGGTTCTGATGGCGGGACGTGCCCTGGTTACCATACGAGGAAGAACCGGAGTTATAGTTGCTGTCTCCCTGGGAGCGATAAGAGCTGCGCTGGTCATCCCAACGGCCTGAACTGTTGTCGTTATGCTGGCTGTTGCTGCTGGGGCCATACTGGTCGGCCTCGTTCCTGCTGGTGCGTTGCATCGGCCCGGGTGTACTGTTGCCAAACACTGCGCCGCGCGTAGTTCGCACATCCTCATACTCATGATTGGTATCGGGCATGCCGTAGTAGTTGCCGTGATTCTGATAGCGGCTCTGATAGTTCGACAAATGCTCTCCGGCATTTCCCTCTCTGCCTTGCTGGCGATTGGTATTGTCTCTTCTGTAGCTTTCGTTTCTGTAATATCGGTCGTCTCTTTCCATAGTTCTGTTTTTAAGTTTTATACTCACTATAAGTTTTATACTCACTATAGGTATAAACGAAGATAAGCCCGCCGCGTTGACACATCTGCTGGCAGCAGCCCGTTACAAGCTCATCAAGACGCACTTTTACCGCAGTACAGCCGCAACACTGTACCAAGGAGCCGCATAGAAAGCACTGTCTTTTTCAGATTTCCCGTTTCCGTCGAGATGTTTGGGGTGTTCATCTATTTCATTAGCGAAAAGTGACACTGTTTCATACTTTGCCGGAAATTTGATAAGCCGTTCCAATCTATGAAAATCCTGTCCGCAGCCTTAGGTTTATGTGCGCTGCTTTCCCTTTCTCCTGCCGCTGAAGCTAGCAAAGGGCCTGAACTGACGTACCTGGTAAACCTGAACGACAGGGCCGATGATCAGTTTAAAGTAACGCTCGATGTAAAAGGGCTGAAAAAAGAAAACGATGTGTTTCAGTTTGCCGCCACCGCGCCAGGTACCTACCAGACCATGGACATTGGCCGTTACGTGCGTGAGTTTAAAGCCTACGACAAAAAAGGGCGCGAGCTGGAAACAAAGCAGATCAGCACCAATCAGTGGCAGCTGAGCAAGCCGGAAAAAGTCCGTAAGATCAGCTACCGTATTGCCGAGACCTGGGACACCGAAGTAGATAAAAATAAAGTATACCTGATGTGCGGCACCTCGCTGGAGCAGGACCATGCGCTCATCAATGGGCAAGGCGTGTTCGGTTACCTGAAAGGACTGCAGGCTACCCCGCTGCGCGTAAAGCTGGAGTACCCGCAGAATTGGCTGGTAGGCACCGCGCTGCAGCAGGACGACAAAGGTTACTACGTAGCTGAGAACTACGATAAAGTGGTAGACTCGCCTATACTTGCCGGCACGCTAACCAAAGCTGAAAGCAAGTTCAAAGGCACCACCGTTGATATTTATACTTATTCCAAAACCGGAGAAATCAAGTCTAAGGACCTGATGGCGAACATGACGGATATGCTGGAGGCCGCGAACAAGTTTGTGGTGGATTTTCCGGTAAACCGTTATACGTTCCTGTATCATTTCGAAGACCAGGAGATGGGCGCCTGGGAGCACTCCTATAGTTCGGAGTACGTATTTCGCGAGAAACCCTTAACGCCGGAGTTCGCGCATCATATTTCGGATGTCGCCTCACACGAGTTCTTCCATGTGATCACCCCGCTTAACATCCACAGCGAGATCATCGAGCAATTCAACTTTGTAACGCCGACTCCATCGCAGCACCTGTGGCTGTATGAGGGCACAACGGAGTGGGCCTCCGACATGATGCAACTGCGCAACAATCTCATCGACCTGCCCACCTACCTCGCCGACTTGCAGGCCAAGCTGTACTACAACGACCGCATGGACCCAAACTACAGCCTGCAGAAGCTGGCCCTGACCTCCTATACCCCCGAAGGGCAGAAACAGTACGGCAACATCTACAACCGTGGTGCTTTAACTGCTGCCCTCCTCGACATCCGTTTGCTGGAACTATCTGGTGGCAAGCGTGGCCTGCGCGAGGTGATCAATGAACTCTCTAAAGAGTATGGCCCGAAAAAAGCGTTTCCGGAGAATGAGTTCTTCGACATCTTCACGGCCAAAACTTACCCCGAGATCGGCGACTTTTTTAACCGCTACGTGAAAGGCGCCGAGCCGCTGCCCATTGCCGAGTACTATAATAAACTGGGCATCAACTACCAGCCGCTGGTAAAATCTGGCGTGCAAAAGCCTTTCCTGGGCTACGACTTTACCGTGACAGGAGATGGTGCTATCACCTTTGTGCAGGTGGATGATGAGATTTCCCAAGGTGGACTACAAAACCAGGATCGTTTGGTAGCGAAAGACGGCGTACCCGTTACACTGCAGAATGCACAGCAGGAACTGAAGAAATTAGCAGCAGCCAAACCCGGCGACAAAATCAAGTATACCGTGTTGCGCAACGGCGAACAAAAGCAGGTGATTACGACCGTGCTGCAACGCGAAGAAGAACAGAAACATGTTTTCACCCCTGATCCGCAGGCGACGCCACAGCAACTGGCGCTCCGCGCGAGCTGGCTGCGAAACATGTAAGCAAGAAAGTTGTTTGTTTAATCATATCCTTACTGAGCCCCCTGGCCTTTGGTCAGGGGTTTTCTTTTTACAACAGGCTACTATTTCCTAAGAAAGGTGTTAAGGGTGTCCGTTTGTGCAGTGCCAAGTCCAACCACCCCTGCCCCTCCTTATCCAAGGAGGGGCAGGGGTGTAGTAACTTTGGAGAAGTGTTGGCTTTGTAGCTGTGGCTATTTCTGAACCCACTTCCTAACCCCTCCGCGAGGGGAATCCAGCCTTTGCTTAAGTTGAGATAGAAGCTTTATAGTTGAGGCTAATAAGCCTTCAACCAATAATCTTTCAAGATGGCAGGAAAGAGAAAACAAGGAAGAAAGAACCCGTAGTATGTAAAGCCCCCCGCCTTAGACAAGCGAGAACGCGAGTTTGAAGCTTGCGAACGGTAGCTCTGAGGGGCAGGGGTAGTTGGACCCGGAACTGTAAAAAACAGCAGCAAGCAAGGATAAGTTGTTAGCTAAAGTATAAAACAGCCCCTACCAAGTATAACCTGAATAAAACTAAAGGAGAAGAGTAATCAGCAGATAAGTATGACCAGGTATAATGCTGCAACAGAAAAGAACATAAACAAAAAACTGCTGATCCATTTCTGAACCAGCAGCTTTCAGTGCTCTGACAACTGTAGCTTAATTGCCAGCAGAAGTGGCAGCCGTTTTAGATGCTGCAGCAGGCGCGGCATTTTTCTGCGCTTTATACTTGTCTTCAAACTTGTGGTAGAGGTACTTCTGCTTGTTGTTCAGGTCCAGCTTGCGGCCCTGGATAAAGGCTTCGGTCACGTCGTTGGTGCGCATGTCCAGCAAATCACCTTTTGACACCACCAGCGTGGCGTCTTTACCTACTTCCACCGAACCGGCCTGCTTGTCGATGCCCAGGATTTTGGCGGTGTTCAGTGTCACGTCGGCCAGCGCCTGCTCTTTGTCCAGGCCATAGGCGGCGGCGGTGCCGGCGATGAACGGCAGGTTGCGGGTGCCGTGGATGCTCAGGTCATAGTCCAGGGCCACCAGCAGCCCGGCCTTCTGCAGCAGGTATGGCATCTTGTAGGGCATGTCCACGTCCTCCTCGTCGCGCGAGGGCAGGGCGTGCACGCCGGAGTAGATCACCGGGATGTTAATTTGCTTCAGGAAATCGGCCACGGCCAGGGCATCGCCACCACCTACCAGCACAATCTTCTTCACGCCTGCCTGCTTGGCGAAGTTAATGCCCTCCAGGATCTCCTTGGCATAGTTGGCGTGCAGGTACAGCGTTTTGGAGCCGTCGAACAAGCCCGCCAGCGCCGCCAGTTTCAGGTTCTCCGCGTCGTGCTGGCCCGCTTTGTAAACCGCGGCGTCGCGCAGCATCGTGGTCAGCTCCGTCAGCGTCTGGTCGCGCTGCTCCTGCATTTTGGCCAGGCGCTTGTCGCGTTCCGCATTGCCGGTGGGCATGAGCATACGCGGCCAGTTGAGGTGTATCCCCTCGTCGGCTTTCACAATGGCGTCCTCCCAGTTCCAAGCGTCCAACTGCACCACGGAGGAGGAGCCGGAGATGGTACCGCCGATCGGGGTGAGCTGCGTCATCAGCACGCCGTTGGTGCGGATGGTCGGGATGATGTCGGAGTCGGTGTTGTAGGCGACCACCGAGCGCACGTTCGGGTTAAACTCCCCTACCTCGCGCCAGTCAATGGTGGCGCGCACGCTTTCCACCTCGTTCAAACCCAAACCGGAGTTCGGCTGGATCAGGCCCGGGTAAATGTGCTGCCCGGTTACGTCCACTACCTCGTAGCCGCTCAGGCTGGCGCCGCTCTGCGGACCTGCATAGGTGATCTTGCCGTTGTCAAAACCCACGGCGGCGTTCTCAATCACCGTACCGTTACCCACGTGCAGGGTCGCGCCTTTCAGCAGGATCGGTTTGCTTTGCTTGGGAGCCGGGGCGGGCACCTGCGCCATGGCCGGAACACTCAGCATCAGAGCCACTAGTGCGCCAATGTATCTTTTATTGATTTTCATTTTCCTCGAAGTCTTTTATTGTTGATTGCTGGTTGTCGATTATTATTTATCCGTTGCTCTACATTGGGAGTTAAAATCTTCCAGCGTTGCTTGCTCCCCAAATAAACAATATAACAATCCAGCCATTTAACAATTAACAATCAAATTAATAAGCCAGATATGATTCCTCCTGGGTCTGCTCCACTTCGTCGCAGTCCACCACGTGCACTTTTTTGCTCACGGGCTGCTGCGTTTTGGCGCCTCCGGCTTTCTCGTTGAGCATTTTCTGCACCAGGCGCATGCGCTCTTTCTCCATGTTTTCGCGCAGCTGCTCGTCGCGCTGCAGATCGTAGTAGGCGATGCCGTCCACGAAGGTCTTCTCCGGCTTGGCATAGACAGAAAGCGGGTGGTTGGTCCACAGCACCAGGTCGGCGTCTTTGCCCGGCTTGATGCTGCCCATGCGGTTGTCCAGGTGCAGCAGTTTGGCGGGGTTCAGGGTCACCAGTTTCAGGGCATCCTCCTCGCTCATGCCGCCATACTTCACGCTCTTGGCCGCTTCCTGGTTCAGGCGGCGGGCCATCTCGGCATCGTCGGAGTTGATGGCGGTCACCACGCCCTGCTCGCTCAGGATGTTGGCGTTGTAAGGGATAGCGTCTTTCACCTCCATTTTATAGGCCCACCAGTCCGAGAAAGTACCGGCACCAATACCACGGGCCGCCATCTTATCAGCCACTTTGTAGCCTTCGAGGATGTGGGTGAAGGTGTTCACCTTAAAGCCCATCTCGTCGCCCACCTTCATCATCATGTTGATCTCGGACTGCACGTAAGAATGGCAGGTGATGAAGCGCTTCTTGTTGAGGATCTCTACCAGCGTCTCCAGCTCCAGGTCGCGGCGGGGCGCGGTGGTTTTGGCCTGCTGGCGCTTGGACAGGTTGTTATAGTCCTTCCAGGCCTGCTCATACTCTTTGGCACGGGTAAAGGCGTCCACGTATACCTGCTCCACACCCATGCGCGACTGCGGGAAGCGCACCGTTTGCTTGCTGCCCCAGTTCGACTGCTTCACGTTCTCGCCCAGCGCAAACTTGATATAGCCGTCGGCATTCTCCACCAGCATTTGCTGCGGGCTTTTACCCCAGCGCATTTTGACCAGGGCCGACTGGCCACCGATGGGGTTGGCAGAGCCATGCAACAGCTGTGCTGTGGTGACGCCACCGGCCAGCTGGCGGTAAATGTTCACGTCCTCGGAGTTGAGCACATCCGACATACGCACTTCCGCCGTCACGGCTTGGGTGCCTTCGTTCACGTCGTCCAAAGCAATGTGCGAGTGCTCGTCGATAATGCCGGGCGTGAGGTGTTTGCCTGTGCCGTCGATCACTTTAGCATCCTTCGCATTCAGGTTCTTGCCTACCTGCGCAATCTTGCCATTCTGGATGAGCACGTCGGCATGCTCCAGCTTTCCTTCTTTTTCATTTGTCCAGACAGTGGCGTTTTTGATCAGCACCGTTTCCTGCTTCGGCAGCCCTGTTTGGCCATAGGCGGCAAAGGGGTAGATGAGCTGCCCGATCTGCACCGGCTCGGTGGTTTTGGCGCTGTCTTTTTTCGCTTTCTCTGTCATGGCCTGCGAGAAGGTGGCGGTCCATTTCACGGTAGAAGCATCCGGCAACTGGCCTTCGCCCTGCATGTTCTTCTCGGCCAGCCAGCCACTCAGGCGGATAGATTCTTTGTCTTTCTTGCTCTTGTCAAAAGAGAGCGTCACCAGGTTGTTGTTAAAGCTGATCTTGCCTTTCACAGTATCCTGGGCGATCACCTTCAGCTCCGGCTTTTCGGCCATACCAGCAATCAGCAGTTTGCGCTCGGGCTCGTTGCCTACTTTTAATGTATACACGCCCCGGTAGTCGGTTGGCGCTTCGGTAATTTTATACTGATGGCCCTGCACCCAGTTCTCCAGGATCAGGTTATCTTCGGCAAACAGGTTACCGGAGGTGATGATGAAGTTAGCCAGCTTGCCTTTGTCCAGGCTGCCGATCTTATTGTCGGCGTGCAGCAGCTGGGCTGGGGTGGCGGTGAGGGCTTTGAGCGCTTCCTGCTCCGGCAGGCCATACTGGATAGCTTTGCGCACGTTGGGCAAAAAGTTCTTCTTGTCCTTCAGGTCAGCAGCGGAGAAAGCAAAGGTAACGCCTGCCTTTTGCAGCATGGCCGCATTGACCGGGGCCATTTCCCAGTGCTTCATATCGGCGTAAGACACGCGGCGCGCATCATAAGGATCTTCCACGTTGTAGGCATCCGGGTAATTTACCGTAAGGATGAGCGGGGCATTGGTGGCTTTCACCTCCTGCAGCATCTGGTACTCGTCGCCGTTGCCTTTGATGATGTACTGTTTGCCGAACTCATCGCCCACCTTATCGGCGCGCACCACGTTCATTTTGTTATCGGCCTCAAAAATCTGCGGGTACTTGTTGTCCTCGGCAAAAGCTTTAAGGGAGATGTTTTGCTCCTTGGTCGGGTTGTTGGCATTCCACTGCGCATCCAGGTAGGTCTGGCGCAGCAGCGCCACGGCGCCCATCAGCGAGCTCGGGTAATCCTGCGTCGAGGAACCTTTGTCAAAGGAGAGAGCGTTGGCGGCTTTGTCGAGCACCACCACCTTGTTCTCGCGCTCGTCAGCCAGTGTTACCAGTGTGGCCGTGCCGCGAGCGATGCCGTCGCGGTACACCGCCAGCACGGTACCAAAGCCCAGCTTGCGCAGTTCTTCCGCCGCCTTCGGGTCTACTTTGAATAGCTCCACGGCATTGGTCTCCGGCCGGATAGCCTGGTTCCAGCTATAGGCACCTTCTTTGTCCGACTCCATTTGCGGAGCGCTGTCCCAGCTCCTGGCCGGCTCTTTTACCTCGGGCAAGCCATAGGTGCTGAACATGTCCACCAGGCCGGGGTAAATGTGCTTGCCTTTGGCGTCGATCACTACCGCGCCCGCCGGGATTTTCAGGCCAGTGCCCACGGCCTCTACCTGGCCATTGCGGATCAGGAGCGTGGCGTTCGGGATAGTGGTTTTATAGTCGGTATGAATGGTGGCGTTAGTGAAGGCGACCAGGCCGGAGCGCTCATCATACACGCCGTTGCGCGGAAAGGTGTTCTGCGCCATTACGCCCCCCGCCCCTAGTGCGAGAAAAGCTGCAATGGTAAGGACTTTCTTCATCTGTAAAGATTAGTGAATAAGGTTGATTAGCTTAGTTTATACTAACCAAATGTAAGCATCGCCAGGCAGATAAGCCAACGCCATAGCACATTTTTAGCCCTCCCTAGCCAAAGCATAGTTTCTGAAAGAATAAGCACTTATATTTCGTTGTAAAATGTCATCTATTTTAATAGTATTCTAATGATCTACAGACACTTAAAGTTTAAAACAAGTAACCACCAATCCAAACTTCTATGAAAAAAGTCGTACTCCTGGTCCTGCTTGGCGGTTGGTTGTTATTGGGTGCACCTGATACCCATGCAGCTGCTATGACTTTCTCTTCTGATTCGCTCTCGGCCACATCGGGAAACATAAAAGGGATTATACCTATACCTGTCCTTTACTATACGCCTGATACCCGGCTGGGCTTTGGCGCCGCTGCTATTGGCTACCTCCGGCTCAGGAGCAAGACCGACTCCACTTACACCCGGCTCTCTACGGCCCGCGTGCTGGCAGATTATACATTGAACAAGCAAATGGATCAGGAGCTAGAGTGGAATTTGTTTACCCGCGAAGAAAGGTTTTTGCTTCGCGGCGAATTGCGCCACCGCAAGTATACGGACCGCTTTTATGGTCTTGGCAACCATACCCCGGATGCTGATGAAGGCAAGTATACGTACTCGCTGGTGGGTGCGAAATTAGCAGGGCTGAAGAACCTGGGCGGCCATACCTTTCTGGGGCTTGACTACCAGCTCACGCACTATTACCACCTGCAGCTCGACTCGATCAGCGAAGGCCGTGAAAGCATTCTGCAAACACAGCACATCGCCGGCTACAAAGGAGGCACAAACAGCGGGCTGGGCGTGGTGTTTTTGGTAGATACCCGCGACAATACGGCCTTTGCCAGCAGCGGCATGTTGTTTGAAGCTTCGGCTTACGGCTTTGGCAAAGCACTGGGCGGCGAGTTCAACTACCAGAGCCTGAACCTGAATTTCAGCAAGTTTGTGACGCTGCGTCCGGCTCGGGTGCTGGCGTTCAACACGGTCATGAACCTGAACAAAGGGCAGGTGCCCATCATGCGCCTTTCTGCCGCCGGGGGCGATAAGATCCTGCGTGGCTATGCCCGCAACCGCTTTCTGGACGATAACTTTGCCGGCACGCAAGTAGAATACCGCTTCCCGCTCTACCGCAGGTTGGGACTGGCTGCTTTTGCGGGTGTAGGCGATGTGTTCCACAAGACCTCAGATGTACATTTCAGCACCCTCAAATACTCCATCGGCTCCGGGCTGCGCTATGCCCTGAATGCTGAGCAAAAGCTGAACCTGCGTTTCGACCTGGGCTACGGCAGCCAGGGCTCTAACTTTTATGTGGTAATTGGCGAAGCGTTTTAGTATTGCACTCCTACTTTGCTGTTCTCTGAAGGCAAAAGTTGCGGCCTGTTCGAGCTTGGCCATACTCTGTATCCTACCTGGATCTAGTAAGCATGAGCGGACACTTGCGCCACAGGGAGAAACATTTAACTGCTCCTAAGCTTCTGCTATACTTATACTTTATGGCACATCAGAGAACACACCTATAAAGCCATAAATACTCTCAATTCGATTGATAAACCGCGGCCCGGTACTTTTGAAACAGGAATTCAATAGCTTTCAAACGTACCGCACCATGAGCGACCACGAAAAGAACACCCGCCTGACCACTGCGTCGGGCAGACCATACTACGAACACGAAAACAGCCAGACTGCTGGTCCGCGCGGCCCAATCCTGCTGCAGGACTACATTCTGCACGAGAAGCTGGGAGAAAGCGTGCTGGCCGATTGGTTCGACCGCAACGATGCAGGCGAGAACGACCACTACACCCAGCCCGGCAACCTGTTCCGCCTGGTGACGCCGGAACAGAAAACTGCCACCATCCAGAACATCGTGAACGCCATGAGCGGCATCAACGGTCCGAAACGTGCCGAGATCATCAACCGCCAATTGTGCCACTTCTTCCGTGCCGACATTTCGCTTGGCCTGCGTATAGCACAAGGTTTGGGCATAGATATTAGCCAGCATGCCGCAGCAATTTCCCTGAACTAGCGTTCAATTCTTCCTTCTTTTAACCGCTGAAACAGCGCCAGTAAGTTACCGGCGCTGTTTTTTGCGCTTCCGGCACCTACAGGCGGGGAACTACGGCCATCTAAAAATTGTACTGCTAGTAGTATACATGAAAAAACGTTCATGTATACTAAGACGGAAAGAGGAGGATAACATGAGCCCGCTAAAAGTACGCATAGACCGAAAGAAGCTTGAAAAAGCCGCTTATGTGCTGAAGTGTATTGCACACCCGGTACGCATCAGCATTATCGATCTTTTACAGCAGCAGGAACGCCTCACCGTTAGCACCCTCCAGGATGCACTTCAGATCGAGCAGTCGCTGCTGTCGCACCACCTGACCAACATGCGCGATAAAGGCGTGGTTGGCACCCAACGGGAAGGCAAGAACGTGTACTACTTCCTGATTGATGCCGCTGTTCCGGACCTGATCAGCTACATAAACAGCAGCAGAATCTTATAGCCAAATTTCAGGCAAACTGCCCCAGCAGAACACAAAGAACCTATACTTACCTATTACCAGTGACGCTCTGAGGAGACACATACTGTAAGTCATCCTACCTGAACGGCTGCCGTTGTCTCCTGCAGCGGCAGCACTGCCCGGCGTTTCGTATACATGGCACTGGCTATTTTCCTCCATCTCTTTTACTTTAATTCGGCGATGGAAACGGCTGCTTTGTCGAGAATCGGCTAGGCAGGGTAGGCAGAATTGGTCCCTAAAAGCATTTATGCTTATATTTATACTTTGTGCTAAGTGCCGTGGGGGTACAAGTATCTAAACAACTAAATCAGATTCATGAAAAACAGATTTGTAGCCTTGCTGTTGCTACTGGCGCTGGCCATTACAACAGGTGTGGCGCAGAACAGCCCGGGTAAGAAGATTCTTCCCAATCCCATTTATCAAACAAAACTCGACAACGGCCTAAATGTGGTGACAGTACCGTATAACAGCCCCGGCCTGGCCTCTTTTTACATTGTGGTGCGGGCCGGCTCGCGCGAAGAAGTAGAGAAAGGCAAAACCGGTTTCGCCCACTTTTTTGAGCACATGATGTTTCGGGGCACCGATAAGTACTCCAAAGAAGCCTATGGCGACATTATGAAAGCGATGGGCGCTTCGGCCAACGCCAATACTTCCCTCGACCGCACGATGTTCTACATGACCGGCAACGCCGATATGCTAGACAAGATGTTTGAGATTGAGGCGGATCGTTTTCAGCACCTGAAGTATAGCGAGCACGATTTTAAAACGGAGGCTGGCGCCGTGAAAGGCGAGTATACCAAGAACTCCGCCAGCCCTTACCAGCAACTGTATGAGAAAGTTGTCAGCACAGCGTTTACCAAGCATACGTATGCGCACACCACAATGGGCTTTTTTGATGATGTGGTGGATATGCCCAACCAGTACGACTACTCTCTCACCTTTTTCGACCGCTTTTACCGCCCCGAGTATGCGACCATACTGGTGGTGGGCGATGTAACGCCGGAGCAGGTGAACAAGCTGGCAAAGGCATACTTTGGCATGTGGGAGCATGGCAACTACAAGGCCAACATTCCAACGGAGCCGAAGCAAACCAAAACCCGCTTTGCCCATGTGAAGCAGGAAAATTTTCCGCCATACCTGAGCCTCAACTTCAAAGGACCAGCTTTCTCTGACAAAGACAAAGACCTGCCGGCGCTGAGCATACTTACCACCATCCTGTTTGCCGAGAACTCTGACCTGTACCGCAAGCTGGTGGTGGATGAGCAGAAAGCCCGCTTTATAGCCGGCGGTCCGCAGTTCTCCCGCGACCCGAACCTGATTGCTGTGTCGGCCTCGCTGCTGGATGCCAAGGATATGCAGTATGTGAAAGATGAGCTGATGAAGGCGCTGAACGATGCCAAAACCAAGCCGATGGATGCCCAGAAGATCGAAGACACCAAGTCGCGCATCAAGTATTCCTTTGCTATGAATATGGACAGCCCCGATGCAATTGCCAATGCACTCGGCCGTTTCATCTGGCTTTCCGGTAACCCGGAGTCGCTGAATAATATTTATGGAGTGTACGACACTATCACAGCACAAGACCTGATGGCCGTTGCTAAAAAGTACTTCAAAACCGAAACGCTGACAGTGGGCACCATCGCTCCTACCGACGCTTCGCCGGTTAAATAAGCCATCCTGAAACAAAGTATAAATTTATACCTGAAGATCATAAAATGAAAAGAATAGCTGCTTATATACTGCCGGTCGCGTTTGCCATCGTTTCCTGTGCCCAGCAACCGCAGGCATCCCGGCAAACTACCGACGAAACCGTAGCTGATACCACGGCACGAGCCACGCCCCCTCCGGCAGGCGTACCTTACGATGCTAACCTTGCCTTTGGACCTGGCAAAATTGTGGAACTGCCGAACCCGCAATCAAACAAAGTGATCATCAAGTTGATGTTCAAAAACGGCTCGCTATCGGACCCGGAAGGCAAGGAAGGCCTGACTTATACTACGGCCGAGATGATAACGGAGAGCGGCACACAGGATATGACCGTTTCCCAGATAAAGGACAAGATCTTTCCGTGGGCGGCCAACTATTACGCCAACGTAGACAAAGAAGTAACTACCTTTACCTTTGAGGTACCAGCCGAAAAGCTAACTGATTTCTACCCGATTGTGCACGGCCTACTGCTAACACCCGCTTTTGCCGAGGAAGATTTTAAGCGCGTGCTGGCCAACCAACAGAACTATGTTGACCAGGTGATCCGGGCCTCGTCAGACGAGGAGTATAGCAAGAAAGCACTCGAAGATTTGCTGTTCCGCGGCACCAATTACCAGCATGTGGTGGAGGGGAAATCGGCTAGCGTAAAAAATATTACGCTGGAGGATGTGAAGGCCCACTGGCACAACTTTTTTACACGCAATAACCTGATGATCGGGGTTGCCGGCAATTATAGCCCTGAGTTTATGCGTAAGCTGCAGGCGGATATGGCGCAGCTATCAGAGGTAACACCAAACATACCTGTGGCAGGCGCACCAAACAAGCCAAACGGCGTGCAGGTAGAGATTATCCAGAAAGACAATGCCCTGGGCTCCGCCATCTTTACCGGCTCTCCCATGCCCGTAACGCGTTCTGCCGATGACTTTGCTGCCCTGATGGTGGCCAACTCCTACCTGGGTGAGCACCGCAAAAGCTACGGCAAGCTCTACGACAAGATTCGTACGACGCGCTCCATGAACTACGGCGACTACTCTTACATTGAGTGGTATGACAACGGCGGCAGCTACCAGTTGCCGAATCCGGGTGTGCCCCGCACCTCCAACTACTTTGCCCTTTGGATCAGGCCGGTGCAGATTGGCGAAGGGTTAAAAAAGCAGTACAGCGAGCTGAGTGATATAAATATCGGGCATGCGCACTTTGCTTTGCGACTGGCCCTTCGTGAGGTAGATAAGCTCATCAACAACGGCATGAGCCAGGAGGACTTTGAGCTGACCCGTAAGTTCCTGCGCTCTTACATGAAACTGTATGTGCAGACAGAGGAGAAACAGCTGGGTTTTCTGATGGACTCCCGCTTTTACGGCCGCCAGGATTACATCAAAGAAATGGATCAGTTGCTAGCTAACCTGACAGTAGAGGAGGTGAACAAAGCCGTGAAGAAATACTGGGACACGCAGAACATGTTCGTCACCATTGTAACTGATGACAGCGAAGCAGCGCCTTTAAAAGCATCACTGTTGAACAACACGCCTTCACCTATGAGCTACTCTAACCTGGTGAAAGAAGGACTGCCGCAGGAGGTGCTCGCCGAAGATGCGGAGATTGCCTCTTATAAGCTGAATGTGCAGGACGTGAAGATCATTGACAGCAAGAATATGTTTCAATAACAACCTGCTGATTACCAGATAAAAAAGCCGCAGAAAAACTCTGCGGCTTTTTTATCTCTATTTACCAATTCCAGCCATCTTCCGGCTAAAAAAGAATAGAATATGGGGCATATTACTGTTTGATTTAGTTATACTATTTATTAATATTACCCAATTATCTTTATTTAACTTTCCAGCATCATTCCAACATCTTATATCGTGAACTTCGATGAAAAAAGCAGCTAAAATTGTAGGCTATGTGCTGGTGGTGCTGGTAGGCGCTGTCGCAGCCGGTGTCCTTTACCTGCAGTACGCTTTCCCGAACGTGGATGCGGCGCCGGTGATCACCATCGCTAAAACACCCATTCTGGTAAAGCGCGGGGAATACCTGGCTAACCATGTGGCTGTTTGTATTGATTGCCATTCTACCCGCGACTGGTCGCGTTTGACAGCGCCGCCGCTGCCCGGAACCATGGGTAAAGGAGGTGATAAGTTCGACCATTCGCTGGGCTTTCCCGGCACTTTTTACGCCAGAAACATCACCAGCGACAAAGAGTCTGGTATAGGCGCTTGGACAGATGGTGAGGTTTACCGCGCCATCACTTCCGGGGTGAGCAGAAACGGTGATCCGCTGTTCCCAATGATGCCTTACAAAGCTTACAGCCAAATGTCGCAGGAAGATGCGTATGCCATTGTTGCTTATATCCGCACGTTAAGCCCAATCAAGAACAAAGTGCCGGCATCTGATCCGGACTTCCCGGTCAGCCTGTTTTTACGTACGATGCCCAGCAACATCCCCACGCTTGCTGCCGAGCCGGTGCTGAAAGATTCAGTAGCACTAGGCAAATACCTGGTAACAATAGCTGGCTGCAGCGACTGCCACACAGCCGGCGACAAGGGAGCGTACATGGCTGGAGGCAACGAGTTCCACTTTCCAAACGGAGCTACACTTCGCACAGCCAACCTCACTCCTGATAAGGAAACCGGTATCGGCAACTGGACGGAGACTGCTTTTGTAAGTCGCTTCAAGTCCTTCACCGATCCGGCCAATACGCCCAAAGTAGATCCAAAAGGCTTTAATACGCTCATGCCCTGGAGTATGTATGGCGGCATGGAAGCAGGCGACCTCCGCGCTATTTACAAGTACCTGCACAGCCTTAAACCAGAAAAAAATAAAGTGGTGAAGTTTACACCGGGTCCTGATACAGCCCCTGCTGCTTCTTAAGGCTGCTGCATCCTACAACCTACTTAAACAGAAGCTACCTGAAGGCGTTCAGGTAGCTTTTTTATTGTACTTCTGCCCCAGATGTTGTATCATCGGGCTTTATACCAGCTTTTTTATGGATTCATCCTTCCAGGATGCGGATAATTCCGTAACCCCTCATCCTTTTGCAGGCTTCTGGACGCGGTTTGTTGCCCTGATCCTTGATAGCTTTCTGATCAGTGTCAGCACCCTGCTGCTTTTTGCCATCTTCCACATCCCTCTAATGCCTGCCCCTGACGACTATAGCAGCCAGTTATATGGGCAATTGGTAAATATAATTGTGGGCTGGCTATACTATGCCAGTTTCGAGAGTTCGCGCTACCAGGCTACACCGGGCAAGCAACTAATGGGCATTTTTGTAACAGATGAAGCAGGCAACCGCATCAGCTTCCTGCGCGCTACCGGGCGCTTTTTTGCAAAACTGCTGTCGGGGCTTATTCTGTTGCTGGGCTACGTGATGGCTGCTTATACTGAGCGCCGGCAGGCACTGCATGATAAACTGGCCGGCACCCTGGTCTATAAACACTAATGCTCTTGCTGCTGCATGTGTTACCAGCCACTTGAAAACAAGTATAGCAGCAGCCGATATCTATGCGGCAACAGGTATTGCATAAAAGCGCTTAAACGCCTACTTTTACTTACATGAGTGCCGCTACTTACATCACATATCATCACTCCCCCATTGGGTACCTGCGCATCACGGGCACCGCTGAGGCAATACAGGCTGTCACCTTCTGCGACCGGCCCGGCCAGGCAGATGCCAACCTTCCTACACTGCTGCACAAGTGTATACATCAATTAGAGGAATACTTCAGCGGCACCCGCCACCAGTTTGACCTACCACTGGCACCAGTGGGTACGGCTTTTCAGCAACAGGTGTGGGATAATCTGCAACAAATTCCTTTCGGAAAAACGCGCTCTTACCTGGCCGTAGCCAGAGCAGTTTCCAGCGAAAAAGCTATTAGGGCTGTGGGAGCGGCAAACGGTAAAAACCCGCTTTGCATTCTGGTGCCCTGCCATCGGGTTATCGGCAGCAATGGCAGCCTGACGGGCTATGCCGGCGGTCTTTGGCGCAAAGAATGGCTCTTGCTGCACGAAGGCGTGCTGCAGCCAAAACAACAGCTGTCGCTTTTCTCATAAAATTTTACGCCGTTTATAACTTCCTTTTAAAAATACAAGTATAGGCAAGCTCCCTTATACTCGTACCCTTTTATGCAGGCTTTATACTCTGAAAAAAGCAAAGGACTATCGTTATCTGACCTGGGCACCCGCCTGATTGCGCTACTGATAGATGTACTTTTGCTCTTTTTGATTTTAGTGATCATCGAATATTATACCATCAGCAGCGACGAAACAGCCTTGCTCCTGAAGCCGGAACGTTTGTTGGATGTGTTGATCGGATGGGTATACTTTGCCGGCACCGAATCGTGTGCGGGGCAGGCTACGCTGGGCAAACACCTGCTGGGGCTGCAGGTAACAAGCCATTCGGGAAAGCGCCTTTCCTTTTATAATGCCAGCATCCGCTATTTTAC
The DNA here is from genome assembly GCF_039748935.1 of Pontibacter chitinilyticus. Lineage (NCBI taxonomy): Bacteria > Pseudomonadati > Bacteroidota > Cytophagia > Cytophagales > Hymenobacteraceae > Pontibacter > Pontibacter chitinilyticus. Next base: position 79,646 of record NZ_JBDIZJ010000004.1, read on the forward strand.
CAAACCGTTATCGCTGCTGGTGCTGCTGGTGCGTGGCATAACCGGGGCCAGCCTGCCTTACCGACGCCTGCCGCACGACAAACTGGCCCATGCGCAGGTAACACTACGGTAAAGTAGATCTGTTTCCCTCGTAATCGAGGACCGTGATATCGAACATCGGATCGGCATTCCAGTTTTTTGCTTTGATGCGTTTGTACAGGAGTTCGCTAACACGCTTTTTTACCTGCTCATCCGTAAGCGAATCATTCCTGTTATAGAGGTATAACTCGCAGATTACAGGGTTCAGGTCGGCCAGTGTACCCCGGGTAAAGCGGGCGTTCAACTCTATCGTTTCCACATCTTTCATCTCACTAAGTGCCGTATGCATTACCTCTGTGATCTGCGTGTTCAGGCTGGCCTTCTGCAAGCCCGGTTGGCTCGAGAATTGCCAGTATAACAGCCCGGCCACCAGCAGGCCCGACACAAACATCGATAGCCTGAACACATATTCCTTTCCGCCAGCAAAGCGCACGCCTGATATCGTTATCTTGCCCATATACCGGAATACCAGCGCCGCTGATATCTGTATTACAGCCAACTGAATAATTAGCAGAAAGATGCCGCTCCGGATCAGCTGCCAGTTTCCGAAGTTCAGCGCCATACCGATCAGTCCGGTTGGGGGTGCCAGCGAGGCAGCGACCAGCATGCCCACCGCAGCGCCGGATACCAACCCCGCCCGCTCCGACTGAATTAGGTTGATGCCACCCGCTATACCCGCCACTAAGGGCAGCAAAACTGATACCTGTGAGATCTGGCTCACGGTCACCATCATGGGTGTGGCATGCTGCTGACCAACAATAAAGGAAAGCAGAAACGTAACAAAAACAGCCGTGCCGATGGCCATCAGGTACCGCAGCAGGTTTTGCTTCAGCAGTTCCATTTTACCGGCCGCAGCAGCCAGAGCAGCATTCATGGCCGGACCAGCAAACGGGGCTACCAGCATGGCCGCTACCAGCAAAAAGCTGGTGCCGGTATACAGGCCGATCCACACTAGTATAGCCCCAGCAACGGAGTAGATGAGCAGCCCTGTTTTAGAGCCAACGCTTTGCAGGCCACCCAGAAAAATTTCGATCGGGCTGCGATAGGTTACGTCCGTCACCTGCTCCGGCGCCTGCCCTGCAGGTGGGTACATCGTAATCACTCCCCGGGGCACAAGGCTAATTTCTACTGCATCCAAATGCGTAATACTGTCAATAAATTTACTGACTTCGTTGTTGTTCAGGTATACAATGACCAGGTCTCCTGTATCTGCTTCCTGTAAACTCAGGTTTTTTCCGTGGTGCTCCTGCGCTTGCTCTAGTACGTCCTTTCCTTTTCCTTTAGAAACTTTTATAATTAACTGCCGCATAGTTTTGCTGTTTACCCTTTCTACGGGTGCCCAGCCCTTAAATGTTCATGCAGCAGCAAATGCTCGGGTATTTCAGCATGGCTTCGCACTGGGGTGAGTAACCTTCGCTTGTAAGAACTGGTAAATACATGAGGAAAACACTTTACTAAAAGCTTCCTGCTAAACTTCTGCGCAGCTGCAGCTTTAGGCAAATCTTTAGCAGCAACCTTGTTGCGCCAGTTGCTGGCTTTATTTTGATACGCTATATGAACTACTTTTATCTGATCTGCGGGATCATTATTACTACCTGGGCTTTTATAGAAGGACTCTGGACAACCATTTGGGTAGATGGAAATTCTGCCCCTATAACCGGCCGCCTTACAACCGGTATCTGGAAGCTGCTGCGCGGCATAATCGGGAAAAAGAACCATCACTACCTGAGCCTCTCCGGTCCTGTTATTCTCATCCTTACGGTGTCTTCTTGGATCATCCTGATCATCCTGGGCTGGTCACTGATCTTTCAGGCAGACCCTCACTCCATCCAGAACCCAACCACCAAAGCGTATCCGGACTTTATCGGTCACATCTGGTATGTGACCTATGTGATGTTTTCAGTAGGAAACGGCGATTTTGTTCCTCCCTCGCAAGGTTGGATGCTTGCCAGTTCACTGGTAGCTTTTGGGGGCATGGGGATGGTAACGCTTTCTGTTACCTACGTGCTACAGGTGCTCGCCGCCGTAGTAGCTAAACGCGCTTTTGCCAGCCAGGTAACCAGCATCGGGAAAAGCCCTGAGGAGTTTGTAACCGCCCAATGGACCGGAAACGACTTTGGCGCGATAGAGCTACAACTCAACTCGCTCTCAGCATCGCTTGCCAGCCTGTCTGAGCAGCACATGGCCTACCCTATTCTGCACTACTACCACGCCGCCACTGCAAAAAAGGCGAATGCCATGGCTCTTGCTATTCTGGAGGAAGCGCTGCTCCTCATCAAGTATGGCGTACCTGAAAAATATCATCCGTCTGAAACTATACTCAAAGGCGCTTTAAGTTCGTCGCAGGGTTTTATGGATACGCTTCAGGGTGCTTTTATCAACCCATCGGATGAGGCGCCTCCCTTACCGGATCTCTCAAAACTTCAGAAAAAAGGAGTGCCGACTGTAGAGGAAGCCGTTTTCAGGCAAAAATTCGATACTTTGAAAGACAAGCGAAAGGTACTGTATGGCATGGTACAGAATGGCGCCTGGTACTGGCCACCCATCAAAGCATAAGCAGGCATGGACAAAATAGCTTTCTTCTGGAATGGATATGAGCCTTTGCTGCGCATTGTGGTGGTCGGCACGCTTACGTATGGGGGTATTGTGCTGCTCCTTCGGGTGTCGGGCAAACGAACGCTGCTGAGCATGAATGCCTTCGACTTTATAGTAACCGTAGCCATGGGTTCTGCTTTTGGCCGCATCCTTACAGCAAAGCATGTATCGCTGGCAGAGGCGCTGGTTACCTTTGCGCTGCTCATAAGCCTGCAGTATAGCATCAGCTGGCTGGAGACCCGCTCCAAAAAATTCTCACGGTTTGTAACCGGTGAACCTACTCTGCTATACTATCAAGGCCGCTTTTTAGAGAAGGAGATGAAGAAACAGCGCGTGCGGAAAGCAGAGATGCTATCAGCTGCCAGAGCAAAAAAGCTGGACAACCTGGACCAAGTCGAAGCGATTATATTGGAGACAAGCGGCAGTTTATCTGTTATTAAAAAATCGAAGCAGACCGGCACTAGCACCTGGCAAAGCGTGCAGCCAAACCAGGCAACCTGAGCTTACCTCAGCTACACCGTAGCAAGTATGGCCGCAGTAAATCTGGCCCAAACAAGTATAAAACTTCAAAATGAAGCTGTGCAGGCTGCCCCTGCACAGCTGTTATACTTCGTTTATTTGACTTTTGCCTCAATGGCAATCATTGGGCGGCTGCCCCGTAGTGCTCGGTTTCTACGGTTGCGGTGCCATCGGGTGCTACCGTTACTTTAAACAGGTAATCATACTGCTGCTCTGAAATAAAGGCCACGTCTGTTTTTGCTCCAAATGCTTTTAAGATCGGCAACAGCGTGTTGGAGTGGCCGGCTACTACCACGGTTTTGCCTTTGTGGTCCTGCAGGACGCGTGTTTTAAGACCGCTAAAATCATAGGCTACATACGTTGTTATCTCAAGTTGGTGCGCAGCCGCCAGGGGTTGCAGCGTTTGCCTGGTGCGGGTATACTTGGTTGCGTAGAGCGCCGCCAGTTGTTGTCCTTCGAGTTCAGCGCGCAGCGCTTCAGCCCTGGCCTCACCTGCCGGCGTTAGCCCCGGATCATCGTTGGTGGGGTCCGAAATATCCTTCTCGGCATGCCGCACTAGGAAAATGGTAGTAGGCTGCGCATTCCGTTCCTCTGCAGACAGCGGATCGGCCACAGCCATGGCTCCCTTGTTATCGGAAGAGGCGCTACGGCACGCCGAGAACCCAAAGATCAGCAGCAGCAGCCAGAGCTGTAATAGTAAACGTATTTTCATAAAGGTGACGTTGGTTGAGTTTAGGAAAAATCGATCAGGTAATGCATAGGCATCAGGAGTTGCTCTTTGCCTGAAAAGCATGAGCTGCCGACAACATTTGTATGATGTAACAGCGAAGCAAAATCCAACTTGCGGAGCAATATAGCAAGATTTATATTATTACGCCACTTATGCACCTGTATGTCCGGAAGCAGCTTGCAAGCCGCTCACCTAAAAAGACACTCCGCCTGTTAAGCGCATAACCTAAAGCGGAATGACAGCTACTTTTACCGGCAGCCGGTCATACCTATACCCTCTGGGGCGGCATAGGCCCAAGTATAAAGTATAGTCTACAGAGAACAGCCGGTAAAGCGAACAGCCGGACGTGACACCAGGAAACTGAACGGAACTGCTGCTGTACCTGTTTGTCTGATTGATCGCGGCGGCCTAAAAGAAATAAAGCTTTCACTGCATTTCCTGTGAAATGTTAGCTTACTTTTGCCCTGCGATTTAAGAAAGATAGTATAATTTAAGAAAGCGTATATTCATGAGCTCTCCTACTCTGACGGTCATTGTTCCTGTTTATAACGAAGAAGGCTGCCTGACACGCTTCTGCGAGGCAATGGACGCTTTTCTGGCGGAGTCGCCGGTGCCCACTAACGTACTTTTTGTGAACGACGGCTCAACCGATAACAGCCTGCCCCAGATTCGGGAGATCTGCCACAGCAAGCCTGGCTACAGCTACATTTCTCTGGACCGCAACCATGGCCTGAGCACGGCTGTGAAAGCCGGCATCGACGTTGCTGATACCACCCACATCGGCTACATCGACTCCGATCTACAAACTTCACCACTCGATTTTCTGCTATTTTTTCCCTACCTGGGGGAGTATGCTATGGTGAACGGCATCCGGGCCAAGCGCAAAGACACGTTTGTAAAGAAAATGTCGTCTAAAATAGCCAATGGGTTCCGGCGCCGCATGATCAACGATGGCATTCTGGATACTGGCTGCCCGCTCAAAATCATTGATGCGGCTTATGCCAAGCGTATTCCGTTTTTTGATGGCATGCACCGTTTTCTGGGGGCGCTGGTACAATTGCAGGGGGGCAGAGTGAAGCAGATCCCGGTGCAGCATTTTGAGCGTTTTGCCGGCTACTCCAAATACCACCTGTTCAACCGCCTGTGGGGTCCGTTAAATGATACGTTTGCCTTCCGGTGGATGCGCAAACGCTATATCAACTACGGTATTGCCGAGCACTTCGAGAACCAGCCTGTAACCAATGGACATATCTGAGTTTCTGATTTATGGTGTTGGCCTGCTGGCGCAGCTGTTGTTTTCAGCCCGCATTCTGCTCCAGTGGATCTCGTCGGAGCGGGCTGGCAAAGTACTCTCGCCGGCTTCCTTCTGGACAACCAGCCTGGTAGCCTCCATCCTGCTGATGGTGTATGGGGCCCTGCGCAACGATCTTGTAATTATTGGGGGGCAGGCGATCTCCTACTTCATCTATATCCGCAATATTAAGCTAAAAAACGTGTGGGACGACCTGCCGGCACCTATCCGGTGGGGCGCTCTGCTGTTCCCATTTATGGCGGCTGCCTGGCTGCTATGGAGCGATCAATATAGCTTTAGCTACATACTGGAGCATAACAAAATATCCGGCGTGCTGATTGCCTGGGGCGGCTTGGGTCAGGTGGTGTTCACCCTTCGCTTTGTGTATCAGTGGTGGTATTCGGAGCGCCTTAAGGAGTCCGTTATTCCAAATGGCTTTTGGATCATTAGCCTGGTGGGCAGCCTGATGATCATTTCATACGCCATCTTTCGTCTGGACCCGGTGCTTTTCCTGGGGCAGATCTTTGGAGTGGTTGCCTATAGCCGTAACTTTATCATTGGTATGCGGGAGAACAAAGCGGCACAACAACCCTCCTCATCAGCGCAGAATACGTATGTGGAAAACCCTTAACCTGAACGGCACCCGCACGGTGCTGTTTCTTTTGCTGGCGCTACTAGCCACCCTGCTCTATAACCTGGGCGGTTGGGGCGTAATTGAAACAAGCGAGGCACGCTATGCCGAGATCAGCCGTGAAATGCTGGCTTCCGGCGACTGGCTGCACCCGCGCCTGCTGGGCATCCTGCACTACCACAAACCACCGGCTACTTACATTATTTCGGCGTGGGGCATGGGCATTTTCGGCGTGAACGAATTTGGCGCCCGCTTTTTCATGCAACTGTCGCTGATAGCGCAGGCTTGGCTGGTATACCTGCTCGGGCAGCAGCTGTTCCGGAACAACCGTACAGCGCTCATGGCGATGATCGTTTTTATCACGATGCCCGTTGTGCTGCTATCGAGCCGTAACCTCACCACCGATTCCTTCCTGACTACCTTCGAGCTACTCGCCATTTACGGTTGGGTAAAGTATAAATGGCAACGCCAACCAGCATGGTTATACTTGTTTTACATTGCTATGGCTCTTGCCTTTTTAACCAAAGGACCGGTAGGCCTTATCTTCCCGCTACTGTTAGTTATCGGCTACAGACCTGCTATTGATTTTCCCATTCAACACCCTGTTAGGTGGGGGCACCATCTGTTGGCGTTGCTGCTGTTCTTAGTTCTGGGCCTCTCCTGGTATTTGTACCTGATGCAGTATGACCCGCGTTTTATTCAATACTTCATCTTTAAACATACGGTGGAGCGCTACGCCAATCCCGAGACGTTTGGCCGCGCTAAGCCCTGGTGGTTTTACCTGGTGCTGGCTCCCGCGCTGAGTTTGCCTTGGGCGGCCATCCTGCTTGGCAACCTGAAAAAGCTTCGGACACTACCCCGTGAACAAAAGCGCCTGTTTCTCCTCTGGATTGTGGTACCGCTGCTATTCTTTTCCTTTTCCAGTTCCAAGCTCGTGCTCTACATTCTGCCGCTGTTTGCCGGGCAAGCCCTGCTCACTGCCTGGCTGCTGCAGGCATTACCTGAACCGTCGTTACGCAAGGCAGTGGCGGGTTCCTTCCTGTACCTGGCTGTATTGGCTATTGCGTTGGCAGCAGGCCCCCTGCTCCCGGTAGGAGTGGCTGTGCCGATGTGGGCGCTTATTTTTCCAGTAGCTATGCTGGTAGGGCTATGGCTGCTCTGGCGATCAGAGCAAGACAAACTATGGCAGCTTTTGGGAGGCGCCCTGGTGTTTTGCCTACTGCTCATACCTTACTCCACCCACGTAATGGGCGCTAACCCCGGCCTAATCAACAGCAGCGCTCATATTGCCAGCGCCTTGCAGCAGCAGCCCTTGCGCGGCAAACAAGTAATCGTGTATGATAAACTGCTACCCTCGCTGGCCTTTGAACGAAGGCATAACATCATCACCATACATGACGAAGACCACAACCTGGACCGTGAAACGCAATTTGAAAGCAGCGATGCGTGGCGACAGAACCTGTTGGAACTGGACAGGCCGGAAGATGTTGCGCGGCTGAAACAACTGTTACAACAAAATACTGCCCTGCTTGTAAAAGGAGACCTGCCGGATAAAAGCGTCTGGATAAAAGCCTACTTTAAGCACCAGCAACAGGTAGGTAAATGGGTCATCTACTATTAAAGTATAAAGCAAAGCGCCGGTCTAGCTGAACCGGCGCTTTGCTTTATACCCATTGCCATTCCTTCTCCTGCAATACCAGCATGCGAGTAGTACTGCAAGCGTATGCTGCGCCAAGTATGGAAAGTATAAGTATGGAGGTAAAGGAGGTGTGTTCCTGAATGTCGGTTCAGGCAGTGTATAAAGCAAAAGAGCCAGTCCGAAGACTGGCTCTTTGTACTCAAGTAGTGCGCACGGGGAGATTCGAACTCCCACACCCGAAGGCACAGGCTTCTGAGACCTGCACGTCTACCAGTTTCGCCACGTGCGCGAAACGTACTTACTTAGTATTGTCCCAAAAACCCTTAACCCGTGTTGTTTGTTGGGATTGCAAAGGTAGCAGATGAATTTTAAACTGCAATACCTGCCTGAAAAATTTTACGCATTTTTATCTGTTTCCTCCTGCAGCACGGGTGTAATTTCTTTCTTCGAAAACTTTTCGAGCCGGCGTAGCGCCCAAAGGCCAACGATAACCCACAGAAAGCCAGCCGAAAAGCCCGCCAGCACGTCGGTAGCATAATGTACCCGCAAGTAAATGCGGCTGAACCCGATCAGCAAAATAAAAATTGCCAGCAGCACCACTAATCCATAGCGCAGCAACGGCGGCTTTACATTTTTCCAGACCAGGTAAATGATCAAACCATAAAAGGAAGCCGCGATCATAGAATGCCCGCTCGGAAAACTCAATCCGGATGCGTGTACCAAAGGGCTCAAGGGCCTTGGCCTGTCGAAGAACTGCTTCAGCACCAGGTTGAGGCTGATGCTGCCCAGTGCCACCACCGGCACCCGCAACGAATGCCACCGGTGCTTGCGGATGAACAAGAAGTAGGCGATCAGCAGCAAGGCCGCCGGTGTGATAAACTGCTGCGAAGCAAAGAAAGTAACTCCTTCGATAAAGTTGTTCATGGCGGGGCTGCCCATGCTTCGGGCTAACGCAAACGCTTCTGCGTCTATAGGCAGTTGATCTCCCTGAAGTATCTCGACCCCGATGTATAAAAAGCCAATGATACAGGCCAGGAACAGCCCCAGCACAAAAAGCAGCTCTACTGTAAAGAGGGCGAACTCAGCCGCTAATTTTTTATGAAAATTGCGAATCATCTCTCTTAAATCCGTTTAACATTATTCCCAGCGCATTTGCTGACACGCGCTCCTGTATAAACTAACTACTACAACTATGAAAGACAGCATTAGGTTGTTTGCAGCAGCCATGATACCACCCGCTGTGAAAGCTCAGCTCCTGGCATTGCAGCAATCTTTTCAGCACCCAAATATCCGGTTTATGCCGGAGCAGAATCTTCACCTGACCCTCTACTTTATCGGGAATGTGCCGCTGGCGCAGTTGCCCAGCATACAGGAACACATAGGCCAGGTAGTGCAGCAACAACGGCCCTTTACCTTAACGCTCAATTGTCTGGAAACGGGGCCAAATTCCAAAGCACCCCGCCTGGTGTGGGCCCGCTTTCAGCGCAATGAGGCTTTTGAACTGCTGAGCCACCAGTTAGCCGAAGCGCTGGCACCAGAACCCGTAAAGCAGCAAAAAGCTATCCCGCACATCACAATGGCCCGCTTCCGTAAAGATACACTCAAGCCTCTGGCACTGCCGCCGGTGTACCCAGATGCACCTGTAGAGCTGTCCGTTACGGCCGTCGGGCTATGGAAGTCGGAGCTTGCCTCGCCTCACCCGGTGTATTCAGTGCTACAATCTTATGCTTTTAGCTAAACTTCAGAACGCGATATTCAGTAAAAAGGCTCCCGACGCACCCGTTATCAAACAGCATACTATGAATCAGAGTGAACTTAACCAGCTCGTCATCGACCTGCGGGACAAGGGGCTTACGCTTGCCTTTGCCGAGAGCTGTACTGCGGGCATGCTTGCCTCAGAATTTGTAAAAGCTAAAGGCAGCAACGATGTATTATTAGGGAGTATTGTGGTGTATCAGCCGGAAGCCAAGAAAAAGCTGCTTGGCGTAAAACAGGAAACACTGGACCTTTATACAGCCGAATCGCAGCAGGTAACAAATGAAATGGTGATGGGCCTGAAGAAATCGCTTAACGCCAAAATCAACGTTGCTACCACTGGTCTTGCGGGGGAGGGCGGCTCCGAAACACCAGAAAAGCCGGTGGGCACCATGTTTGTTTCGATATTGTATGATGGAAAAGCTGAGGAATTCCGCGAGGTGTTTACCGGCAATTCTGAAAGCCTGCGCAAGCAGGTAACAGAATATGTGTACCAGAAACTTCGCGGGGTGCTGGACCAGCATTACAGCCGCTAACACGTATCTTTGCCGCACCACTTAAGTTTATACTTTGCCCCACTTACCTGACAGCGGTTTTGATCGTGTAGCGTTTTTTTACGACCGCCTGGCCCGGCTGGTGTATGGCTCTGCGCAGGAGCAGGCACAATTGGCGTTGCTGCCCTATGTGCCTGCTTCTGCCCGGGTGCTGGTTATTGGCGGGGGCAGTGGCTGGCTGCTGGAGCAGCTCCTGCACACCCCAAAGCAGCTTTCCATTTTATATGTAGATGCTGCTCCGGCCATGCTGCAGCTGGCAAAAAAGCGGTATCATCAATACCCGCTGCCACACAGCAGCACGGTTACATTCCGCCTGGGCACGGAGCAAAGCCTGCTGCCGCATGAGCGCTTTGAGGTTGTTTTCACGCCGTTCCTGCTGGACCTTTTCCCGCCGCTACGCCTGCGCCAACTGATGCAGGTGCTGGAGGCTCATCTGCAACCCGGCGGCGTCTGGCTGTTTGCTGATTTCTGGCCTGTGCAACAATCGCCACCCTGGTGGCAGCGGGTGCTGATTTTCGGGATGTATGCGTTCTTTGGTATGCTGAGCGGCGTCAAAGCCAGAAAGCTGCCGGACTACGGACAGCACTTTCACGCCCTTCAGTTGCAGGAGGTACACCATCAGCCGTTTTATGGTGGCATGATCCAGGGGAAAGTATTTGTAAAGGAAAAGTAGTGCGCTTCTTTTGCTATAATGTGATGAATGCTCGATTAAACATGCCAGTTGCTGTTTAGCTTCAGTTATACTTGGAAGATGAGGTTTATACTTTTGCAGGCGGCCTATCCTTGCTAGCAGCCGTTCATCCTCAGTTTTATACTTGTCTTGTTGCATCTTTAGCTTTGGTGCGCTCTAAGCCCGCGAGGGCACGTTCTGGGGTGCAGGGGCCCCCGACAAGGGCATTGCACGGTGGCGTGTACCTGCGCTGGCGCGCTGCCCTGCGGGCACCGGAAACTCTCGAGGCGCTCCACCCAAAGACTGGAATCCTTTCAAATAGCTCAAGCTTATACTTATGCTCAAGTATAAATAAGTGTACTGATAAGAATGCTGGCACAAATATCCAGATCAGTGACTTGAGATGAAAAGGAAGTCTCTGACTTTACTGGCCTGCAAGGCCAAAGCAGCACTAAGAAGCAAAGCGTATAGTATAGCTCGTATACTTCTCTTTCTCCTATAGCCGACTCCTTTCCGTATGCAAGGAAGAGCAGGAGTGGTTGGAACCGGCACTGCGGCACAGCATTCGCAACTTATACGTGCTCTGTTTTGCTCTCCAGCGTTGCAATCCCTATATTTAGATGTTAAAGTGCAAACATCTACCCTATCTGCATGAACAATACTGTTTATAGCCTGCTGGCGCTTGCGTTCGGGCTGGTGGCGCAGCCGGTGCTCGCCCAGCGAAAAGTACAATACCAGCTGGCATTTCCAAATTATGTGCACCACGAGGCGGAGGTGCAGGTTACGTTCGATAACGTACCAACCGACACGCTTAAAGTGCTGATGCCGCGCACCTCTCCCGGCCGCTACGCCATCCATGAGTTTGCCAAAAACGTGTACCACGTGAAGGTTACGGATGCACAGGGCCATGAATTGCCCGTGTATCGCCCTACCACCAACGAGTGGGATGTAATTGGGCACCACGGCACCGTAAAGCTGAGTTATACGCTGTTCGGCGACCATGCCGATGGAACGTATGCCGGAATCGACGAAACACACGCGCACCTCAACATGCCGGCTACCCTTATGTATGCCAAAGGCTTTGAGGCGGCTCCAGCTTATGTGACCTTCAACATCCCACAAGGCAAAAACTGGAAAGTGGCCACCCAACTGAAACCGGAGCAGGGCAACACCTACTACGCACCTAACTTTCAGTACCTGATGGACAGTCCCACCGAGATCAGCGATTTTGACCTGGCTGAGTGGACGGTGCAGGATCAAGGCAAAACCAAGACCATACAGGTAGCCATGCATCACCAGGGCTCCAAAGCATTGTTCGACGATTATGTAGCGCAAGTGAAAAAGATCGTGCAGCAAGAGAAGGCTGTATTCGGTCAGCTGCCGGACTATGACTTTGGCCGCTACACGTTTATTGCCTGCTATATGCCGCAGGCGGTGAGTGATGGCATGGAGCACCGCAACTCTACGATGATTCCGAGTTCGCGCCCGCTGGACAAGTATAGGGATGCCCTGCTGAATACGGTGGCGCATGAGTACTTCCACTCCTGGAACGTGGAACGCATCCGCCCCAAAACACTGGAGCCTTTCGGCTTTCAGGAAGCTAACATGTCGGAGTCGCTGTGGCTGGCCGAGGGCTTTACCAATTATTACGGTGACCTGATGATGGCCCGCACTGGCCTCTTCGACACCAAAGCATACGCTGATAACTTAGCCGGCGACCTGAACTATGTGTTGCTCTCGCCGGGGCGGCAGTATCATACTTTAGTGGAGATGAGCCAGCAGGCACCGTTTGTAGATGCCGCCCGCTCCGTGGACGAAGTTAACCGGCAGAATACCTTTATCTCCTACTACATCTATGGCAGCATCACAGGCCTGGCCCTCGACATGACGCTGCGCCAGCAGTACCACAAAACCCTCGACGACTACATGCAAGCGCTGTGGCGCAAGTATGGCAAAACAGAAAAAGCCTACCGGCTGGCCGATCTGGAGGAGACATTGGTCGAAGTAACCGGTGACCAGGCTTTCGCCCGTTCCTTTTTCCAAAACACCATCAATGGCACACAACTGCCGGCTTACGAGCCACTGCTGGCCAAAGCAGGCTTAGAGCTCCGCAAAGCCAAACCCGGAACGCCTTACCTGGGCCTGAACGCATCCGAGCTGGAGTTCAGCAAGAACGGGGCAACTATTACAACGGGCACACTGGTAACCTCCGCCCTTTACAAAGCAGGCCTCGACAGAACCGACATCATTAAGGTGCTGGACGGCCGTAAGCTGCGTTCCGAAAAAGATCTGCATAAAGTGCTGGACAAGCACAAACCGGGCGACAATGTTTCTCTCACTTTTGAAAGGCTCGGCCAGCCCCGCACCGTTACTATAACGCTGCAGGAGGTGCCAACACTGGAGGTCGTTCCCTACGAAACCATCGGCAAAGAACTGACGCCCGAAATGCAGCAGTACCGCCAGGCTTGGCTTGGTTCCAAGGCAATATAGCCAACATAACAATACAGCTATACTTTTACCGTTACGGCTATACTTGCTTTTAAACAACTATAGCCGTAACTTAGTATAAGGATTTATACTTCAGCCTCCTCACGTGAAAAATATATTTAGAACGCTCCTCGCCGCTTGCCTGCTTTGCTCCGGCACCGCTATGGCGCAGTCGGGCAAACCTGTACTGGATGCTACGCCTGTGCCCGCTTCCACAGCAACATCTGCAAGTGTACTTGCCCCTGCCGCTACGATAGAAGCTGTAAAGCCGAAGCCAGCCTGGGAAGGACCAAAACTGAGCTACGGCCTTTCGGCTGGGGCCAGCTTTAGCAACGGATTTGGAGGCGCTACCTACCTGCAGCCATCAGTACGCTACCAGGTAAGTAACCGCTTCAGGGTAAATGCCAGCATGGCCTACATCAATGTGATGCCCTACAGCAGATCACTTAACTCCGCGGAGGGCAACACGTTAGTATACCGCAACACTGGCGGCAGCCACTATATTATGAGTGCCGGGGTAGATTACCTGGCCAGCAACCGCCTTATTCTGAGCGGTAATATCTGGCGTGACTTTTCGAACATGCCGCAAAGCAGCGCATTTAATCTTTACAGCCCCGGCCGTATGGGTGCCGATTTTAAAGCAACTTACAAGGTAACTGAGAACTTTTCGGTAACGGGCGGCATCCGCTATACGGATGGTGCTTCGCCTTTTGCCAGTCCGTATTATAACCCGGGCTACAATAGCTTCGGTCCTGGCAGCTTCGGCTATTAAAGTCGCCGCTTTCAGCAAGTATAAAGCTTCTCTTTTTACCAGGAGAAGCTTTTTTTATGTTTCGCTTCCCTCGTTATTTTTGCTGCAGCGCAGCACTAGGCTAACCTAAAACCACGTTAAGGTGTTAAACAACTAAGACCCGAAAAAAGAACAGACTTTGCCACAGGAGAACAAGAACATACGCCACATCAAAAACGAACGACTTGAAACTGTTAAGCCCGGTTACCGCGGCAACAAACTTGTAAATGGCCGCTTCGCCAATGGGGAGGAAGTATATAATCCGGATTTTAGTAATGTGCTGCGCTGGAAGTTGCGCAGCAACCCGCAGGCGCAGGAAAAAAAGCAGGATGACTATACCCCGCCGGTGAAACACGGCTGTGATTTTATACAGGAGAAGGACGATATGGTTGTCTGGCTGGGACATGCCAGCTTCTTTATTCGCCTGAATGGCATTACGTTTCTGACTGACCCTGTTTTATACGATCTGCCGATGATGAAACGGCGTGTGGAACTGCCCTGTCCGCCGGAGCAGCTGCAGCAGATTGATTTCCTGCTCCTGTCGCACGGCCACCGCGACCACCTGGACAAGGATTCTATTCGAACTGTTTTCGAGCATAACCCGCAGCTGAAGGCGCTTGGTCCTTTACGGGTTGGCGAGATTCTGCGGGGCATCAGCCCGCAGCTGCCCTACCAGGAAGCCGGCTGGTACCAGCGCTTTGACCTGGTGCCTGGCAACGTAGAAGTATACTACCTGCCCGCCTCGCACTGGCACCGCCGCGGCCTGACCGACATGAACAAAGTACTCTGGGGCAGCTTTCTGCTGAAAACGCCCGAGCTGAATTTATACTTTGCCGGCGATACTGCCATGGACGGACACTTTGAAGCGATTCAGGAGCTCTTCGGCCCGATGGATATTTGCATTATGCCGGTGGGTGCCTACAAACCGGCCTTTATGATGAGTAAAAGCCACGTGAACCCACATGAAGCCGTGCGGGCGTATAACCTGCTGCAGGGCGGCACCTTCATCCCGATGCACTACGGCACCTTCGACCTGTCGGATGAGCCTGCCAGCGAACCTGTGCGGCTGCTAGAGCAGATTGCCGCTGCCGGTATGCTACGCGGCCTGCAACTTCCAACAATTGGCGCGCCCATGCTCCTGCGCAACCTGCTCTACTAGCTTGTAGAAGGTGAGTTGTTGCTTTGGCTCAAGTATAAGCGTTGTAGTTACGGCTTTTAGAGAAGTATAGATAGTACAGCAGAAGCTTGGCTCGTGGTATTGCTTTGGCCTTGCAGGCCAGTAAAGTTGGAGACTTCACATTCACTCTACGTCACGTATCGGGAGATTCGCGCTAGTATACTTATTTATACTTTAGCATAAGTATAAGCTTGAGCTAGTAGAAAGATTCCAGTCCTTGGGTGGAGCGCCTCGAGAGTTTCCGGTGCCGAGCTTTTAGCGAGGCAGCCCAAGACACGAGGGCAGGGAACGAAAGCAGCGCGGTGCCCTTGTCGGGGGCCCCTGCACCCCCAGGACGTGCCCGCGCGGGCTTAGAGCGCGCCAAAGCCAAAGATGAAACTATCCGCTTGTTATTCTACAGGATGAAAGGCAGCTAGCCAAAGTATAAAGCAGCAGCTACCAAGTATAGCCAGAATATAAAACTGGGCACCCAGCAGGGGGGCAACCAAGTATAAACTATACTATTTAAAAGCGCATAAAGAACTGCAAGTATAAAAGCATTCTTTTACAACAAATTACTACTGCTCCGGCAATCGCCTTACTCCCTCCTGCTTTGCCCTCACCTCAAAAATCCTTACCTTCATCCCTTAAACTAACCCACTTAAATTACAATGAAACCACGCCACATACTCGTTGCTTCAGCGCTGGCAGCAGCGGCTTTTAGCTGTACCAGCAAGACCACCGAAGATTCAAATAGCAGCAGCGCCGCTACGGCCGTACAAGCCGACGATAGCATTCAGCAGAAGCTGGATATGTATACCAGTGTGCGCCTGACGACCGACATGAGCAAGCTGAGCGACAAAGAAAAGCAGATGCTGCCGCTCCTTATCCAGGCTTCCGACATCATGAACAAGCTCTACTGGTATGAGGCGTATGGCAAAAGTGACTCGCTGCTGGCAGTGCTCGACAGTGAAGCCGCTAAAAAGTTTGTGCAGCTCAACTACGGCCCCTGGGATCGCCTGAACGATAACGAACCTTTTATCGAAGGAGTAGGACCCAAGCCTGCCGCTGCCAACTTTTACCCCGAGAACATGACGAAGGAGGAGTTTGAGCAGGCCAACCTGGCGGATAAGAAAAGCCAGTACACATTTGTGCGCCGCGATGCCCAGGGTAAATTGATCACCGTGCCTTACCATGTGCAATTCAAAAACGATGTGCAACGCGCAGCCGACCTGCTGAAACAAGCTGCGAATCTGGCCGAGGACGCCGGCTTGAAGAAGTACCTGAACCTGCGCGCCGAAGCGCTGCTAACGGACAACTACCAGCCCAGCGACCTGGCCTGGATGGACATGAAGAACAACCGCCTGGACCTTGTGATCGGCCCTATAGAAACGTACGAAGACCAGCTTTTCGGCTATAAAGCGTCGCATGAAGGATATGTGCTGGTAAAAGACATGGACTGGAGCCAGCGGCTGGCTCGTTTTGCTGCTTTCCTGCCGGAGTTACAGCGCGGCTTACCTATAGAGGCGAAGTATAAAAAAGAGACGCCTGGTTCTGATGCAGACCTGAATGCCTATGATGTAGTATACTACGCCGGGGCAGCCAATGCAGGCGGCAAGACCATCGCGATAAACCTGCCCAATGATGAGGAGGTGCAACTGAAGAAAGGCACCCGTCGCCTGCAGTTAAAGAATGCAATGCGCGCCAAATTCGACAAAATCATGGAGCCTATTGCAGACGAACTGATCGTGGAGGACCAGCAGCAGCACGTGACCTTTGATGCTTTTTTTGCGAACACCATGTTTCATGAAGTGGCGCACGGACTGGGAATCAAAAACACCATCAATAACAAAGGCACAGTTCGCGAGGCGTTAAAAGAGTATGCCTCAGCGCTGGAAGAAGGCAAAGCCGATATCCTGGGCCTTTACATGATCACGCAGCTGAAAGAGAAGGGAGAACTGGAAGGCGACCTGGAAGACTATTATACCACTTTTCTGGCGGGCATTTTCCGTTCAGTACGCTTTGGCGCTGCCGATGCACATGGCCAGGCCAACATGGTGCGTTTTAACTTCTTTAAAGAGCAGGGTGCGTTTGAGCGGGACGATAAAACCGGCAAGTACCGCGTGAACTACCAGAAAATGCGTGAAGCCATGAACAAGCTCTCTGAAACGATCCTGACGCTGCAGGGCAACGGCGATTATGCAGGAGTGGGCAAGCTCGTGGCTGAGAAAGGCACGATCAGTCCGCAGCTGCAATCAGACCTGGACCGCTTGTCTGAAAAGAACATTCCGGTTGATATCGTATTTGAGCAGGGAGCTGATGTGCTTGGCTTAAAGTAACATCCTCACGATAATAAAAGCCTTATTTCTAAAGCCCCGGCCCAACCAGCCGGGGCTTTTACATGGCACCTCACCGCATCAATCCCGGAAACAGTCGGACCGGTTTAGCTACAACGGATTGTACGTAAGTATAAACAGCAACCAACAGTTGTCTTCTTCAAACCTTCAACAACTGACACAACGTGCTTGCCCACTGACAGGCAAGTTGTTAAGCACAACAAAGCAGGTATAAAGATGAAGCTATCAGCGAGTTAGAAATTCTTCAAAGCTGCCAGAAATAAGCTAAAAAAATTTTGAGAGTAAGTTTATTAGGGAACAATGGAGATTAGCCGGGTGTAGGTTGCTATATTTTGAGGTTATAGCGCCAGACGAGATACAGTATTAGGATGCATGCAAAAATGTTAACAACATTATGCTTTTATTAAGAGTATGTTTAATTCCAGAACCTATTATTAATCAACATTTTAACCAAGAAGCGAATTAACTATGAAAAGCTTTTATGACTTCAACAGAGACAATCCGCAGGAGCGGCAGCTACGCAACAGCCTGTACCCTGAACTAGCAAAGTTTCATATTGCCTTGCAGGAGGAATTAGGTGAAGAGGAGTACCTGACCTTTTACTGCGCTGAAAAAGAAGCCGTAAAACGTTTCGCACCTATTTTTAACCAACCAACATCTACATGGGCATCTGCAGCTTACTAACACATCTTGTAAAAGAAATATAAAAGGCAGGTTATCTAAATACCTGCCTTTTTGTTGCGATTTATACGTAGCTGGGCAGTAGCTATAGTTGCTGCAGCACCAGTTCTGCTCCCTCCTCTCCCACCAGCGAACCAATAGCCACGCCCATGCCGCTAAGGCGTACGGCACAGCTGATATGTGCTGAAACCGGCTGCACCAGCGTAGTTTTGGCCGCCCCCATTCCCATAATACCGCTCCAGCGGTGCTCTACTTCAAAATGCGTATCCGGAAGTATAACGGTGCGGAGCAGTTCTTCCAACTTCTGCTGTACCAGTTCTGTCAGGCCAAGTTCCGGCGTGCTTTCTGCAGCGAAATCCAGGTTGCGGCCGCCCCCGAATAGCACCCTGTTGCCAATGTTCCGGAAATAGTAAAAGCCCTTATCATAATGAAAAGTACCTTTAAACTTAAGTGCCGAAATAGGTTTGGTAATGAGCACTTGCGCCCGTGCCGGCACAACTGCTAGCTGTGGCAGTAGCTTTTGCGCAAAGCCATTGGTTGCTACCAACGCTGTCCGGGCTTGTATCGTTAGACCTTGTGCGGTAGTTGCGCTTATGCCCTGGCTTTCTTCCTGCAGGTCCAGCACTTCCAAGCCGTTGAGCACCAGCACGCCTGCCTGCTGCGCTTTCTGCGTTAGGGCCAGAATCATTTTGCCGGTGTCCACCTGTCCTTCTGCAGTGCTCTGCAACAGGTGGCGTACTCCCTTAAAGCCAAACGGACTGATCTGGTCATCGGCGCGGCGGTATACTTCTGTTTCGCCCACAATGGCCTGCAGGTGCTTGTTCAGGTAAGGCAGGCGCTCCATACAGGCATCATAAAGCGGCTCCTGGTGTGGTTCAAAAAGTTCGTAACCGCCCCAGCGATGATAGTCGATGGTGGCGTCGCCCAGGTTCTTGCGCAGGCGTTGCAAGCCTTTCCAGCGGCGCTCTACCAAGCTAAATACGGCCTCTTCAGAATGGTGTGCCAGGTCTTCCAGTAATTCAGAAGGGCTGCCGAAGCAGGCGAAACCGGCATTTTTGGAGCTGCCGCCGGTGGGCAGCAATCCCCGTTCCGCTACCATTACCTTTAGCTGCGGCTGCTTTGTTTTCAGGTGCAGCGCTGCATTTAGCCCTACAATGCCGCTGCCAATTACCAGCACGTCGATGTTGCTGAAGTAGGTATCGCGTTCCCAGAAGCTCAGGTGCATAAGCTATTCGTCTTCGCGGATATAAGGATGCGTATACGTGAGGGCTGTCGCCTCGTCCAGCAGCTCAAAGTGCGTGAGCATGATCTCGCGTTCGCCGCGGTTCAGGCCTTTTGCAAAAATGCCTTCTGGCGTCTGGTAGATGGCGTAGTTATGCTGCCCGAACGGGTACAGGTTATTGCTTTTCAGAATCACGGCATGCGTAAGGTCTACCTGCCGGCCATCAGCGGTAGTGATAAGGTATAAGCTTTTACTCATAAGTCTGCTAAAATTTTAGTCAAGATAGCACTTATTTCCCCGGCGCGGTGCATCACCATCAAATGTTCGCCTCCCGCCACTTTAATGATGTCCGGCCGGTCGTGCAGCGGCAATAGGTGGTCGGCGGTGCCGTGGATCTGTACCAGTCCCGGTGGCACAAATTGCTGCGGCCACGCCAGCAACTGCCCCACTGACCAGCGCAGAAACTTCTCGTCCATATCCAGAATGACTTCTTTCAACAGCTTTTTCTCCGCTTTGGTGTGCGCACCAAACAATGTAGGAGCCAGCGGATAGCCAGCCTGCATCAGTCGGAACGGCAGCCAACGGTGTAACTTTGTTTGGCCTAGGGCCCGGTAATAGGCAGGCAAAGCATAGCGGGTAGCCAGGCTGGAGATCAGGATAAGCTTGCGCGGCTGCAGAATCTTTGCTAGTTCAATCGCTACCACGCCGCCGAAGGATAAACCAACCAGTATGGGCGCCGGGTCGGTGATCTGCGCCTGCAGGCGTTGCACGTAGGCGGGCAGCGGTTCGTTTAGGTGGCGTGGCGCTATCCATTCTACATATTGTTTGGGCAAATGGTCGGGCAGTTTCAGAAACTGGAACATGCGCCAGTCAGCACCTAGGCCACTGATAAAGTATACTTTGCTCATAGGTAGCCTATACGCAGCTACTACCAGCATCAGACAAAACTAAGTTGCAGAAGTAACTACACGTCTGGCGCAGTACTGGGAAGTATGGCACTGTACTTCGTATTCCCCAACTTGCGATTCCATAATCATGCAAAATTCTAAGCGGCTTATCTAAAACTAATCAGAAGTATAGCATTCGGTTCTCAGACCTGTACCAGCCCCTTGATTAGCCTCCTAAATAACATCCTTTCTCGTCAGGCGCAAATTAAAAGAGAGTTAGCCGATGCGTTAGCACCAGCTAGCTCTCTTTTATAGCCTTGAGCAGCGCAGATACTTTATGCCGTTGCCATAAGTACAACATCCTCCTGACCTACCTCTGGAGATTTAATAACTTGAACTTCAGTTTTTACCAAAACCATGCAAGTGCGGACAAAGTAATAACACCAGCCTGCAATTCCCAGGAACTTGAATCCCTCTTCAATAAGGTATTCAAGTTCGTTTTCATATGGAGCGACAACATCAACTAAGATCGATAAACCCAGGAAGCCAAGGGATGAGAGCAACACCAGGTAAGAAGAAGACAATATTGTTGTTCTGAAATAGCCTAGAAACGATAAGATGAGAATAGGGTAAGCAGCTAACACTACATGTTCTTTAATACCTAGGTATCGGGGAATAAAGGCTTCGTGCAGTAGAAAAAAATCATCAAAGAGCAACAGGGCAGATAACAGGCCTGCACAAAGTATAAAAAAGAAGTTCTTTTTTATACTTTGTGCTTTTAAGTAGCAATGCACTAAATAAGCAACAGCTAGCCGCAGCACACCACAGTAAAATACCTAGGTTGGATAGAAAAACATAGTAAAAACGGCCACCAGATACTGCTACAGCATCCCGCACCAATATACTGATTTTGACATAAGGCTGTAGTGCAATAGCAGCCAGAATGGTTAATGCCACTGCATATAGTACGGCTGCACCAAGCAAAGCCGTTTTCTGTGAGGTAAAGGGTAGTTTTAGTTACATAATGATCTAATTACATGTAATAATTTTTATATTTTTTTGTATTACTATAAATTTAATGAAAAGTTTATAAAAACATAATTTTAATTTAATATTTGAATATAACAGCGCAAGGCACTCGAAGTGGATATGTAAAATTGATTAGGAGAGGCACTTAGTGCAGCATTAATACGATGCTGCCTTTGCTGCTTTGCAAAAGTAGTTGTAAAGAAAAGTAAGGAGAGGGTAAAGGAACTTTAGAAGCTTGATTTATGCGCGCTTCACTGGCTAATGCCTAACTTCTAAGCTGTAATAGCGCAGGTTGGAAGAGTGTTTATAGATGAGAGTAACCACTCTGCTTCAGATGCAGTGCCAAGTTTAGCAACGACTACAATTTAAGATGCAAGAATTTATTTATTGCTGTGAGTTCTGCTTGCTTTCTGTTCATGCAGGGGATTTTTACCCCAGATAGATGACCAGCCGCCGCCATACTGCCCTTCTACCTTGCCCTTTACAAAACAGAGGATGATCACCAGTAGTCCCACGCCCATTTCGTTTAATGTGGCGGTGGTATTATGATACCCCAGCACCCAGGGGGCCAGCAATAGCCAGGCGCCCAGCGGCAGGTTATACAAGCGCACCACGCGCGTAATCTCCCAGCACGAAATAATAGCAAAGGAAGCGATAAGCGGCCCTACAATATTCTCGTTGTTGGCAATGGTTTTATCGGTACCAAGTATAGCCGGAGCGGCCATGAGCCAGATGCCCAGCAATGCATTAATAATTTGTGCCCACATAATCAGTTTACTTTCCCTTGTACACTTTTATAGCCCCAAAAGGCTTTCCACAACGATACATCAGCATCTTTTACGCGCCGCATGTATTGCAGGCTGGCTAGCATTTCATCCATTGCCGGGCCGATCATGATCACTGAAATAGCGGCAGAGCAAAGGCAGAGCGTACACCAGGCATTGTATATAACCGGTTGCAAAACTACCAGGGTAATGCTGATCATGCCCAGTGGCCCCACCAGCATACCAAACAAGATCACGATCCAAGGCATGGTTCGCCAGCGCTTCGGACCACCAACTGCTCCTGATACCGCATCAGAAAGGTACCCCAGGGCTCCAAGGGCGGCATCAGGTATAGGCAGCACTTTAGCCACACCGGAGGTAAGCACTTTGTGGCTGCCGTTGCCAAAGAATGGCTCCCAAACAGTAGAAAAAACGTGCAGCTGAAACAGGGACAGATAGGTGGCAATGCCAAATCCGATGACCGCCAGCCCTACTATGGGCAGGCGCTGTCCCCAACTAGCAGGGTTATAATTCCATCCTGGTGGTATACCTTCTTCGTCCTTACTCATTGCGTCTGGTTTGTTTGATAATTACTACAGGAGTTTAGTACGGGCACAGCAGCTATGTGTTTACACCCATACCGGCACAGCGGCAAAAGAAGCGCTTTCCAAGCGTGAGAGGGCTTTTATGTACCTGCGCTGGAAGTATAAACATGCCTATACTTGCACGTGCCCGCTACCCTGCCGCAGCGTAGCGACAGAAGCACAAAGGTACAGAGCAGCCACAGCAGAGATGGAATCCATAAAATAGCTGAAAAAATTATAGGTTGTTCGTCCACATAATCAGCCCCTTTACGGACAAAAAAGAGTTGTTGGTATAAATCAGTAGCTTCTAATACAAGAGTACCTTGCAAAGCATAGTACTATATAATATCTTTGAATCATCAAACAATGTTTCACAACTAAAAAATAAAGCCATGAAAATTTTAGCTATTCTTTCGATTTACTTATTTGGTTTCGGTTATGTATGTCAGGAAACCACACGTGTAGCACAGCCCGGCACCAAAGCCATAGCTGCCCAACAGGTAACACCTGCTACTTACAAGGCAGTAGAAGCGCCCATGCTGGAAGTGGTGCTTGATACAGTAGAGATCTCTGTAGAGGCACCGGCTGTTATTGCCAGCACTGCTCACTAGTCGTCGTCAGGCAGGCTGGCATTGTTCCAGCCAGTCTTCGGCTGCTTCGGTGATGGTGAAACTTGCCAGCTGTAGTTGCGGGGCAGCCCGCTTATACAAGTCTATTTCTGACAAGTGACTCATCATATTAGAGGAGTAAACATGCGCCATACAACTCAGGCCAGCTGCCACAACTTCCGGGAGCCATTCAAACTCCAGCCAGTCATTGGCTTCCTGCCAGTCGCCGGAGATGTCGGTTTTATCGTTGAGAAGTTTCGGGCAGGGTGCCTGGTGCATAAGGTCCAGGTAGGCGCTGGCCGCCAGTACCACATCTTCTGCCGTGATATAGCCAAACCACCTGGCAACAAGAAAGTCACGCTTGTAGAAGAGGTGTAGGAATGCAACTCCTTGCGAGTTCTTTAATTCCAGCGGCTCCGCCTCAGAGGCGAAAGATGCTTGACCTTGCTGCTCTATGCGCATGTAACGGGTATTTTATACTATAGTTGATCAACTTACACTGTCTCATCCTGGATAACTCCTAGTGAAGGAACAGGGTATAAATCTAAGCGATGAATTCTGCATTTAAAACGCTGCAAGCATTTATTATTTAGTATTTTTTATATTTAGCCGGCAACCTGTATTATCGTACCGCTACACGCGGCTGATGCCACTTATCAAGCAACATAAGCCCTGGAGCAGTTTGCAAATGCAAGCACTTATAGGGCTAAAAGTTGCCGGCAGGCCCGGGCTCCTTATCTTGCAGGCGGCAGGACAAACAGTTTTGCAGCCACGACATCGCATGCGCGTGGTCGCTGAAGTTCTGCATCTGCAGACTGGGCATGAGCCGCTGCTGCAGGTCGCGGGCAGAAAGGCGACTGAACATATTTTCGGAATACACATGGGCTATACACCGCAGGCCAGCCTGAAGCACCTGAGGCAGCCACTCAAACTCTAACCAATCATTGGCTTCCTGCCAGTCGCCGGTTACCTCACTCTTATCATTCAATAGTCCATAGCAGGGCACCTTCTGCAGCAGTTGCAAGAGCAGCTTCGCAGCTGTTACTACATCATCGGCCACAATGTGCCCGGCCCACTTCGCCTCGATCCAGCTGTCGTGCTTTTCAAACGCTACGAAACTATCGCCGGCGGCACGTAGCAGTTGTACACGCGCTGGCCAGCTATTTACCTGTGCGGCAAACTCGTAGTAAAAAGGCGAGACACTGGGGATAGTTTTCATGCAGACCTACCCGGATATAAACATGGTTACCCGGCGCTAACTATACGTTCCGGGCTAGTAAAGCAGTATCACTATAGCTAAGTATTTCGTGTACTATACTTGCAGCCGGGTGAGCGGAAGAAAAAGGGCTATTCTGCTGCTTTGGCAGGTAGCCCGATGTAAAGGCCATCTGCGCGCACTTCTACCGGATAAGTTACGGCAGAGCGGCTGCGGTAGTCGCATTCGCGCCCGCTGGCCAGGTTATAGCGGTAGCTATGCCAGGGGCAAATCACCTCGTTCAGGTAATTGGTGGTGCCTTTGCTCAGCGAGTGGCCCAGGTGAGGACAGGCGTCCTTTAAAGCAAAGAAACCGGCAAAAGTATGGGCAAGGCATACTTCCTGCCCATCCAGTTCATACTGCCGCATCTGCCGCAGAGGCAGGCTTGCTTTGGCTTCGGCTTCAGAGGTAAAAACGCGGTGCCAGTGGTAGGTATCAGCCATGCTTTATTGTTTTATGCGTATTGCTTTTGCGGTACCTTGCACCGGCCCTGCCGACTTCAGCTGGTCGTCCTCCAGCCATGCCTCTACTGCATGGCCTTCCCGCAGCTGTTCGATCTGCATGGGAGCTCCTTCCCCGTCTTCCACCAGCGTGTGCGCATCAATCCTTATACTTACCTGCTGGTGCTTTGTGTCTGTATCTTCCAAAGACTCTAAGAGAACCACAGCTGTAGCACCACTGCCATTGCTGGCTGTCCGTTTTATATTGGTAACATAGCCACGAACATCTGGTGATGTAGTGGGGACGTGGTCGGGCGCATTGCCCCCGCAGCTAAGTAGTACAAGCATAAGGGCTAGCAGCAGTACGCAAGAGGAGGTCTGTTTCACGTTTTTTAAGTTAAGGCACGGTTTAAGAAAGTATGCAGCGGCACCACCTGCCTGTAAAGGGGCAGCAGCCTGCTGCTAAAGTCCGGCTGCTGTACTTCCCCATCATCAAAAAAGTGAAGCACCTGGTAGCCCTTGTAACGGAGCAGGTCGATGGCGGGATGTGACCTGGCATAGCCTCTGGGCGCTGCTTTCTGCTGCACGCCCTGTAAGCCGCCGAACTGCTCATGCATCTGTGGCTCCGCTAGTATAGCTTCCAAGTCGCCCGGGCTGTAATCTATCTCCTGCCGGATCAGCTCTAGCTGAGCTGGTGTCGGCTTCCGGATGCCCCCTCCTGCCCTGGACCTGTTGCCGGGCTCCAGCACGAGCACGTAGTTTGCCAAAGGCGAATGGCGCCCACCCGGAGAAATACCCGCTGCAAAGTACCCCTTGTAAGGCGCCTCTCCTTTTTTTGAGAAATCATTTTTATTAATCCGGAATAGACACTCGGCTGTAGATGTAGCGTGCAGGTCCGGATCAATTGTCCTGAGCTGCACCAGGAGCTCTTCTACCAGTTCTTTAAAATAGCTTTTGGCCTGCAGGTATCTATCGCGGTGCGCATCCATCCAGGCTTTGCTGTTATGCTGCTGCAGGTCCTCAAGAAAACGAAGTACATACGCCTGGTGCATGGGCTGAAGGTAACTTATTTAGGTGTTTTGGCCTTAAACCAGAAGATCACCCCTATTATAATTATGGCCAGAATGATTAATAATATAAGTGTCATAAGTTTGTTTATAGGTTCGTCTGTTTAGTACTATAAAAGAAGGCCTCTTGTTACAAACACAAGAGGCCTTCTTTTATAAGTGGTGGCGGCAGAAGTGTTAAGCCACCCGCAATACGGAATTGTCGTTAAGAGCTTTGCGAATCTGATCTTCAGCTGCATAATAAGAAAGAAAATCACCACGACGGCAAGGTATAGTACGGGGCACGTGCAGCTGCACAACTTTGGCCCGCTTGCCTACTGTTATAAGGCCAATACCACGGCGCTTGCAGACATTAAGCAGATGAGTGGCTAGGGCATTATTGCGGAAGGTAAGGCTGCTAACCGAGAGGCCCAACCACTGTTCATTCGCCGGAATCCGCTTCAGATCATCTACCAGTTGCTCCACCTTGCGCTTCAGATACCGCTCCTCTAGCAGTGAATGGCAGGCAAGCCCGACAAGGGCCACTAACACAGGCACTACATACAACAATGCCCAGTGCCCGGTTATTTTCCCGACTACCAATGCGAAGGCAAACAGAAAAAGGGCTGTACCGTAGCGCAGCCTGCTAATGCCGTGGTTTTTATACTTGGTGAGCAGGGCTGCAAGTTTAGGCGAATGCCGGGTGTTCAGGGTAGCTATGAATACATCACCACCAGCTGTTTTTAATGCCGCCAGGCCATCAGCTGTTGCATCTTGTTTTGTTTTTTCAGCCTTGCCAATAAGGACGTTTTTTGTGGTGTGGCTGGCACTGTAGTAAGAGTAGAGGTACTCGTACGCAAAGTCCTCAATATTGCTTTCTCGCAGGTTCGGCATATAAGTGTAAAATATATCTGATTTAGTGGTGCCTGTTAAAAAAAGCTGGCCAATTGCATCTTTACCCTGTCCTGTTCTTAAATATACTAGAGTTTATCCTTTAATCAGTAAAAACAGCAATTATTTCTTCGGGCATTACAAACATATAAGATCTTGAATATAAATACAATGTTTTTCATAGATTTTTCATACAATTTTTTTTATGTTAAAACTCTAAATTGTTCCATACATCTGGCTGCATACATACGCGGGAGGCATACGCCTAGATTTAACAATTAGCCCGGCTACAGCAAAGGATTAGAGAAGCGCAAAAGATAAGCTGTAATAGCACAGCTAAATTTTATAGATTTACAGGGCAGCTTGATCTGCTGCCTTGAACAAACAGATGAAAACCAGAATGAAAATAACTTCTCTGCGACGCTTTGCCTTGCTGCTGCTTTCTTGCTTATATGTAGCGCAACTACAGGCGCAGGCCCCTGTCAAACCCTCTGCAGCCAAAATACTGCAGGACCTTGAAAAACTGAACGTACTAGGCTCCGTGCTGTATGTGGCCGCACACCCGGATGATGAGAATACGCGCCTGATCGCGTACCTAAGTAATGAGAAACTATACAATACAGGCTACCTGGCCATTACGCGTGGCGATGGCGGTCAAAACCTGATCGGGCCGGAAATACGTGAGGACCTGGGCATTATCCGTACGCAGGAACTGCTGCAGGCGCGCCGCACGGACGGCGGCCACCAGTTTTTTACCCGTGCCAACGACTTCGGCTTTTCCAAAAATCCGGAAGAGACCTTCACGATCTGGGACCGGGAGCAGGTGCTGGCCGACATGGTCTGGACCATCCGCAAGTTCCGGCCTGATGTGATGATCACCCGTTTTCCACCCGATTCCCGCGCCGGGCATGGCCACCACACCGCTTCCGCCATACTTGCAGCAGAAGCGTTTGACGCTGCCGGCGACCCGAAGCGCTTTCCGGAACAACTGAAGTATGTGGAGGTGTGGCAGCCTAAGCGCCTGCTCTGGAATACAGGTGTGTGGTCGTTTAAGAGCCAGGAAGAGTTTGAGAAGTTTGGCAAAGACCTGCTGAAAGTAGATGTGGGCGGTTATAATCCGTTGCTAGGAAAGTCGTATGGCGAGATTGCCGCAGAAAGCCGCAGCATGCATAAAAGCCAGGGTTTCGGCTCCACGGGCTCACGGGGCAGCGCGACCGAATACTTTCAGCTGGTGAAAGGCGATAAAGCAGAAAGCAACCTGCTGGATGGCGTGAACACCACCTGGGGCCGCGTAAAAGGAGGAAGTAAAGTAGCACAGCTGATTCAGAAAGCCATTGACATGTACAAGCCTACAGAACCTGCGGCCGTGGTGCCTACGCTGATTGCCGCAAAAAAAGAACTGGACAAGCTGCCGGACAGCTATTGGAAGCGCGTGAAAGAGAACGCGCTGCAAGATGTAATGCAGGAGGCAATGGGCCTATACTTAGAGGTAACAGCAAACGACTATGCCGCCGCGCCCGGCGCCCCTGTAAAGCTGCAGGTAGAAGCCATCAACCGCTCGGCCATACCTGTTACGCTGCAGCACGTCAACTATACTTTCGCCTCTAAAGACTCTACTTTAAACCAAAACCTGGCCCCCAACGAGCCGCTGAAGTTTAGCGCATCGGCCACCTTGCCGCAGAATATGCCCTACTCGCAACCTTATTGGCTGCGCAAGCCAGGCACGTTGGGTATGTTTGCCATCGAAAATCAGCAGGAAGTTGGCATGCCGGAGAACGCACCAGCCGCTCAGGTAACCTTTGCGCTGCAGATAGCCGGGCAGCCGCTTACCATGACCGTGCCAGTGGTATACAAACGGACCGATCCGGTGGCTGGCGAAGTATACCGCCCCTTTGTGGTGATGCCACCGGTATTCGTGAACGTATCCGACAAAGTATACATGTTTGCCAGCCAGGACCCAAAGCCAGTGCAAGTAGTGGTAAAAGCCGGAAAAGAGAATTTGAGCGGGAGCGTAAAACTGCAACTGCCACAAGGATGGCGCGTGGAGCCAGCCAAGGTGCCTTTTGACCTGAAGGAAAAAGGAGCCGAACAGCAGGTGCGCTTTATGGTGTATCCGCCACAGGGGCAGCAGGAGGCAGAACTGAAAGCTATTGCCACGGTAGACGGGAAAGACTATGCGCAGGAGTTGAAGGAGATCAACTACAGCCATATTCCGGCCCAGGTAAAATTCCCCGATGCCACTGCCAAGATCGTGAAGCTGGACCTGAAAAAACAAGGGCAGCAGATCGGCTATATCATGGGCGCCGGCGATGAGATCCCGGCCAGTCTGCAACAGATCGGCTATCATGTAACGCTGCTGCACGACGAGGACATGCGCCTGAGCAACCTGCAGCAGTATGATGCCATTATTACGGGCGTGCGGGCCTACAACACCGTAGACCGGCTTAAATTCTGGCAGCCTGTGCTGCTGGAATATGTAAAAAACGGCGGCAACCTGATTGTGCAGTATAACAACAACTATGGGCTGGTAACGCCAAATATTGCTCCCTATCCACTCACCATCTCCCGCGATCGTGTGACCGTAGAAGAAGCGCCCATCCGTTTCCTGGCTCCCAATCATCCTGTCCTGAATACTCCAAATAAGATCACGCAGCAGGATTTTGAAGGATGGGTGCAGGAGCGCGGCACTTATTTCGCGAATGAGTGGGGCAAAGAGTTCGTCCCTGTTTTGTCGTCCAACGACCCCGGTGAAGCGCCGCTGAATGGCGGCTTGCTGGTAGCGCCCTATGGCAAAGGAAACTACATCTATACCGGTTATGTCTTTTTCCGCGAATTGCCTGCCGGTGTGCCGGGCGCGTACCGCCTGTTTACCAACCTGATCTCGCTGGGGAAGAACAGTGATGACAAGAACACCAAAGCAGCTAAGTAGACAAACACGTTTCTGATATAAAAGGGAAAAGCCAGATCCTTACAGTATGTACAGGGCAAGTATAAATATTGCGGCGGAAAGAAGTATAACTGTTGTAAAAAGCCGCTATAGGTTTAGCAAAGTGCGGTTCTCCCTTGCTAAACCGAACATTCTGTAAATCCTGATCAGGTAGAAAGACATTATAAAAGCACCTTATGCAAGAGAAAACACCACCTGTTGATACTGAAGCACCTCTGGAGAAGCCACCTTTTTTTAAGAGCTGGTCCGGTATGTACTGGCTGGTGCTGGGCAACCTGGCTTTTCTGGTCGGCTTGTTCTACCTCATCACCAGGCTTTACGCATGAAGCTGCTTGACTGGATTGTGCTGCTGGGCACGTTAGGCTTTATTGTCATTTACGGCGTCTGGAAAACCCGCGGCAGCAGCGACATAGAAGGCTACCTCAAAGGCGATAACAGCATGAAATGGTGGACCATCGGCCTGTCCGTGATGGCCACGCAGGCCAGCGCCATCACCTTTCTATCCACCCCCGGGCAGGCCTACGAAGATGGCATGCGCTTCGTGCAGTTTTACTTTGGCTTACCGATCGCCATGGTGATCATTTCCATCACCGTTATCCCAATTTTTTATCGGCTCAACGTATTTACCGCTTATGAGTTCCTGGAGAACCGCTTCGATCTGAAGACGCGTACCCTGGCGGCGCTGCTCTTCCTCGTACAGCGGGGGCTATCTGCTGGTATTACCATTTACGCACCAGCCATCATCCTCTCTACCATGCTAGGCTGGAGCCTGACGGCGACGATCCTGGTTATTGGCGTGCTGGTGATTATTTATACCGTATCGGGTGGTACCAAGGCGGTGAGCGTAACGCAGAAACAGCAAATGGCCGTAATGATGGGTGGCATGCTGGTAGCCGGTTTTATGGTGGTGCACTACCTGCCCCAGAACGTGAGCTTTGGCGATGCCGTAGCAGTGGCTGGCAAAATGGGCAAAATGAATATCGTGGACTTTTCCTTTGACTGGGACGACCGCTATAACTTCTGGTCCGGCATGACGGGCGGCTTGTTTCTGGCACTGTCCTACTTCGGCACCGACCAAAGCCAGGTGGCCCGCTACCTGGGCGGCAAATCCGTTGGCGAGAGCCGGCTGGGGCTGTTATTTAATGGCCTGCTGAAGATACCAATGCAATTCATGATCCTGTTCATCGGGGTGATGGTGTTCATGTTCTACCAGTTCAACCAGCCGCCGGTATTTTTCAACGAAGCTGCCAAGAACAAAGTATACGCCACACCTTACGCAAGTGAGCTGCGCGGGCTTGAAACCAAGTATAACACCGTGTATGCACAAAAAAAGGAAGCCATACAGGGGTTGGTGGCGGCAGTAAAGGCTGACAATGACGCAGCTATCACCACAGCCCAAAGCAAAGTAGATGCCCTGACCATGGCCACCAAAGCAGTTCGGGAAGAGGTAAAAGGCGTCATTAAAAAAGCAACGCCGGCGGCAGAGACAAAAGACACCGATTATGTTTTCATTTCCTTTGTCATGAAGTACCTCCCGACCGGGCTGGTGGGGCTGCTGCTGGCTGTGATCTTTTCGGCAGCCATGTCGTCGTCTTCATCAGAACTGAATGCACTGGCCTCTACGTCGGTGGTGGATATCTACAAACGTTCCGTCAAACAAAGCGGCAGTGCAACTCATTACCTCAGAGCCTCCAAACTGTTTACAGTTGCGTGGGGATTAATTGCGATTCTGTTCGCTACTTATGCCTCCCTGCTCGATAACCTGATCCAGGCGGTGAATATTATCGGCTCCATCTTCTACGGTACCATTCTGGGTATTTTCCTGGTGGCTTTTTACTTTAAGCGCATCCGGGGCAACGCCGTTTTCTGGGCTGCCATGGCCGCTGAGTTGGTCGTGCTATACTGTCACTTCTACACTGAAATCGCTTTCCTGTGGTTCAATGTTATCGGCTGCGGCTGCGTCATCCTGTTCGGGCTTATACTGCAGGCGCTGTTAGGCAAAAAGAAGGAACTGGTAGCCCAGTAGACATTAAACCTGCTGTTTCGGTACCACCGTTAAGGTCGTTTATGATTTCAGGAGCGAACGCTGGTATTGCTGCTGGTCAAGTGTATGCCTTGTAGTTCCGGGTCCAACCACCCCTGCTCCTCAGAGCTACGCTCGTAAGCTTCGAACTCGCGTTCTTGCTTGCCGAAGGAGGGAAGCCTGTAATTGCTTTAGTTAAGGAGAATGCTTTGTAGTTATGGCCGATCAGGAACACCTCTATACCCCCTCAAGGAGGGTATTCTGCTGTAGATGGAAGAGAAGTATGGATTAGCAGGAGCTTTGCTCGTGGTGCTGCTTTGTCCCTTCTGGCCAGTAAAGTTTGAGACTTCACCTTCACTCTTAGTCATGAATCTGGAGACTCGCGCCAGTATTCTTACCAGTATACTAGTTTATACCTGACCACAAGTATAAACGTGAGCTATGAGAAAAATTCCAGTCCTTGGGTTGAGCGCCTTGGCGGGTTCCGGTGCCCGGAGGGCAGCGCGCAAGCGCAGGTTCACGCCACCGCGCGATGCCCTTATCGGGGGGCCCTGCACCCCCAGGACGTGTCCGCGCGGGCTTAGAGCGCTCTAAAGTAAGAAGTGAAACAAGACAAGTATAAAACCAAGGAGCAAACCAACACTACCAAGTATAGCCTGCCTGCTAAAGTATAAACCACTGCTATCAAGTATAATAGGAAGTATAAGTAAACTACAAAGTATACTAAGCTACAAACCCAGCATAAGTATAAACCAACTCCTATCAACACCTATTCCTATCATCAAGCAGCATAAAATCAGCTTCAACTAGTAAACAGGAGCAGTTCAGAATTACCCTTACTATAAATTTCCCTAACAAGCCACCTTCCCCTGCTACTTTTATTTCCGCACAAATTCACAAACCAATTTTTCCACAGAAAACCCGCACCTGCTGAGTTACTTAGTAAATTATCCACCAAACCTACCCATAGGTTTGATTTTTAATTCCTAAATCTTCAAATTACCTTCGCAACCTAAACACGAGTACCATGATGCTAAACGGACTGAACCAAGGCCTCCGCAACGACTGGAGCCTGGAAGAGATAAAAGCAATTTACTATAAGCCGGTGCTGGAGCTGATTGTAGAAGCGGCCAATGTGCACAAGCAGTACCAGGCGACCGGGGAGGTACAAGTTTGCACCTTACTTTCTGTGAAGACCGGCGGCTGCCCCGAAGATTGCGCTTATTGTCCGCAGGCGGCCCGCTATAACACGGGTGTAGATGTGCACAAACTCCTGAGCCAGGAACAGGTAATGGCCTCGGCACAGCGGGCGAAGAATGGGGGATCTACCCGTTTCTGCATGGGTGCGGCCTGGCGCGAAGTACGCGACAACCGCGACTTCGACAAGGTGCTCGACATGGTGAAAGGCGTGAATGACCTAGGCCTGGAAGTATGCTGCACACTAGGCATGGTAAACGAGTACCAGGCTGAGCGGCTGAAAGAAGCCGGCTTGTATGCCTACAACCACAACCTGGATACCTCCGAAGATAACTACGCCAGCATCATCACTACCCGCACCTACGACGACAGATTAGATACCATCGACAACGTGCGCAAAGCGGGTATTTCGGTGTGCTCCGGCGGCATTATCGGCCTGGGCGAAACAGACGAAGACCGCATCGGCATGCTGTATACCTTATCAAACATGGCGCAGCACCCGGAGTCGGTGCCGGTGAATGCACTGGTGCCGGTAAAAGGAACGCCGCTGGAGAACCAACCGCGCGTATCGGTGTGGGAAATGGTGCGTATGATCGCGACTGCCCGTATCCTGATGCCGAAGTCGATGGTGCGCCTGTCGGCGGGCCGTGAGGCGATGGACGTGACCGAGCAAGCGCTGTGCTTCCTGGCTGGTGCCAACTCCATCTTCACCGGCGAAAAACTCCTGACTACGCCAAACCCGGATTTCGATCAGGACAAGGCGATGTTCCAACTGCTGGGCCTTACTCCACGCAAATCCTTTAAAGAAGAAAAGCAACCGGTTTGCTGATTTAAACAAAGGAGTACCTGACAAAAGACTTTTTCTAAACCGACATTCAGTCTTTATTCTATTGTCCTTTGTCAAGCCAACCCTTATCATATAAGTTGGAGCAGAAGCTGGCAGAGCGGGCGGCGCAGGGGAACCTGCGGCAGCTTAAAACTACCGCCGGCCTGATCGACTTTTGCTCGAACGATTACCTCGGCCTGGCTCGCAGCGAAACCCTGCGGGCCTGCATTCAGCAGGAAGAGGGGCTTTATACGCACCTGCCGCTGGGTGCCACGGGCTCCCGGCTATTATCCGGTAATCACCTTTTGTTCGAGGAACTGGAGGAAACAATAGCCCGGTTCCACCACATGGAAGCTGCGCTGCTGTTTAACTCCGGGTACACGGCGAACGTCGGGCTCCTGTCGGCCCTGCCCCAGCGCGGCGACACCGTTTTTTACGACGAGGCCAGCCATGCCTCGATGAAGGACGGCCTGCGGCTGAGCTTTGCGAAAAGCTACAGCTTCCGGCACAACAACATAGCCGACCTGCGGCAAAAGCTGAAGTATGCGGCCGGACAGTTATACGTGGTGGTGGAGTCGGTTTACTCGATGGACGGCGACACAGCGCCGCTGCAGGAACTGGCGCAGCTGTGTGAAGAGCATCACGCAGCATTAATAGTAGACGAAGCCCATGCTGTCGGGCTTTACGGCCCTAGCGGAGAAGGATTAACAGTAGCCTTAGGGTTAGAGAAACAGGTGTTTGCACAGGTCGTTACCTATGGCAAAGCAATGGGTAGCCATGGTGCCGCGGTGGTGGGGCCAGCAGTGCTGCGCGACTTTCTAATCAACTACAGCCGCGCCTTTATTTATACTACCGGACTGCCCACACATGCCTTGCTAGCGCTGAAATGTGTTTACCGGCTGCTCCCGGAGTTAGACCGGGAACGGCAACAGGCAAAAAGCAACGCAGCCCATTTATTTGAGCAACTGAATAACTTAGAAGGCATTCGCTGTGCTCCTGAAAAGAGTATCATACTTTCTGTTTTTACGGAAGAAGGCGGTACCGCGAAGCTGAAAGCGCTGGCAGCGCAGGTGCAGCAACAAGGATTTGACGTGCGCCCTGTCCTCAGCCCCACGGTGCCGAAAGGCCTGGAGCGCCTGCGGATAATTGTGCACGCATTTAATACAGCAGAAGAAATTGAGGGCCTCGTGAAGGCCATAGCCAAAGGAATATGAAAAGCTATTTTGTGACAGGCATCGGTACGGACGTGGGCAAGACAGTTGCCGCCGCCATACTCACCGAAGCCCTTCAGGCCGATTATTGGAAACCTGTGCAGGCAGGTGGGCTTGACTTTACAGACACCGACACTGTTATGAGTCTGGTGTCTAACCCTGTCTCCGTATTTCACCCGGAAGCTTATCGCCTGAAAATGGCAGCCTCTCCCCATCGCGCTGCAGCTGCCGAAAGCATAGAGATTGACGTGCATGCCATGCACCTGCCCCAAACCAGCAATAACCTGATTGTGGAAGGTGCCGGTGGTCTGATGGTGCCGCTCAACAAACGTTTCCTGATGCTGGACCTGGTGCAACAATTAGGCCTTGAGGTGGTACTGGTATCCCGCAACTATCTTGGAAGTATAAATCATACGCTGCTCACAGCCGAAGTATTGCGCTACCGTAAAATTCCGGTAGCAGGCATCATCTTTAACGGCGAAGAAAATGTCACTTCCGAAGATTTTATCGTGAAGTATACCGGCCTGCGCCGCCTGCCCTCCATTCGCCAGGAAGCTGATTTCTGCAAAGATACGGTGGCGGCGTATGCCAGAGAATTTGAAGAATACCTGCGATAAAGTATCAACCCAAAGACACAAGCTATAAGCCAAAACTCTACAAAAACGATTTCCTTTTAGTATGAACGGGCCAACGGATATGAGCTGAACATCTGCCATCAGCTGATCAATTTCTGTGTCTGATGTCCTGTGTCTTAAATCCTCTACAATGAATTTAGCCGAACGCGACCAAAGCACCATCTGGCACCCTTATACGCAGATGAAAACCGCCGCCCTGCCCGTTCCCATTGTGCGGGGCGAGGGCGCGCTGCTTATCGCCGAGGATGGGAAAACGTATGTAGATGCCGTTGCTTCGTGGTGGGTAAACCTGCACGGCCACGCGCACCCATACATTGCCCAAAAAGTAGCGGAGCAGTTGCAGGTGCTGGAGCACGTTATTTTTGCCGGCTTCACGCATCCCGCCGCCGTTACTTTTGCCGAGCGCCTGCTACAGATTCTGCCGCAAGGCCAGACACGTATCTTTTATTCTGATAACGGCTCTACTGCCGTAGAAGTGGCCCTGAAAATGGCGATCCAGTACTGGAACAATCTCGGTACGCCCAGAAAGAAGATCGTAGCCTTTCGTGACAGCTACCACGGTGACACCTTTGGCGCCATGGCTGTGAGTGCCCGCAGCGCGTTTACTGCTCCCTTCTGGTCTTATTTGTTTGATGTGGCATTCATTGATGTGCCGGTACCGGGCAAAGAGGCAGAAACGGTACAGCAACTCACCGAGGCCGCCAAAGCCGATAACATTGCAGCCTTTATCTATGAGCCGCTGGTGCTGGGCACTGCGGGTATGGTGATGTATACACCTAAAGTGCTGGACCGCCTGCTCGATATCTGCCAGCAGCACGACATCCTGACTATTGCCGATGAAGTGATGACAGGCTTTGGCCGCACCGGCCGCACTTTCGCCTCTGAGTACCTGCAGCGCCAGCCCGACATGGTATGCCTGTCCAAAGGTTTAACGGGCGGCACCATGGCCTTAGGCGCTACCTCTGCTTCGGAGAAGATCTACGAAGCTTTCCTGCACGATGACAAGAGCAAGACCCTCTTTCACGGGCACAGCTATACTGCCAACCCTGTAGCCTGCGCCGCCGGTCTGGCTAGTTTAGATCTGCTGTTGCAGCAAGAAACGCAGCAAAGTATAACCCGCATTCAGCAGCGGCACCAGGCATTTGCCCAGGAGATACGGCAACTGAATTTTGTAAAAGAAGTGCGCCAGCAGGGCACCATTCTGGCGGTGGAGTTCGAGGATGGCGGCACCTCCTATTTCAGCGATCTGCGGGATACCCTGTACAGTTTTGGCTTAGATCAGGGCGTGCTGCTCCGGCCGCTGGGCAATATCATCTATATTATTCCGCCCTACTGCATAACTGATACCCAATTAGACCAGGTATACCAGGTTATACTTGGGATGCAGGAAGTTGTGTCGGGCAAGAACCAGTACCCGCGCCCGGACCTGACAATGCTGCACGATTAAGCGTCTATACATGTGGAGGTAATTTGCGTTGACAGCGCTCCTCATTGACACTTCAGGTTGATAGCTCCACCAAAGGGCTGGAAACAGGCATAAAGTTCGCCATTTATCCCTTACCTTTGCCAGCAATTTGGAAGATGCGAAAGCACATATCGTGATCAGGGGCTGCGGGGCTATCTCTCCACTGGGGCATGATGAAGTCACCACCGCGGCAGCTTATACTTTGGGAAAGCCTGCTTTCACTGCAATCCGGCACAACGGGCAGCCTACGCCTGTTGCCGCGCTTCCTGCTTCCGCCGAAGCAGCCCTGCAGGAGCTAATCGCCTCAAACCCCAATTATAAGCAGCTCGACCGCTCTGTGCACCTGGCTATTTATGCTGCGCAACAGGCTGCCGCGCAAGCAGAATGGCTCCAGGACAAAGAGGCGGCTTCGGATGATCTGGCCGTAAACATCGGCTCTTCGCGCGGCGCTACAGGTTTGTTCGAGCACCACTTCAGCAACTACCAGCAAGGCCCCGACGGAAGCCTTACACCCAGCGCTTCTCCTACCACCACCCTGGGCAACCTTTCGAGTTGGGTGGCGCATGCTGTAAATGCAGGTGGCGCCCAGATCAGTCATTCGATAACCTGCAGCACGGCATTAATGGCAGTGGCTAACGGCGTGGCCTGGCTCAAAGCTGGCATGGCCCAGCGTTTTCTGGCTGGCGGTACCGAAGCCCCGCTTACGCCCTTTACTATCGCCCAGATGAAAGCTGTTGGCATTTATTCTAAACTGGCCGATCACCCTTACCCCTGCCAGCCTTATGCACTGGAGAAGCAGAACACGTTCACCTTGGGGGAAGGAGCTGCTGTGCTTGCCATGGAGCAGGTACCGGCAGCAGCGCTACAAAGCGGCGATGTAATTGTGGAAGCTATCGGACTCGGCTTTGAGAAAATTGTCAGCAAGACGGGTATCTCGGCCGAAGGCATTAATTTTCAGAAATCGATGCGGCATGCGCTAAGCCAATTGCCAGAGCCAGACCAGCACGTAGACCTGGTCATCACCCACACGCCCGGCACCCGCGCAGGCGACAAAGCTGAGCTCGCCGCTATTGCTGCTGTCTTTGGCAAAGACACACCCGCGATCACCACTAATAAATGGCTGATAGGCCATACGCTTGGTGCCTCCGGAGCGCTGAGCCTGCAGTATGCCCTTCATATATTAAGAACACAGACCTATCCGGCTGTTCGCTACGCCAGTATATTGCCAGCCCATTCGGCCCTATCTATAAAACGGGTTTTGATTAATGCCGCTGGCTTCGGCGGAAATGCGGCCAGTATTCTCCTGCGCATCGTGTAGTTTCTACTACTGCAACACTCCTTCTAAATCCTGTTCAGATATATAATAAATGGTTTTTCCATTATTTGGAATAACCATTCCCATTCCTGTACACTTTTCTGTTGATACGAACCCGGTTAATACATTGCAGCCCTGCTTTTCTTTTTTTTAGTACAATTAATATCAAATTACTTTTATACTTGGATAAGAATTTGGCATGGCAGAGCTGCTACGAAATCTGCGCATGAATGTTGTGAAAGTGCATGACATATTTCATAGTTACCAAACTCGTAGTCATTCCCTTAATCTTAGGTATCACAAACTTCTACCATCAGCCAGAACTAAACCGTGTCAGCAAAGCACCTTTTACCCGCATTGAAGCAAATCTTCGCCTTGTTCTTTTTTGCCTGTCTGCTGTTGCTCCATGCGGAGGTACAGGCCCAAACGCCCGGACTTATTTATAAGCCCGCTGCCAATGGTGGCAATCTGGTGCTCGACCCTAACAAAGATGGTTATGTGTCGAAAACTACTGCCGGCTTTAGCGGTACGAACGATGAAGGGGCGGCTTACAGTGAAATCCCTTATCGTGCGTTCCCAGCCATGATAAACGAGCCTCTGAGCGACCTGAATACCGGTGCAAGTGGCGGCCATACTGACCTGGCTACCTCTAGTTACACCGGCACCAGCGGCTCACCTATTGCCGCATACTTCGATGGGACAAACTTTCTGTTTCGGGTAAGATTGGGCGGGCAATCTACTGCCTCCAAGGGTTATAGTATCCTGATCGACAGTGACAACGACTTTACCGGCATTTCTCCTAACCCTGGCTTTGAGTATGAGGTCCTGCTGGCTACTAACTTTGATGTGCGGGTGATCAAACATACCAAAACCACTACCACCAGCACGACAGATAACCAGACAACCTTGTTCAGCGGATCGGTAGACCAATATTTCCAGAAGTCTATCGCAGCCACAAAAGGCGGAGGGGATGCGGACTATTTTTATGACTTTTATGTACCGCTCACAGCTTTCAAGGGAGGCATTACGTCTACTACTGCACTTCGCATGTCGGGTATTACCATTACCAGCGCACAAAGCGGTATTACTGGCACCGTATCAGATGTGGGCGG
This sequence comes from Pontibacter chitinilyticus, assembly GCF_039748935.1. Taxonomy (NCBI): domain Bacteria; kingdom Pseudomonadati; phylum Bacteroidota; class Cytophagia; order Cytophagales; family Hymenobacteraceae; genus Pontibacter; species Pontibacter chitinilyticus. The sequence continues at coordinate 119,036 of NZ_JBDIZJ010000004.1, forward strand.
TGTGAAAGACGATGCGTATGGCAACAACAAGATCAGCATCTGGAAAGACGTCATCGCTACTTTCCCCTCAACGAGTCCCACTGGCATCCAGAGTGGCAGCATTACAGCTGTAAAGGCGCTTGCCCCTGTTGTTAACAGCCCTATACTTTCCGGAAGTTCTACCGTTACCGGCTCCTCGGTAGAGGCAGCGGGTTCTACAATTACTGTGTACCAAGGCACTACCAGCATAGGCACAACAACTGTGGCAGCCAATGGCACTTGGTCGCTAACAGTTGGCTCAGCTGTACTGACCGTGGGACAGACCATAACAGCCACCGTGTTGCCAACAGGAAAGTCTGTTTCTTTAGCATCTACGGGAGTAGTTGTTGCAACTGGACTTTGTAATACAGAACCACCTGTTATTACAGGATCAACAAGTGGTAGCAAAGGATTAACAGGAACGACTACAGTAACAGGGACACTTAACATCTATGACACCCAAACTAATACTTTAAAGATCAGTACAGCAGTAACAGCAGGCGTTATATGGACGTATGATTTTGGCAAGCAAGGTCATTCATTACCAGCCGGCACTTACTATGCCACTGTGCTACCTGCTGATGGAGGATGCGAGTCCAGAAGTTCAAATCAGATTTGTTATCAGACGGGTGGAAATGGAACCGTTACTACCCCTGTCTCGCCTACTATAACCAGCACTACCTTATTAACCACTTCCACACAATTAACTGGAACAGCCACAACTGCAAGCGCTTCAATCATCATTAACAAAAACGGCGTTCAGGTTGGCACTGCCACTGCTGCAGCTACGGCAACTACTGGAACAACTAGCTATGCATGGAGCTTCATCTTTGCCACAAATGGTGTCACTCTAGCTGTAAACGATGTCTTTTATGCCTATACTACAAATACATCCAATACATGTAACACCACAATAAAGTCATCCCGCTCCAATGCTGCTACGTTTATGGCTCAATCCACCGCTCCTACCATCACAGGATCTTACTGCGGGACCACCAGCACAGTAACAGGAACTTCGACGGAGGCGGCTGGAACGGCAATTTACCTCTTTGTAGGTGGCACCCAAATAGCCTCCCCTACTGGTCCGCATGCTTATGTTACAGCTTATGGCAACTGGACAGCTACCGGATTAGCTATACCAGCGAATAGTGTGGTTACGGCAAAAGCATCGGCGCCAAACAAGATGCAAAGTGCTGCTTCTTCCTCGGTATCCGTTAGCAGCCAAACCTCAAACTCTAACTTAGCTATAACTGGAACTATCACAGAGGGGGCAACAAGCTTAAGCGGCACAGCACCGGCAAACGCTACCGTTAAGATTTATGTAGCCGGTTCTTACCTCACCAGTACCACCGCCACAGCTTCCGGCGCCTGGACTGCTTCTGGCATATCGCCTTATGAGATCTTTGCAGGTGCCACGGTATACCTAACAGCTATTTCCGGCACCAGTTGCGAGAGTGCTGCCTCTGCTGCAGTTAAGGTGCAATGCAAGGCTTTTAACACAGCAATGACCGCTTCGCTTTCTGCGGTTCGGTATTGCCCCAACACTTCTGCTACTGTAAAGCTTTCTACCTCAGAGGTGGGCATTGTTTATAACCTGTATGATGGCACCGGAACAACAACTTCCGGCACTTCGGTACTTGGCACCGGCGGCGCCATTAGCCTCACCTCTGCTATACTTACCGTAGACCCTACCAGCTTGATAGTAAAAGCGATAAAGGTAGGGGCAGAGTGTACGTCGCAGATTGGAGCAACGCAGCAAGCCCGCTTATATCCGAGCATACCAAAGAACTATGCGCTAGCGGCTTCGGTAACTAGCGGATGTCCTAATTTGTCTACTGTCATCACAATGCAATCGGCACTGGCAGGCTATACTTACCAATTATACAACAGCACCTCCGGTGTAGCAGTGGGTACGCTGCTGCAACCTACCGCTGATGGCAACCTGAGTTTTCCGGCTGTTACCGTACCAGTTACCACAGAGTATAGCGTGATCATCAAAAGGGTTGGTGAACCTTGCGAAGCCCAGAACGTGGACCCTACTACTACGACGATCAAGATCACTATTACCGGGCCCGACGTAACCAAAGTTGTGACAGCCGCCAGTGCTTCCATTTGTGTAGGCACCAGTACTTCCATCAGTGTGGCCACGCAAAGCGGTTATACTTATAAAGTGTTTCTGAAAGGCACTACTACCCAGGTGGGCGCAAGCATAGCTGGCGATGGCACTGTGAAGTCTGTATCTACCGGAAACCTGGCAGCCGGCACTTATACGTATACCGTGCAGGTGAGCAGTGGAACTACTACAACGACCTGTACGACCAATCTGACGCAAGAGGCAACCGTACAGGCAACCAACGGAGTAGCCACAACGGTGAGTGCCGGCACGGATAAAACCGTCTGCGGTACCAGCACTACGCTGTCGGGCAGTGACCCGGCGCCCGGTACAGGCAAATGGATGGTGACTGGCCCTAACACTCCCACCATAACAAACGTGAACAGCGCCACAACAGCGGTATCAGGATTGGTTTCCGGAACCTACCAGTTTACCTGGACCGTAACGAGCAACTGCAGTAGCACTACTACTGTAACTGCAGCCACCGTTAACATTACTGTAAACTGCCCGGCGCTCTACAATGTAGCCGGCCCTAAAAACTATGACGCATATCGCAACGATGACGTACTGGCCACAGTTTCGGATGCTGACGGAGGCGTTATAGGTGCTCAGAAAGTATCGGGCAGCCTGCCGCCCGGAACAACGCTGAATACAACCACGGGTGCCATAACGGTAAGTAGTGCCTCAGCTTTAACTGCTGGTGTTTATACTTTCACTATCCGCACAACAGATGCGAAAGGGAAAACAACTGATTCTCCTCTTACCATCCGGATCAACAGCCCAACTGATGCGCTTGTTGTGCCGCTCCCAGTTGAACTGGCTTATTTCAATGCCCTCCGGGAAAACGGCTTTGTAGTGCTGCAGTGGATCACAGCTTCTGAAAAAGACAACCTGAAGTTTGTAGTAGAGCGCAGCCTGAATGGTACAGATTTCAAAGCCATCGGCGAGGTAGCAGGCAGCGGTAACAGCAACCAGGTGATCAAGTATAAATTTGAGGATAAAGAGATACTGCCACAAACCGTTTACTACCGCTTAAAACAAGTAGACTTTGACGGAACTGTAACGCCAAGCAAAGTTATTTCGGTAACAGCAGCACAGGTAACAGCAACTGCCTTAAAAGCCTATCCTAATCCGTTCCACACGAATCTAAGTGTGATCATATCGGCTGAAACGAGCGAGGCAGCGCAGTTGCTCCTGCTCGATCTGCATGGTGCGGTTGTTCTGAAACAAAAACTCAACCTGCAAAAAGGTGTTAATGAGTGCGAGCTGCCGCTATCTGGTGTAAGCAGCGGCATGTATATTTTGAAAATGATTGGAGTAAAAACACAGATTGCCATAAAGGTTGTAAAAGCAAATTAGCACCCCCACCGCTTAAAACAGAAAAGCCCGGCTGACCCGTTCAGCTGGGCTTTTCTGTTTTAATACTATGCCAATACCCCGCCTATTATTACTTTGTTGCGATGATAGATGCAAGTATAAATTGCCTGAATCCAGAAACCTATCTGCTCTTAAAACAGTACCATCAACATACTATATAGCCCCCTTGTAACAGCATAGTGGCAAATCCTACATACACTTTAGTACAATTTTTATATTAATTATTAAATTAAACAACAACTAGCATGTAAAGGTTAAACATAAACCAACATCTCACTTGCATAAGCAGATGCGGTGACTTTATGTAAAATAATACATATACTTTCTATTGCTTCAAACATAATCAATATGGAAAAAAAACTTTACCGTTTATATTTCACCCTACTTTATCTTTCCTTAACTGTTTTTCTGATCCTAGGAGCTTTCCGCCAAGCTGATGCGCAGACACCAGGCTTTATTTATAAAGCCGCTACAGGTGGTGGGGAAAAAGTGCTGGACCCGAACGGAGACGGGTATGTATCTACTTCTAAAACGGGTTTTACAAGCACAAACGATATTGGCGCAAGTGTGAGTGAAATTCCGTACCGCCCACTGCCGGTGCTGGAAACAGAACCCTTAGGCGATTTAAATACTGGCAATACCGGCGGACATACCGATCTGGCTCCTCCCTCTCCTATACAGACCTACTTCGATGGGACAAACGTTATGTTTCGGCTAAGGCTCGGCGGCTCGTCCACAGCTTCTAAAGGGTATAGTGTGCTCATTGATACCGACGGGAAATTTGGTGACCTGGTAGCAGGCGGCAATCCAACCACAACACCTAACCCAGGCTTTGAATTTGAGGTTATCCTAGAGTCTAACTTTGATGTGGCGGTATACGACCACCGAAACCAACCTAGTGGTGGATCAAAGATATGGAGCCGGTCCGTGGACCAATTCTCACAACGAGCGGTTGCTGCCACTACCAATGGTGGCAATACAGATTACTTTTATGATTTCTACGTGCCCCTTTCAGTTTTGCCTGGCATTACAGCAGATACACAGTTGCGTATGTCAGGCATTACAATTACAAGTGCACAGAGCGGGATTACAGGTTCCGTTTCCGATATAGGCGGTGTGAACTTCCAGGCTTATGATTATAACAAGCAGAACGCATGGAAAGCTCTAATGGGCGTCTTCCCGAAGACTAGCCTGAACCAAATTAAATCTACCGGTTTTGCGCAGCTTGTGGCCGCAGCACCTGTGGTAACCGGACCAATTACTACAGGCAGCACTACTATAACGGGCACTTCCGTGGAAGCGGCAGGGTCTACTATTAATGTGTACCGCAACGGAAGCACGACACCAATTGGAACAACTACAGTACAGGCGAATGGCAGTTGGTCAATTACCATCTCCAGCACACTTCTCAGCGCTGGCGACAACATCACAGCAACTGTTACACCAACAAACAAGAGCGTTTCCCTCGTTTCCAACTCCATAACGGTTACGGTGCCTGCAATTTGCATGGCTACACCTGCTCCCACTATAACGGGGCAAACAACAAGTAAAACAAAATATCTAACCGGTACTACTCCCTACGTCGGAACCCAAAAAATCTCAATCTATACTGCAACCGGGTCAACTACTGGTTATACGTATACTTTAGAAGGATCTTACATTTTTACCACAACTACTGCTAATGCAGCGCTCCCGACCTCTACTACTGGCATGAGTTCTGTTACAGACATCGTTACTCTTTCAAAAGCTGGAAATTATGTAATAACAACCACACCCGTGAGCTCAACCGGCGCAGCAACGAGTTGTGAATCTTTAAGGTCGAATCAACTATGTTATCAAAATGGCGGTAACGGACCGGTCAATAGCTATGTACCTACTATTTCGAATGTTACTGGTACAAATGGCAGTGTATACAACACATTGACAGAGGCTCCACAACAAATCACCACTATTACAGGTACTCTTGCCACCTATACAACTGGTATTACAGTAGTCTTGCTAAAGAACGGAACACAGCAAACATATCGGGCAACTCCAAGTACTACAGCTCCATATACTTGGACAATGGATGTAACTGGCCTGACTCTTAGTCCTGGTGATATTATTTATGCCCGATCAGAAGTTACGCTTAGTTGCGGGTTAGCTCTTTCTTCATCATCAAACCTGGTTTATATCAAAGGTACCACAGCCACGCCTACCATCAACTCCATTACAAGTTGCGGCGCTATTAAATCAATTTCCGGTACATCTGGTGAGCCGGGCAGCGTGGTAACCATTTACACGAGCGGCACCAGCACAGGACTTAGCGCTACCGTTTCCTCGGGTGGTAACTGGGTGGTGGATGTATCGTCGCTCAACAGCGGCGCCGGCATTGCCGCCGGTGTGCCTATTACAGCGCGCGCCAAGATAGCGGGCAAGGCTACAAGTGCCGTATCAAATAGTGTTCAATCAGCTGCCGCTCCAACAGGTGCTATCACTATAATTAGTCCTATTACACAGGGAGCCACTACCATTAGCGGTAAGGCACCGGCAGGCACACAGCTTACGCTTTATATAGAGGGCACGCCTTTTACACCAGTTCCGGTAGACGCCTCAGGTAACTGGTCTGTAGTAGGGCTCGATGGAAATGAAGTGTTTGCCGGCGCATCAGTTACGGCAACCTATAAAACGTCTGCTACTGATGCCTGTGAGAGTGCCAAAGCTACACCTGTAGTGGTAGGTTGCAGTCCGCCTGATCTTATTGCCAAGCTTATTTTACCCACAACTACCATTTGTGGTGGAAGTACTATTACCGCAGATTTACAGGGAGCCAAGTATGGCATTACTTATAAATTACTGGTAAATGGCGTAGAGTCTGGTAGCTCTGTATTAGGTAATGATGGAACAATTACGCTAACATCTGGTACGGTAGAAAACCTCACTACCGCTAACAAAACTGTTACTGTAACTTACAGAGCACGCAAAGTAAGTGGCACCACCTGCGATGCCATTTCTACTTCGTCAGCTACAGTTACAGTAAAGCCACAACCATTATCCGATGTCGTTTTTAGTTCAACATCGACCTCTGGCTGCGCTAACTCAACCTTTAGCGCTACTATCACTAATACCCGCCTGGGCTATACTTACCAGTTATTAAATCAAGCAACTGGCAACTTAGTTGGCTCTCCAATGCCAGGCGCTAATACCCCTACAGGCCTTGTTCCATTATCAACAGGAGCCGTTAGTGCGAATACTACTTTTGGCCTGGTTATTATAAACACAAATGCTAATACCTGTAGCTATACCCTGCCATCGCAATTCTCAGTAACTACAACGGGGCCATCGACCACGCGGGCTGTAACTGCCGAAAGCGGTGCTGTTTGCCTGAACGGAGCTACCAACATCAAAGTATCTACCGAAAATAATTCAAACTATACATATACGGTATACAGGAGCACTAGCCCCAATACGGGTGTAGCCATAGGTTCTTTTACCGGAGATGGTACCGTAAGATCTGTTACTACCGGGCCTTTGGGCACTGCTGGTACTACTACTTTTTATGTTACAGTTAGCAGCGCTTCCTGTGGTACACAGAGACTCGTAAATGAGGCCACGGTAGTAGTAGGCAATCAGGCTGCTAGCGCTAATGCAGGTACTGACCAGGTAATATGCGGAGCCACTTCAGCAACATTACAGGCGCAGGATCCGTCGCCGGGTACAGGTATGTGGCGTCAACTGAGCGGAAATCCTGTCGGAGCACAAATTGTTAACCCTGACAAACCAATAACCTCCGTAACCGGACTTAAATCCGGCAACTATAAATTTATCTGGAAGGTTACTGCCTCCTGTGCCGCTGCGACTGATAACACTACGGCAGAGGATACAGTAGCTATATTCATCAACTGCCCAGCTGTTTATACCGTAGCTCCACCAAAGTATATGGATGAATACAAAGCAGGAGATGTCCTTGCTAGTGTCGTAGATCCTGATGGGGCTATTACTGACGCTGTAATAGCTGGAGGTATTCCTCCTGGTACTAAGTTTAACACTTTAGATGGTTCGATTACAAGAGCCCTCTATAACCCCTTGGTACCAGGCACTTACAAGTTTACTGTAACAACAACAGATATTTATGGAGTAAAGACCGAGACACCGCTCGTAATTCGCATCTATGAAAACTCCCCAGCCGTTACGCCACTGCCGGTAGAACTAGTATACTTTACTGCAGTTGTGCAGAACAACCAGGTGCAATTGCAATGGAAAACGGCTTCTGAGGAGAACAACAAGGAGTTTGAAGTACAGCGCAGCACAGAAGGGAAGACGTTTGTAACGATTGGCACGGTTAAGGGCAGCGGCACCACTACCATTGAGCAGTTGTATAGCTTCACAGATAATACGCCGGTTCTGGAGACCACATATTACCAGCTGAAACAGGTGGATTTTGATGGCCACTATGCCTTGAGCAAAGTCGTATCAGTCAGCCCGACAGGTATAGCACGGGAACAGGAATTACAGGTATATCCGAATCCGTTTACGACCGAGCTTAACATTACAGTGACAGCAAAAGCCAGCGGAGAAGCTACTGTCCGCCTCTTCGACCTGCAGGGCCGAGTAGTTCATACAGGCAAGGTACAGCTCCAGCCAGGTATAAACGAACTTAAGCTCCCTATGAACCTTATTCGCAGAGGAGTATACATTCTGAAACTACAAGGCAACGGTTTTAATGCTGCCCGCAAAGTGATGAAAGTCCAGTAAGCGGCACCCGTATTTTGCTACAAATTAAAAAGCCGGCCTAAGTGCCGGCTTTTTAATTTGTTAAAGTGCAGTAATCCTGTGGAAAACAGAACAAACTGCGCTACTTTTGCAATGTAACGATTCATCCTATTTCCATCTGTTAAATGAGAATACTGAAATTCGGCGGCACCTCCGTAGGATCTGCTGAGAGAATGAAGGCGGTTGCCTCTCTCATCCAAAGCGATGAAGCTAAGATTGTAGTGCTGTCTGCGATGTCGGGCACTACCAATGCGCTGGTACAAATAGCTGATACGCTGTACCAGAAAAAATCCAATGACGCGAATGCGCAGATAGATGCGCTCCACGATAAGTATAAACAGGTGGTAGCCTCGCTCTACACCTCCGACAACACGAAAAACAAAGCAAACGAATTGCTGCACCAGCACTTCGATTACCTCCGTGCTTTTACGCAGGACCTGTTTACGGTACACGAAGAGCGGGCAGTGCTGGCGCAGGGCGAATTGCTCTCTACAGCGCTGTTCCAGTTTTTTCTGGAAGAGAACGGCATTCCATCTGTGCTGCTGCCTGCCCTTAATTTCATGAAGATCGATGAGAATGAAGAGCCGGATGCCGCCTACATTGCCAAACACCTGAAAACTGAATTGGCGAAATACCCCGGTACAAAGCTCTTTATTACGCAAGGCTACATCTGCCGCAATGCTTTTGGTGAGATTGACAACCTCAAGCGCGGCGGTTCTGATTACTCTGCTTCGTTAATTGGTGCTGCCGCTGATGCTGATGAGATCCAGATATGGACTGACATTGATGGCATGCACAACAATGATCCGCGCATTGTAAAGAATACCTACCCCATTGCCGAGCTTTCGTTTGATGAGGCAGCAGAGCTGGCTTATTTCGGAGCTAAGATCCTGCACCCGAGCAGTGTGTTACCTGCGAAGCAGAAAAATATTCCGGTGCGCCTGCTCAACACCATGCAGCCAGAGGCGAAAGGCACACTTATCAGCGCTACCACCGAGGGCGGAAAGATCAAAGCTGTTGCTGCAAAAGACGGCATCACGGCTATCAAAATAAAGTCGGGGCGCATGTTGCTGGCGTATGGTTTTCTGCGCAGTGTGTTTGAGGTGTTCGAGCGTTATAAAACACCCATTGACATGATCACCACCTCTGAAGTGGCTGTTTCGCTGACCATTGATAACGACAAGTCTTTGCCTGAGATCATCAAAGAACTGAATGAGTTCGGCCAGGTAGAAGTAGACCAGGAGCAGACGATTGTTTGTGTAGTAGGTGACTTTATAGAAGAGCGAAGTGGTTTAGCTTTAAAAGTGTTCCAGTCGATGCAGGATATTCCGCTCCGTATGATCTCTTATGGAGGCAGCAAAAACAACATCAGCCTGCTGGTTAACACATCTGACAAAGTAACTGCACTGCAAAAACTGAATGAAGGGATCTTTGACCGGAACACAACCCATGCTTAATTTAAATGTGGAGGAGTTGCGCCGGCATGCAACCCCCCTGTATGTATACGACCTGAACCTGCTGCGCCAGACGCTGGAAGCAGCTCAGGCCGAAGCCGCCAAGTATAATTACCATGTACATTACGCGCTGAAAGCAAACGCCAATGCCCCGGTGCTAGAGGAGATGCGCCACGTTGGCTTCGGCGCTGACTGCGTTAGCGGCAATGAGGTTAAAGCAGCGATTGAGAATGGCTTTGCGCCTGCCGATGTTGTTTTTGCCGGTGTCGGGAAATCCGATGCCGAGATAAACTACGCGCTGGACCAGGATATCTTCTGCTTTAATTGTGAATCAAAGCATGAGCTGGAGGTACTGAACGAACTGGCAGCAGCCAAAGATAAAACAGCCCGTATTGCACTGCGCATTAACCCGAATGTAAACGCCAACACCCACAAGTATATCACTACAGGGCTGGAGGAAAACAAATTCGGAATCAATGCCTGGGAACTGGAGAGCGTATTGGAGTTACTGCGCCAGCTTGCTAATATAGAACTGATTGGCATTCACTTCCACATCGGCTCCCAAATCACGGACCTGACAGTGTTTAAGAACCTGTGCACCCGCGTAAATGAATTTCAGGAGTGGTTTCGGGCGCATGGGGTGGCGCTGCAGCACATCAATGTAGGCGGAGGCCTGGGGGTAGACTATTACCAGCCCGAGCAGCAGCCGGTGCCAGACTTTACGGCTTACTTCAGCCTTTTTCACCAGTTTTTAGCGTTGCAGCCAAACCAGGAGGTGCACTTTGAATTAGGCCGTGCCTTGGTGGCACAATGTGGTACTCTGATCTCGAAAGTGCTATACATTAAAAAAGGGGCTTCCACTAACTTTGCCATACTGGATGCCGGCATGACGGAACTGATCCGGCCCGCTTTATACCAGTCGCACCATAAAATCGAAAACCTGACCAGTCAAAAGCCGGAAGAACGCTACGATGTAGTAGGTCCTATCTGTGAATCTTCTGACTGTTTCGGCAAAGCGGTTGTGCTACCAGAAACAAACCGCGGCGACCTGATCGCTATTCGCACGGCAGGTGCTTATGGAGAGGTAATGGCCTCGAACTATAACCTACGCGAAAAAGCCAAAGCGCTATACGTGTAAGTATGTTATTATATTAAAATGGCCGGCTTATAGTATAAGCCGGCCATTTTTATGCTTTAATTTATTTTCTATCTTCCTGTAATCCTTTCGCCGCTGCCAGCCTGTAGTGGGCGGAAAACTGTTTCAGCTACAAGCGAAATGATGAAATCTGGTTCAGCTTGTGCTATACCTGGCTGCCCCTGCAGGAAATTTGCCATATCCAGCGCATTTCCGTTCGATTGCTTGTCTACCTTCACCAGGTAAGTGTTATTTCTCAGTTGCTGCAGCACTTCGGCTTTATAGTTTTTGGCCAGCTTGTTTAAAGTAGCTAAGCCACCTTCTGTTGTTGTTACCAGCACCTCATTGCTCAGGCCCTGCAGTTGCTCCCCTCCCTGGCTGCCTGTTATAAAATAAGGAGCCACATACGCGAACTGCACATCGGCGGCCAGTTCTTTTAATGCCTGTTCCACTTGCTTACAATTCAGCCCCTCCTGCAGCTGTACTGCGTGTAGCTGCAATGAGCTTGTCGCAACCGGGGCGCTGACACCTTTTACAAAGCCATACTTGGCCAGTACCCGCTCCTGCACGGCGGCAGGCAAATTGGGTTTAAAAGCAACGAGCACCTGCCCGGTATACACGGCACCGAGATTTACAGTATTGCCTCTATCATTGTAGCTGTAAGTAGTGCAGCTACTGCCAGCAACCTGCATTTTATTTAGCAGGTCAGGATCAAAACGTACATTGCGGATTGGACCGGCATTATTCTCTTTACAGGAAGCAAATACAGCTATAAAAAAGATGCTACCCAGGACGTGTAAGACTATTTTCATCACCATACAGTTTATATCTCCAACAGATACTATTGTACGTGGGTTTAATAGTAAGAGCTACAACTTTCACCCCCATTTTGTGCACTTTTCTCCTTATATGTGAAAATATTTTTCCGGCTGGTAAAATGCTAAGTGCAAGCCTTCGGAGAGGCCTGAAAACAAGGCAATGTCGCCCTCCTTTACCAGCTTCAGCCATAGAGGATAATCAGACCAAAACTACCTCTGTTGCAATGGCAGCCTGCAACAACTGCTCTTCAGTTAATTCATCGGGTACCTGGGCTACAAATGCATCTAACGCTTCGAGTTCCGGCTGGTGCCGCAACAGGTCGCTGCGCTGTATGGTACCCAGCAGCTGCACCACCTGGCTGTTTACGCCAAAAGATGTTACCTCATGCCAAGGCAGGTTCGGCAGTATGCCATTCGGGGTAAAGCGCAGGTAGATGCGCAAAGTTGTATCAGTGGCAACTGCTGTAGTTGCAGCCTGCAACTTAGGGTACGTATACTTGTACCCGGCCAGCGCTGCCGCCACATCAGCCCACACGGCAGAGCCCGTTGGATGGCTACCAGCCCCGCGCCCTTTCAGAAACTGTGTGCCGGCAAACTTTGCCTGTAGCTGCACGCCATTAAATTCTGCTTTTACATGGTATAACTCATTATCCGGCTGCACAAACGCCGGCAATACCTGCACCTCCAGCTGGCCTGCTGCATTTGTTTTGGCGGAAGCCACCAGTTTAAGGCGGGCTCCAGCTGCCTGCGCCAGGGCTACATCCTGCGTGCTGATGTGGTTGATGCCAAAGCGCAACACCTCCGGCAGCGGCACTACCACCCCAAACGCATGTGCTGCAATGATGCAGATTTTGTGCAGTGCGTCAAAGCCGCCTACATCCAGTGTGGGGTCCAGTTCCGCAAAGCCGAGGGCCTGCGCCTCCTGCAGTGCCTCCTGATAAGACAAGTGCTCGGTATCCAGTTTGTGCAGAATGTAGTTGGAAGAGCCATTCAGAATACCGCTTATTTCCTGTAGCGGCTCCGTGCCGTAGTATGCTTCCAGAGTCCGCAGAATCGGAATACTGCCACAAACAGCGGCCTCGTACAGCAGCGTGCCGCCATACTGGCGTTGCAGTTGCACCAGTTCAGGCAGGTTCTCGGCAATCATTTTTTTATTAGCCGATACTACCGTTTTGCCCTGTTGCAGCGCCTGCCGTACCAACAGCAAGGCCTCCTGTGGATCACTGATCAGCTCGGCGAGCAGGTCCAGGCTTTGATCCTGCACCAGTTGCTGGGCATCAAACGTAAAAGCTGTAGCAGGCAGTGAGCGTTCTTTTGCTTTGTCTTTTACACAGATCTGTACTACTTCCAAAAGCTGGTTGTGTTGCAGTACATCGTACAATCCCTGGCCCACACAGCCAAATCCCAGAATCCCTATTTTCTTTTTACCGCGCTTATCGCTCATAATTTGCTAATGCTTCTGATTCTACTTCTTCATAAAACTGGCTGATGGCATTTGTCAGTTGGTCCACCTCCACCAGAAAACCATCGTGTCCGTAGTTGGACGTAAGTATGGCGAATGCTGATCCGCGCACCTGCTCATGCAGGTACCGCTGCTCCTCTACGGGGAACAAAATATCGGTATCAACACCCACAAAAAGACAACGTGCCTGCAGGTGCGCCAGTGCTTGCCGGAGGCCGCCCCGGTTACGGCCCACGTGGTGCGAATCCATCGCCTTAGAGAGCAGCCAGTAAGTATAAGCGTTAAAGCGCTGGGCCAGTTTTTCACCCTGGTATACCTGGTAGGTAGCCGCACGAAAATCATCGGTAATGCTGTTGCCCGGCTCCTGCTGCGTCTCCTGGTAGGTGTTGTAGTGGCGATATGAGAGCATGGCAACTGCCCGAGCCGTTTTTAGTCCGTCAAGGCCAGCTTGTTCGGTGTTGCCTGCCCAGCTGGGATCCTGCCGGATGGCCATACGCTGTGTTTCGTTAAAGGCAATACCCCAGGCTGAATGGCGGGCGTTAGAGGCCACATGCACCAGCCGCTGAAATACCGTTGGCTGCTGTATGGCCCACTCCAGCGCCTGCTGCCCACCCAGCGAGCCCCCGATCAAAGTATGCACCTGGCTAAACCCTAACTCTTTCCGCAGCAGGTCGAAAGCGCCGACCACATCACGGTTCGTGAAAGCTGGAAAATCGTGGAAGTAGGGCTGCTTTGAGCGCGGGTTGATGGAAAGTGGCCCCGTGGAGCCATAGCAGCCACCCAAAGTGTTGGCACAAACAATAAGCCAACGGCTGGGATCATACAACTTGCCTTCGCCAAACAAGCCAGCCCACCAGTCAGTAAAATCGGAGCTGCCCGTTAGGGCGTGGCATACCCATACTATATTGTCGCGCTTTGGGCTAAGCTGACCGAAGGTAGTATAGGCAAGCTGCAAGCCGGGAAGCACTGCCCCCGACTCTAGCTCAAACTCCTGTGGATAATGAAAAACGTGATGCTCTGGCATGTTATTCTTTCTAAATAGCTACTGCCTGTGCCTGCTGCACTTTGGCAAAAGCCTGTTCAAAATCTGCTTTGATGTCGTCGATGTGCTCGATGCCGGCAGAAACGCGAAGCTGGGTTGGCTCTACACCGGCATGTTGCTGCTCGGCATCACTCAATTGCTGGTGCGTGGTAGAAGCCGGGTGAATGATGAGTGTTTTGGCATCGCCAACATTCGCCAGGTGGCTCACCAGCTCCAGGCTGTTCACAAATGTTTCTGCCTGCTGTTTATCGCCTTTCAGCTTAAAGCTCAGCACCCCGCCAAAGCCGCGCTTGAGGTATTTTTTGGCCAGTTCGTGATAGCTGCTGCTCTCCAGCCCTGGATAATTTACCGATTCTACCTGCTCGTGCTGCTCCAGCCACTGGGCCAACGCCAGGGCATTCTGTACTGTTCTGTCTACGCGCAGCGAAAGTGTTTCCAGGCCTTGCAGCAGCAGGAACGAGTTAAAGGGGCTCAGTGCCGGGCCAAAGTCACGCAGGCCTTCTACCCGCGCCCGAATAGCAAAGGCAATGTTGCCGAAGGGTCCGTCTGTGCCGAATACTTCCCAGAAATTAAGGCCGTGGTATCCTTCGCTTGGCTCCGAGAACTGCGGGAATTTGCCATTGCCCCAGTTAAAGTTGCCGCCATCTACCAGCACACCGCCAATGCTGGTGCCGTGGCCGCCTATCCACTTGGTAGCAGCTTCTACCACCACGTTTGCCCCATGCTCCAGTGGCCTGAACAGGTAACCGCCAGCGCCGAATGTGTTGTCTACTACCAACGGAATATCATACTTGCGGGCCAGCGCGGCGATGGCATCAAAGTCCGGAATGTTGAAACGTGGGTTGCCGATGCTCTCCACGTAAATAGCTTTCGTGTTATCGTCAATCAGCTTTTCATAACTTTCCACGGCATCATCGGCAGCAAATCTCGCCTCAATGCCCAGGCGCTTAAATGACACTTTAAATTGGTTGTAAGAGCCACCGTACAGGTTAGCAGTTGTCACAAAGTTGTCGCCGGTTACCAGAATATTGGTGAGCGCCAGGAACTGAGCCGCCATTCCGGAAGCCGTTGCTACGGCTGCCACTCCGCCTTCTAAGGCCGCCACCCGCTTCTCAAACACATCCGTAGTGGGGTTCATGATGCGGGTATAGATGTTACCGAACTCCTTTAAGGCAAAGAGGTTGGCGCCGTGCTCAGCATTTTTAAATGTATAAGAAGTGGTTTGATAAATAGGTACGGCACGCGACTGTGTGGTCGGATCGATTTCCTGGCCGGCGTGCAGCTGCAATGTTTCAAAATGGAGTGGTGTAGACATGCTGGTGCTTGTTATAATGTGAGAATATTGGATTTATCTTGACGCAGAAGCGAAGTAAGAGGTGCTATCGGGCAATGGCACAGCCGTGCAGCAGCCGCAAAAGCGCAAACGGAATTGGATGTGTTAGCTTAGCAACAACAGCAATCCATAGCCCCCAAGGGCATACGCATGACGTGTGCTAAAACTAAACAGGATTGCTGCGGCAGGTTAGCTGCCGGCAAAATAAAACTACAATAAAGCTGTGTTGGCTTGGTTCCCTTGTTCATTGCCGTATCAATTTATATTCTTCCGAACCTTTCGGAATCAGGAATTAGCACCTTAACGCGTTGTTAGGTTGCTAGCGCTTCATAGAGCCTGTCTCTCCACGCTTCTTTATAAATCAATATCCGCGAAGGGATGATTGACTTGACGTTGCAATATTAAAGTCTGCCGGAAATAAATACAAGCTTTTTTTGCTTTTTATACTTCCAGCACTTGCAAATGCCTGTTACCGCTTCTTACGGTAGCCTGTATACTTTCGTTACCTGCGGGGCTTTCTCTAGCCAGAGCAGTAAATACTTATTACCCTTTGTGTTGCAGGAGTGAGCCCTTATACTTTCTCAAAGACCATCCGGTAATGGTCCATCACCTCCAGCTCAAAGCATACCCTGTTGGGGCTGATGCGGAATATTTCAATCTGGTTTCTTAGCTCTTTATTTGCTAAGTACCTGGGCAGAAGCGTAGCATAGAGCCAGTATTTACGGAAGCTAAACTGCCGGAAGCGTTTGCGCCACTGCCCGATGGTTTCTATATAATCCAGGCGGCCGCTGCTCTGCGAAACTAACCGAAAGCCTGGTGCTGCTGTCCGCAGGATCATCTCAGGGCCGTAGGGCAGCCAGGAACCGGGAAATTCCTTGATCATCAAAGCCAATACATGCGCCGCTGATCCTCTTTTGGCGGTAACGGTGATATCTTCGAAGGCGGGCATGTTTTTACTAAAGGTCATTGTCTGCAAGTAAAACCGGCCTCCTTCAGGCAATAAATCATATACATTCTGAAAGAAGTTGCGATACACCATTTCCTGTTTCCCTGCCTGCCACGCCTCTATCGAACAGAAATGCTCAAATGCTCCCACACTTACCACAGCATCAAACAACCCAAAATCCGTTGGCTTCACCTCACGGCAATCTTTGATGTAAACTTCCAACCCGTTCTTGCGACAGGCGTTTGCCTGTCCCTCCGATAAGGTTAAGCCAATGCATTGCGCCTGCCTTTCCTGCGTAGCATAGGTCACGAATGGGCCCCAGCCGCAGCCCAGGTCCAACACCTTACTGCCTTTGCCAATGTTCAGGCTGTCGGCTATAAACTGGTGCTTGGCCCGCTGCGCTTCCTCCAGCGTCATCGAAAAATTACCATCGTATTTTGCGCCGCTATAATCCGCTGCTTCCCCCAGGCTAAGCCGGAAAAGCTTGTCTATAGTGGTATAGGTAAAATCCAGGTCTTTTTTGCTAGCCATAGCGGCGTGGTTTAAGTAGAAACATCTTACCTAAGTTACACAATTTCATGCAATAATGCTTCAATTTTATACTTGATTATCAGACAAGTATACTTTTGAACCCAGCCATACTATACCTGTGGCAGCAACGGATAAAAGAAGGGATGTTGCTATACTTTGAAATTGAGTAGTGGAAGTAGAACAGCAACTTCTTCCTGCTTCGATGCAGCAGCGTAGCAGGAAGAAGTTGCTGTAAAGGCAGCTATTTGCAGCCTGCCGGTGCCTTGACATGAGCTTTAAGAGATGACAATAGTGACGGCAACAGGCGCCAAACAGAGGGGTGCACTCCGCACATATAGAAGAATTAGAATATTCTGTTTAAAGTGCAACAGATAGCTTTGTTAGTATAAAACTTAAACGCTTGCCCCAAGTATAATTCAACATCCTTTTGCAACTCTGGCTATAGCTAAATGATCGTATGAAGGAATTCAATAAAATTTCTTACCCTCTGAAATATAGTTAACTTTGCTTGCCAAAACCTATCACACGTAATGGAGGCCATACAAGAAACCAACTTCTCGTTTGCCGGGCAAACCGGCTTTTACAGAGGCAAAGTTCGCGACGTTTACTATTTCGAGGACAAACTGGCGGTAGTTGCCACCGACCGTATCTCAGCTTTTGATGTGGTATTGCCCCGTGCCATTCCGTACAAAGGGCAGGTTTTGAACCAGATTGCCAGTATTAATCTGAAAGCCACCGCTGACATTGTGCCTAACTGGGTGCTTTCCACACCGGATCCCAACGTAACAATCGGGCACCGCTGTGAGCCTTTCAAGGTGGAAATGGTGATTCGTGGTTACCTGGCTGGGCATGCCTGGCGCGAGTATAAAGCCGGCAAACGCACCTTGTGCGGCGTGAGCATGCCGGAGGGGCTGCGCGAGAACGACAGACTTCCTACCCCCATCATTACGCCCACCACCAAAGCCGACGAAGGACACGATGAGGACATCTCGCGTGAAGAAATTTTAGCCCGCGGTATTGTATCTGAGCAGGATTATCTTAATTTAGAGCATTATACCAGAGCACTTTACGCGAAAGGCACTGAGCTGGCAAAACAACGTGGCCTGTTACTTGTAGATACTAAGTATGAATTTGGCAAGTACAACGACCAGGTATACCTGATTGATGAGATACATACGCCAGATTCGTCGCGCTACTTTTATAGCCAGGGCTATGCAGAGCGGCAGGCGCAGGGCGAACCTCAGCGGCAGTTATCAAAAGAGTTTGTGCGGCAGTGGCTGATTGAGAATAACTTTCAGGGGAAAGATGGCCAAACAGTACCAGAAATGACCGATGAAGTAGTTGCTGGTATATCGGAGCGGTACATCGAACTATTTGAAGTTTTTACAGGCCATCCGTTTACAAAAGAAAGCTATGAAAATGTACTGCAGCGGGTGGAGCAGCACATAATTGAAAACATTTTTTAGCACCAAAAGTTACCATAATTAAAGTAGATTTTGGTACATTTGCTTTTAAATCCTTACTGGTAGATCTATGAAGTACACGATTGATAAAAAAGAAAACTACACAATTATCACGATAGATGAGAAGAAGCTGGATACGTCTATTGCACCGGATCTGAAGTCTGAGTTCGTGAAATTGAATGCTGAAGGGATCACCAACTTGATTCTTGATCTGAGTAACGTTAAATATACAGATTCTTCAGGCCTAAGCTCTATTCTGATCGCCAACCGCCTGTGCAACTCTTCTAACGGCCTGCTGATCATGACTGGCTTACAGGACCATGTGATGAAGCTGATCTCTATCTCTAAGCTGGAGTCTGTACTCAACATTCTGCCAACAGTTGAAGAAGCGATTGATCGCGTGTTTCTGCACGAGATTGAGCAGGACCTGACGAACAAAGAAGACTAACAACACCTGCCGATAGTGGATTTCGAACTCAGGATACTCGGCAGTTCGTCGGCCACTCCCTCGGCAAACAGACACCATACCGCTCAAATCCTGACGATTGGCAATCAGTACCATCTGATTGATTGCGGTGAAGGAACGCAGATGCAGCTGATGCAATACAAGATAAAGCATCAGCGCATCTGCAATATTTACATCAGCCACCTCCACGGCGACCACTATTTCGGGCTGGGAGGCTTACTATCTACCATGCACCTGCAGGGGCGCCTCACGCCACTGCATCTCTTCGGACCTCCCGGTCTCTCCGAAATCCTCAGTTTACAGTTTAAATACTCCGGCACCAACCTGTGCTATCCGCTTATTTTCCATGAGCTGGAAACCGGCCATTATAAAAGAATCTTTGAAGATAAGCAGATCACGGTGCACACGATCCCAATGGAGCACCGGGTGCCCTGCTGCGGATTTATTTTCAGAGAGAAGTCCAAGCCGCGCCCGCTCATCAAAGAAAAACTGCCTGATTTCCTAACACCACCACAACTGGTACGCCTGAAATGGGGTGAAGACATCAAAGACGAGCAGGGCAATATGCTGGTGCGTAACCAGGAAGTAACCCTGGAGCCAAAGCGGAGCCGCAGCTACGCCTACTGCTCCGATAGCCGCTATAAACCGGAGCTACTCCCCTACTTGCGCGGCGTAGACCTGCTCTACCACGAAGCGACCTTTACTGACGAGCTTCGGGAACGTGCCCATTATACTTTTCATAGTACTGCCCTGCAGGCCGCTGAGTTAGCCGTTGCCGCCGAGGTACGCCACCTGCTGATCGGTCACTTCTCCGTCCGTTATAAAGACCTTACCCCGTTGCTGCTAGAAGCCTTATCTGTTTTCACCAAAGTGGACCTGGCGACGGAGGGCAGCATATTCTGTATTAAAGAGCAGTAGATGTTCTGCCGCCAGCCAGCGCTCTTTCTCTCACACTACTATCTGCTGTGGTCGCTTCGGCTACTTTAGCCAGCGTAAAAGCACCTACAGCCATTGTCAGGTCCCGCACGGCAATATCAAAGTACTGGCCGCTCATGATCAGGTTCAGGGCAATGCCGATCAGCCAGGCCATCACCACATAAGCTCCCAGGCGGGGCCGCACAAATACCAGAACCCCGGCAATGATCTCAATCACGCCTACAAGCAGCATAAAAGTATGCGGTGTAAAAGGCAACATGCTGGCAACAGCAGGGCTCAGGTACTTCTCCCAGTCGGTAAGTAAGTTTATAAATTTGTCTAACCCGGCCACAATAGGCACAATTCCATAGGTTAATTTCAGAGTGGTTCTGATATGAAGCAGCACCTGGTTTTGCATTGCATTTTCCATTGTTTTTTCTCCTATATTATACTTGTTTAACAATTATGCCTGTTAGATGCGCTCAGAAACAAAGGGTTACAGAATCTTGTAACTTTTTTGGCCTGACTGCATCTAATACGAAAAGACAAGAAGTTATGCAGGCAAGGGAGACCCAGTACAGGCAACAACAGCTACTTGCTGACATCGAAGTGGTGGAGCGGGTAATAGCCGGAGAAAAGCAGCTTTACGAGATACTGGTAAGGCGCTACAACCAACGGCTTTACCGGGTAATCCGGGGATACCTCAAAGACGAGAGCGAGGTAGAGGATGCCATGCAGAACACCTACCTGAAAGCCTACGAAAAGCTGTATCAGTTTAAAGACGAGGCACAATTCTCTACCTGGCTGATCCGGATCGGTATTAACGAGGCACTGGGCAGGCTGCGGCAGCATAAGAAATCGGCTTCGCTGCATACAGCACCAGACAACCTGCCGGAGGTGCAGTTATTAGAATTACCTGATGTTAAAAGTATGAATCCGGAAACAAAGACAATTTACAGAGAGGCCCAGCAGCTCCTGGAGCAGGCGATTGAGGCCTTGCCACCTAAATACAAAATGGTATACATGCTGCGCGAAGTGGAGGAAATGAGTACTGCTGAAGTGATCAGTTGCCTGGACATTTCAGAAAGCAATGTAAAAGTGAGACTTCACCGGGCCAAGTCGCTGCTGAAGGAAAGCTTATACCAACTCTCCGCCTCGCAGGATGTTTTTACGTTTGGCCTGAAGCGCTGCGACAGGATTGTAGAAAAAGTTATGACCAAACTGGAAGCTGTTTAGCAGCTGCGGCATTTAACTAAGAGAAATTTTTCCTAAACTACTTTCAACTTACCACAGCCTAGTTCACCTATCAGCTGGCTATTCAAGTATGCCCCTAACGCATACTTGCCGGGCCATACTTACATCCCTCTGGTTGCAGCAGCCCTGCTCCAGCACTCAGCACTTAGCGCTCTAGCCTAAGTTGCGCTTAACTGAAGCTGTGCAAGTATAAACTTGCATAACTAGAAGTAGCTCTTCAGCCTTGGAAGGGTTAGGACTGGTTGACAGCAACTTGCGCTTTCCAATACAGTTATTCTTTTTCGCAGTTGTTCTTTAGCTAGCAAAGCAAAACACTTCCTTCAGAGTCTTCGAATGTATAGCTTTACTTTTTCTAAACCTTACATGCAGCTACAAGCAGGAAGATGACGATACAGATTTTAACCGTTCCCGGCCTTGGCGGTTCCGGACCCCAGCACTGGCAAAGCCTTTGGGAAGCACAGCAGACTTCTATCAGAAGAGTAGTGCAGGCCGATTGGGAAGCACCCAACTGCACGGAATGGGTACAGCAACTGCAGGCTGAAATCCAGCAGGCGGGCAACGAGATCGTGTTGGTGGCGCACAGCCTCGGCTGCCTGGCAGTCGTATACTGGGCACTACACCATGCCACCGCTCCGGTGAAAGCAGCACTTCTGGTAGCCCCACCCGATACAGAACGAGAGGACTTCCCTGAAACAGCGACCGGCTTTGCTCCGGTTCCCCTGCAAAGATTGCCTTTCCCATCTATAGTGGTCGCCAGTACAAACGATCCTTATATAACTTTAAAAAGAGTGCAGGAATTTGCCAACAATTGGGGCAGCGAACTGGTTAGTGTCGGAGATTGTGGCCATATAAATGCTGTGTCCGGATTAGGTGACTGGCCGCAGGGGAAAGTGCTGTTGCAGCGCCTCCTGCATCCATAAACAAGGTATAATCGACAGTACAACAGCGCCACTTGATTCTTAAAAAGAAAAGTTCCTATATTTATAGTCAAACCAGGAGACATTACGGCTGCTAATGTTCCTCCATTTAAAATTCTACCAATGGCTCAAAACAGAATATTTACTGCTAAGAATTGTATCATCGGAATTTTGGTGCTGCTGGTGCTGATCCAGTTCTTCAGGATTGATAAAACAAACCCGCCTATTGTGGAAGCGAAGGAGTTTGCAACCATTGCCAACCCGCCGCAGGATGTAGCGCTTATCCTGCATGAGTCCTGCTACGACTGCCATTCAAATACGACCACGTATCCCTGGTACTCCAATGTAGCACCCGCATCCTGGTTTCTGAAGCACCACATCAACGACGGCCGCCGCCACCTGAACTTCTCGGAATGGGGCAGCTATACGGCCAAAAAAGCTGATCATAAGCTGGAGGAATGTATTGAGATGGTAGAAGAAGGCGAAATGCCGCTGACTTCCTATACCCTGATGCACCCAGAAGGCAAACTGACTAAAGTGGAACAGCAAAAGCTGCTCGACTGGATTAAAGCCTACCGGAAAACAAACTCTTAAGGTACGCAGCAGGAGGTCCTTCCTTCAAGAGCCTCGTTACGTCTGATCACTTCTGCTGGCACTAAATTCACGGTCGTTGTGTCTGCG
The DNA here is from genome assembly GCF_039748935.1 of Pontibacter chitinilyticus. NCBI lineage: Bacteria > Pseudomonadati > Bacteroidota > Cytophagia > Cytophagales > Hymenobacteraceae > Pontibacter > Pontibacter chitinilyticus. The sequence goes on from NZ_JBDIZJ010000004.1 coordinate 141,713, forward strand.
CTGTGTGGCACAACTTTTAACATCTGGCATCACACCCATGGCCACTACTACGTTACACGAACGCGAAAAAAAACGCATGCAGCTGTTTCTGGTGCTTAGCGGCATCTTTCTGGCAAATGCATTGCTGGCCGAGCTCATTGGGGTGAAGATCTTCTCAGGCGAGGCTATTTTCGGTATGCCGGGCGCTCAGTTCAACCTACTGGGGTACAAACTCGACTTTAACCTGACAGCCGGTGTCGTGATCTGGCCTGTGGTGTTTATCACGACCGATATTATAAATGAATACTTCGGGAAAGATGGGGTAAAAAAAGTAAGTATACTTACTGTACTGCTGATCCTGTATGCTTTCCTGGTGATCAGTGTGGTGACCAAGCTGCCCCCGGCCCAGTTCTGGCAGGAGCTCAACAGCAAAGATCCGCAAGGCAATGCTTTCGATATCAACTTTGCCTATAACAGCGTGTATCGCCAGGGCCTTGGCATCATCATTGGCTCTGTCACAGCGTTCCTGGTGTCACAGTTCCTCGATGCGACGGTGTTTCACTGGCTGCGCCGCCTTACGGGCAGCCATAAGATGTGGCTGCGTGCCACAGGCTCTACGCTGGTGTCGCAGCTCATCGACAGCTTAGTCGTGCTGTTCATCGCCTTTTACGCCTTTGGCAACTGGCCTCTGAGCCAGGTTATTTCCGTTGCTGCCATCAACTACATCTATAAATTCTTTATCGCCATTGTTCTTACACCGCTGCTTTATGTGGCGCATTATGTGATAGACAATTACCTGGGGCATGTAGCCGCCGAAGAACTTGTAGAAGAAGCGGCCATAGAAAGCGGCGACTAGATCGGCTTCCTGCTTCAAAAAGGCGGGCCTGCAAGTATAAACTGCTTGCCTCGTAGGTACCTGCCTTAGTTAAAAAGTAGCCCATGCTTTAGTAATATCTGAAATACTGCTCTATATTTGCAGCCTCTTATAAATGGCTGCACATTTAGCACATACTCAAATCTTCATTACAGGCTACGTACTACACGACCTGTAAGAGCACCCCGCTTTCGCCTTGGGCCGGGTATGGCCTACCTTTTCTATTATTTTATACTATTTGGCTGAAAGAACAATTATGTTCAAGGGAATCCTCATGGTTTTTCTGGGAGCTTGCAGCTTCGGAATACTCTCTACATTTGTAAAATTAGCATATACAGAAGGCTTTACCTTGGGTGATGTAACGGGCACTCAGGTATTTTTTGGGTTGATTATTCTTTGGGTGATCGTGTTGTTGCGAAAGCTGTGTGGCAGCAAAAGCAACAACACATCGTTCAGGGAAAAGCTACAACTGGTGGCCATGGGTACCAGCACCGGCCTGGTGAGCCTCTTTTATTACAAGTGCGTGCAAACGGTGCCTGCTTCTATCGCCATCCTGCTGCTGATGCAGTTTACATGGATGAGCCTGGCTGTGGACGCTGTTATGAAGCGCAAACTCCCTACCCTGCCGCAGCTTGGCATGGTGGCACTGGTGTTGCTGGGTACCTGCCTGGCCGGGCGTGTGTTCTCCGGTGGGTTGCCAGCGTTAGACTGGCAGGGCGTTGGATTTGGCTTGCTGGCCGCTCTTAGTTATACTGCCTTTCTCGCCATCAACGGTGCTGCCGGAAACAACCTGCACCCCACAACTAAAAGTGCCCTGCTGCTAACCGGGGCATGTATACTGATCTTCAGCATTTTCCCGCCTGTTTTTCTGGTGAACGGAGCGCTGGGGCATGGCCTGCTGAAGTGGGGGCTTATACTTGCTGTTTTTGGCACTGTGCTGCCACCGCTTTTATATGCCTATGGTATACCTCGTGCCGGCCTAGGCCTCACCGCCATTCTGAGTACGGCGGAGTTGCCGGTAGCCGTGCTCATGTCGCGTGTGGTGTTGCACGAAACAGTGTTACTGGTACAATGGTTGGGCGTGGCGCTTATACTTGCCGCTATTGTTCTCTCTAATCTCCACTCGATTCGCTTTAAACGGCAGCGCACCTCCCCATCAACCGTTTAAGCATTCAAAACTTCTAGCTATAGAATATAAAACTTGCCTCTGTGAAGGGCTTGTTTTTGTAGCCTGTCCGAGGTGATTAGTACCGATAGCAAATGCCTCCGGTTTAAAGATTGCACATATAGCGAATAGCCGTAGCACCTCCTCCTCTGCAGGATAAACAATAAATTGCGCTGTTTAGGGGTTAAAGAAAGGGAAGGTAGCCGCCGCAGGAAGAGGTAAGTCGGTTCGCTGTAACCAGTCTGCACCTGACAAGTATACCCTCCCGTACACGTAAACTGTAATCCTATGCTGAAAAATATCCTCCCGCTTTTCCTGCTGGCTGCACTGCAACTGAGCTGTAACCAGACCAAGGCAACTGATACGCTATCAGAAAAGCAAACGCCTGTTGCCACAGAACAAACGCAGCCACAAGCTAAAGGCGGCGGCACTTATGTTGGCACCATTCCCTGTGCCGACTGTGCCGGCATTAAAGTAGAGCTAACCTTAGTGGATGGCAAACAGAAAACATACCTGCTAAAGCAAACCTACCTGGGCAAAAAAGGCGCAGCCCCTACCGAAAGCCGCGGCAAGTGGTTTGCTGCCACAGGCAACAGCCAGAACGCAAAAGCCGTTATCTACCAACTAATTCCGGATAAAGCTTACGAGCCTTTATACTTCCTGCGCTTGAGCGATACACGCCTGAAGATGCTGGACCACGATCAGAACGAGATAAAATCGAAGGCTAACTATACTTTGCAGAAGCAGTAAAGCGGCTTGGGCCTGATGTGGAAAGAACAAGGTTTCGTTTCACCTGCTTTTTCGCTTATTTTGCGTCTGTTAACCAAACTCCTATACATGGCACGTTACCTTACCGGAATACAAAGCACAGGTCGCCCGCACTTGGGCAACCTGCTGGGGGCCATTATCCCGGCTATTGAGTTTTCCAGAACTGCAGACCAAGCGGCCCTGTTCTTTATTGCCGACCTGCACTCGCTTACCTCGATCCGGGATGCAGAAGTGCTCCGCCAGAATACGTATGCAGTTGCGGCGGCATGGCTGGCCTGTGGGTTCGATACGGACACACATGTGTTTTACCGGCAGTCGGATGTGCCCCTCGTAACAGAGCTAGCCTGGTACCTGAACTGCTTTGCGCCGTTTCCGATGCTGGCCAATGCGCACTCTTTTAAAGACAAATCCAGTCGCCGTGGACTGGCAGACGTAAATGCTGGCCTGTTTACCTATCCGGTGCTTATGGCTGCTGACATCCTGCTCTACGATGCTGATTTTGTGCCCGTAGGCAAAGACCAGGTGCAGCACCTCGAGATCACCCGCGACATTGCCAGCACCTTTAACCACATCTACGGCGAAACTTTTGTATTGCCAGAGGCTAAAACAGAGGAAAGCGTAATGACGGTGCCAGGGATTAACGGCGAAAAGATGAGTAAATCGTACGGCAACATCATCGATATTTTTGAGGCCGATAAGCCGCTGCGCAAGACCATCATGAGCATCGTAACGGATAGCACTCCGCTGGAAGAGCCGAAAGACCCTGATTCTGATACTACTTTTAAGCTGTATAGTTTACTTGCCACTCCTGCCGAAGTAGAGGTGATGCGGCAGAATTACATGGCTGGCGGTTATGGTTATGGTCATGCCAAGCAGGCGCTTTACGAACTTGTTATCAGCAAGTATGCCAAAGAGCGTGAACTGTTTGCTTATTACATGCAAAACCTGCCCGAAATAGATCGCAAACTGCACGAAGGAGCAGAGAAGGCCAAAGCCATAGCGATGCCTGTACTACAGCGTGCGCGCCAGAAGCTGGGTTATTAAGTAACACCAAAGTATGTTATACTTGAACAGGCGTACTTTCTTCCTGTTCAAGTATAACATACTTTGGTGTGTGCTTAGATCTACTGCGCCACCAGTTCCTGTACATGCGCAGCTGTTAAAGGTTTTTCCAGGAATGAATTGATGCCAAACTTCCGGATACGCTTTAGGTCCAGCGGGCTTGAAGAGGTAGAAAGGATGTGCACTTTGGTGGGCGCCTGCTCAATGCCTTCTATTTTAAAGTACTCCTCCAGAAAAGAAAAACCATCCATTACAGGCATTTTTATATCAAGCAAAATAAAGTGCGGATATTCTTCTATACTGGTTAACTGCCGGAGAAAGTTGATCCCGTCCAACCCGTTGATGGTGACATACACCTTTTTGACAAGGCCGGAATCATTTAAAAGCTTTTCGTGCAGAAAGTTGGCTATTTCATCGTCGTCTATGAGGAGTATCGTCTGGGGCTGCATGCTACTTGGGTAATGAAAAATAAAAATTGTACCGTGTCATTTGCTGCTAAAAGCAGTACTGAGAGATTTTTGAAAGAGACACCCCGCAAGAGCATAGCGCTTGTGCTTAAGCCGGAACTTGTCCCAGGTTCAGGCATTCGTACGCGTGTAGAATGGCTGCAACAAGCCATTCTACTATCCTATTGTGGCTGGCCGCGCTGCCTGGCTAAGAGCACCTGATAGGCAAACACAGTCAGGCTATTCCATTAACCTACTTAAAGCAATACGCATCTAATTTTTAAATGACTATACCTCTGGGCCGGGTTCTTGTATGATCAGGTCGGCCGAGGCCCGGTTTAGGGCAATCGGAATGTTGTTGATAACAGCTGTCCGGATAAGCGTCTGAATATCGTGCTCATGCCCATGCGGTGTTTCCGCATCAATAAAGAAGATAATTTTATCTACTTCGCCCTGCAGAATGCGGGCGGCGAGCAGGATATCGCCCCCGCTGGGGCCGTGCCCGAAAGGCTGTACATTCAGATCCAGCAGGTCGTTAATAAGTTGGGATGTGTTGGAAGTACCAATGAGTTTGGCCCCTTCCAGTAGCAGGTGGTTCTCTTTTACCCAATTCAACAGGTCGGTTTTCCTGTTGTTGTGCGCGATCAAAGCAATCGTTTTCATATAGTTTTATTTATGACAGCTTCTACGCAATACCCCTCCTGCATGGCTGTGCCTCGCAGAAGTATAAGGTATGCTGTAAACAGAGCGGCCTGGTAGTTTCAAAGTATAGCCGGGATTTCCGGCAGCAGCTTTCTGCAGAAAGGTATATAATTTGGGTCAGAAATTCCAGCCAGCGCCTATATTCTGTGGTAGCACGGGTTTGCCAAATCGCAGTGGTAAACCAGCTCCAAAACTGCAGGAGCAGCAGATGCTTGCCGCCTGAAGAAGCAAAACCAGCCGCTATACGACTTTATGCCTGCGCTTTTTATGCCGCTGTTTATACTTGTTTACCAGGTATAAGACTGTCAGACAGAGCAGCACACCCAACGTACAAGCACCCATGTCGCTCCACAAAAAGCCCTGCCCCAGCACCAGTTTGCCTAACGTTGTCCTCCGGATAGCCACCAGCCAGGGCGCCCGGCACAGCTGGCTTATCTCGATGCTGTAACAAATAAGCATACTACTTAGGGCGATACCAAAGGTTTTGCCTGAGCGGAAGAAATAGCTTACCAGCACAAACACCAGCATGGCATACAGCACATCGCCTGTCATCAGCGGCACGCCGGTTATTTTCCGCGACAGCAGCCCGGCGGTAATAACCACCAGCAGCAGCAAAAGGTACTTTATTGTGCGTTTGGCTGGATTCAAAGTATAGTTGGGGAGGAGGAGGTTAAACTGCTGGCAAACGGCCTGGTAGCACATCTTTTCAGGTGGCCATGGTGTAGCGCTTGTACAACGTTGTGATGGTAACTGCCTTCCACCCTGAACTGGTAAACAACTGCTTATGCATAACAACTTTTATCTGGTCGCTGTCTTGGATGGTAACTACATCAGGTAACGGAAAGAGCATCGCATCTACCTGCTGCTCGTCAGGTACTATCTGAAGGGAATCGACCGAACTAAAGGTGAAATACCGCACGACACCCTGCGTCGCATAATTTATAACCGTGTCTGCGTTTGCAGTTGAGAGGAACTGCTGCTCCCAGAACTGCGTAAATGTAGGCAGGACTCCATCAGGGTTATACGCCGGCAGAGGTATCCGGATTTCCAGTTCCGCATCAGACAACAGGCCTATCTCCTGTAGCAAATCAGTGGAGGCTTTCCCGTCACGGTTAATGTCTACGGCCTCACTGCTAGTAGAGCGCACGATCTTATACTTGCCATGGAACCTCGAATATTGCTGCGCATCTTCCTGCGGCGTTATTTCTGTGTCGGAGCAACTTGCAAATGCTAAGATCACGAGCATGGCTCCTAGTACTTGTAAACATGTTTTCATAGAGGATATGGATTAGTAAATGAAGAGGCGTTTTCAGTGTAATTTAATGATAACGTTCCGCGTATTGGCGATGGGCGGTATTTTTAGCACTGAACTTCAATCGAAGAGCGAAAGTTGAATTTTGCACTTCCGTTGATACGAAGCTGTTCATCCCGCCTATTGCCAATACGATGTTAGCAGCTTGTGCCTTCACTTTTTAATAGTCTTTCAGGTTCAAGCTATGGTCGGTAAATTGTTTCACAAACAACTTGGTTACAAACGGTAAAGCCATTAAACCTACTACGAAATTTCGCACCCAAATTCCGAAATTGTTTTTAGGGACAAACTGTTTTGCGAACTTTTGTGCCAATCGCTGTTTTTCGTCTATGAATGGTTTGAAAATATTTTGATATTGTCCAAACGCAACTTTGTAATTCCCGTTTGCGTTTTTCAGTTCGCCTGCAAGAATATAAGCTCCAACCATTGCAAGTGTTGAACCTTGTCCCGATAGCAAAGACGGACAATCACAAGCATCACCAACCAAGGTAATCCGGTCCTTTGACCAATTAGTCATTTGAATTTGGCTTACTGTGTCAAAATAAAAATCGGGTGCTTTGTCCATTTTTGAAAGCAAGTCAGCGCATTTCCAACCTACGTTTTTAAATTCACTTCTTAGAATTTGTTTTTGTGCTTCTATATCGCGGTGATTGTATGATAATTTTTCAGGCGAAGTGAAAATGTAAAATACAGTCATCTTCTTGTCGTTAGTGGAATAGATAGCCACTTGCTTGCCCGGAACGTTATACATTTTAAATTCTCTGTCGCTGTATGTAGCATCGTCAATAGTGTAAGAAGCCGTGTAATAGTTATAAAATCTTGCAAATTGTGCTTCACTTCCAAAAATTTGGTTTCTCACGTTTGAATGCAAGCCGTCAGCACCTACAAGCAAATCAAATTTTCGAGTGTTGCCACTTTGAAAAGTTACAGCAACTTCATTCTCGTTTTGGTCTATTTTTGTAATGGTGTCACCAAAAATAATTTCAATGTTTTTGTCGAGATTGTCGTAAATCGCCTTTGCCAAGCCACTGCGAAGTAGTGCAAAAGCACGACCATTTAGCTGTTGCGTAATTTTTGCATAACTCAAACCGCCTTTGCGTTTGTCGTCTTCGTCAACAAAAGAAAGTTCCGAAATTTTAAGGTCGGCTTTATATAAGTCGGGTAAAATTTCCATTCGTTCTGCCACGTCAAAACCCGCACCCCAGAAATCAATCGCATAACCACCTTCACGTAATTGGGGTGCGTGTTCTACAATGGTAGGACTAAAACCAAATTTTTTCAACCAAAAAGCAAGAGCTGTCCCTGCTATTCCTGCTCCTGATATTAAAATGTTCTTATTGTCCATAGTTCTTTGTCGTGTTTTGGTCTGTCGCTCGGCATCGCCGCTAACGGTGCTGGTACAGGCAGCGAACGAGGCGCAGCCGAGTATGGAGCCTGTACTGTGTTACCTGCCATTTTTGTTTATTTTCTCAATCCAATTTTCTTCGAATTTCTCATCTTGCGAATTCTGTTCAAATTCATTTGAAGTGTACCTGAACCAAAACCTTTCTTGTCTATCTGTTGAGAATTCATCAAATTCCCCGCTCTTTATCTGGCTATATAAGATGTATTCTTTTGATATTAATCCTTCTGCATTAGGGCCATCAGTTTCGGTAGCCAAATAGTCAGGTCTTCCATCTAAGTTGAAGTCGTACAGTTCAAACTCAAAATCTGTTTTGAATCTGCCGAAGTAGCTTTGTTGCCCTGTCTTCAAATCATAGATGATTTGGTAACTAACACTACAACCAGTTCCTGTGCAAGGTTCTGAACCAAGGACGAAGCCAATTAAAGATTCTTCTTCATAAATTTTTGCTTGTAGGAGAAAATTGGCGAAGTTCAAGCTGTGCTTTCCAGATTTTTCAACTGAGTTAATTGTCACTTTATCACTTGTAGAAATTGAATGCCCGTCAATAGAAATTTCAATCCCGCTGTCTAACTCCTTCCAAACTATATGGTGGATTAAGAGAGTAAATTCTTTTCTTCCATCATTTTTATATATCAAGGTTGGTTTTATAGCATTACTACTAAGGTAGCTTTCAATCATTTTTTCATGGCTGACTTGTTTAGAAGTATCACCAATTTTGTCAGGAGTTGAAAAGCAGCCCGATACTATGACCAGACTAGCAAGAAATATTAACTTTGACTTCATTCTTTAAATTGCAGCTAACTACTTGCTAACAGGAGTACTACTCCTGCTAACTGTACTATAAATGGAGACGGCTTTACCTATTCTGCTATTTGCAATATCCTCCGCCATTATATTCCAATGTTTTAATATAGTAAATTAAACAAAAAAATGTACTGGACTGGACAATATTTACATACATAAAAAGCCGTACTTACCAGCTCCCGAAGGCACTGGTAAGTACGGCTTCTAGCACGCGCAAACGGCGGCTTATACTTGTTTATACTATCTGACTACTCAGCCGTCCAGAGCACACGCTCCTGGTCAGCGAGGATCAGCAGCACACGGGGCGGATTGGCTACCAGCACCAGGCGCATCTCTACGCCCGGAAATGAATCAGACTCCACCCAAACACCTTCTTTCTCATCTTCCTCGCGCTCTGTTCCGTCCAGCGAGCTGGCCAGGTACGCGGTGGGCAGCAGAATGTCTGCATCGGATTTTAGCTTGCCGTGCACATCTTCCAGTACATCTTCCATGTAGTCGCCATACTCCTCATTAAAGTCGTCTTCCAGGTCGTGCAGTTCCTCCTCGATGTCATCATAGCGGGCATCGTTGTAATCTAACGCGTTCAGCTGCTGCTTCTTTTCCAGGATAGCAACGATGGAGTTGTTCAGGTCTTTTGCGTTCATGTAGCGTATACTTTTTTACAAAGTTGACAACATGCCCTAGCAATTGCAAGTATTGGCTTTGATTATTTGCCCGAAGCCGGCAAAACAGCTGTAGCCGTAGCACAAAACTACTGCGCCACCACGTGCGCTGCTACAACGTACATACAATTGCCGGCAGGTGCTTTACCAGGCAATAATTAACGGTTGGGCGGCACACCAACGCTTCGAAACAGGACAACCTTTCGCAGAAAAATAAAGTATAGGCCCGTGTAAAAGTGAGCTAAATTCCTTTATTTTGAACTATCCATCACACCTGCTCTTCGGCTTGTGCTTCCGGCACAGGTAGGGTTGGTGTGATTTTTTATGTGCCACAACGCATTTACCTTTTCAACTTACTTTAGCAGCAGACTATGATCGAAACAAGTATACGCCAGAAAATTGACGCATGGCTCGCCGGCAACTACGACGAGGACACCAAAAATGAAATTAAAGGCATGCTGGAGCGCCAGGAAAACGAGACGCTGTCGGATGCCTTTTACCGCGACCTGGAGTTTGGCACCGGCGGCCTGCGCGGCATTATGGGCGCGGGCAGCAACCGTATGAACCGTTATACCCTGGGCATGGCCACACAAGGCCTGAGCAATTACCTGATGCGCAGCTTTCCGAACCAAGCCATCAGTGTCGCCGTGGCGCACGACAGCCGCAACAACTCGGATAAGTTTGCGCGCATTGTTGCCGACATTTTCTCTGCCAACGGCATTAAAGTATACTTGTTTGAGGCACTACGGCCCACGCCGGAGCTGTCGTTTGCCATCCGCCACCTGGGCTGCCAGAGCGGTGTCGTGATCACGGCCTCGCACAACCCCAAAGAATACAACGGCTACAAAGCCTACTGGAACGACGGAGCGCAGGTAACAGCGCCGCACGATAAGAACATCATCGACGAGGTAAACAAAATCAAGTCGATTGACGAGGTGCTATTTATCCCCAACCCGGCCAACATCGAAATGATCGGAGATGAGGTGGATGAAGCCTACATCGAACGGGTACTGGGTTTATCTATTTCGCAGGAGGCCATCAAGCGCCAGCACGACCTCAAGATCGTGTACACACCGCTGCATGGTACCGGCATCACCCTGGTACCTAAAGTGCTGGAGCGCTTCGGCTTTACAAACGTTACCATTGTGGAGGAACAGGCAGAGCCAAATGGTAATTTCCCGACGGTAGTATACCCGAACCCGGAGGAGAAAGAGGCCATGACGCTGGCTCTGAACAAAGCCAAAGAACTCGATGCTGACCTGGTATTGGCCACAGACCCGGATTCGGACCGTGTAGGCATTGGCGTGAAAAACCTGAAAGGTGAGTTTGTGCTGCTGAATGGCAACCAAACAGGCTCGCTGCTCATCAACTACCTGTTGCAGGCCTGGCAGCAAGCGGGCAAGCTAACCGGAAAAGAATACGTAGTGAAGACCATCGTAACTACCGACCTGATCAGGAAAATAGCAGAACATTACAACGTGAAGCTGTACGAAACGCTGACTGGCTTTAAGTATATCGCCGGCATTATCCGCGACCTGGAAGGCAAGGAAACGTACATCGGTGGCGGCGAAGAAAGCTACGGCTACCTGGCCGGCGATTTTGTGCGCGACAAAGACGCGATCTCGTCCTGCGCCCTCATCGCTGAAATGGCCGCTGTAGCCAAAGACAAGGGCCAGAGCCTGTTTGAGATGATGGTGGAGATGTACTCGACCTATGGCTTCTACAAAGAGGACCTGGTTTCCATCACCAAAAAAGGCATGCGCGGGGCCGAAGAGATTCAGCAGATGATGGCCGATATGCGCAGCAACCCGCCGCAACAGATTGCCGGTTCTGACATCGTAGCGATAAGCGACTATAAATTCAGCACCCGTAAAAACCTGGTGACCGGCCAGGAAACCAAGCTGGATATGGAAAGCTCTAACGTGCTGCAGTACCTGACAGCAGACGGCAGCAAAATATCAGCACGCCCATCTGGCACGGAGCCCAAGATAAAGTTTTATGTGAGCGTGAACGAGCCGCTTGCCTCCGCCGCTGACTATGACGCAACGGAGCAGAAGCTGAACCAAAAGATACAGCAGATGCTGGAAGACCTGAACCTGAAGTAGGCGCTACTGCCGAATAGTTAAATTACCTAAATGGCTGCGTAGCCGGGAAGTATGGCTTCCTACCACGCAGCCATTTTTATTGAAGCTGCCACGGCTGCAATCCAATACCCGCGCGCCTACTTGTCTGCACGATGTACGTTAGCTATACTTCTAGGCTGCAAGTGTTGTACCTTTACACCATTGCACCACCTATTACAATTTAAATTTTGCTGATGAACGAGTTATTCCAATCTATAAAGCAGGTTATCGAAACGCGCCGCACCACCAAGCCACCGCTGATGAACGGCCAGCACATTCCGGACGAGCAGGTGAAGCAACTGCTGGCGCTGGCCGACTGGGCGCCGACACACGGCCATACCGAGCCCTGGCGGTTTCATGTATACGCGGGCAGCAAAGCACAGGCGTTCTGCCTCTCACATGCCGAGCTGTACAAGCAACAAACAGCGCCAGAGCGTTTCCTGGAGGTTAATTACGAAAAGCTCCTGCACATGGGCGATAAAGCCTCGCACATACTAGTAGCCTACATGCGCCGTGGCGACCTACCCAAAATACCGCCGCTGGAAGAAATTGCCGCCACTGCCTGTGCTATTCAGAACCTGCTTTTGGGCGCTGCCGCGCTTGGGTTGGCCAGCTACTGGGGCTCAGGCGGCATGGCCTACCACCCGAGTATGAAGGAGATGCTGCAGCTGCGCGAAGAGGATGTCGTGCTGGGCATTTTATACTTAGGTTATGCTGAAAGCCCTACCGGCCCCGGTAAGCGGCATGTACCACTGGAAGAGAAAGTAGCGTGGCATGGCTGAAACTTGTAACTGCGGGATGCTGAGGTAGCGGGGGTTATACTTTGTATAGCCTTTATAAGCTTGCCTGCTTACGCTATTTAGTGCCTCGCACAAATGCCACAACAATATAATATTAAGGCAGTTCTAGCCTTTGAATAACCATTGAAAGCTTGCCAAAGCCAAACAGCACAAGCCTTTACCTGCACCGGACAGCAGCAGGAGCCTGCCTCTCGTAACAGCGCTGTTTACTATACTTGCTATAACAGCACCTGAAACAACTAAATCGCTGCCAGATGTGTTATTCAAATAAAAGCAGGATTGCGGCGTAATCTTCTTAATTTTGTGCCGCTTTATACAAGAACAACAGCCCGCCAAATGCGCTGTTCTGCGCTGGCAGGCCAAATAAAAAACGTATGGAAACCAATACAACGGAAGCATTAAGACCTTTAGATTCCATTGAGGCTGCTATCGAAGATATTCGCTTGGGCAAGGTGGTGATCGTGGTAGACGATGATGACCGTGAAAATGAAGGTGATTTTATCTGTGCTGCAGAAAAGATAACACCTGAGATCGTGAACTTTATGGCTACCCATGGTCGTGGCCTGATCTGTGCACCGCTTATAGAGGAACGTTGCGAAGAACTAGGGCTGGACCTGATGGTAGGCCGTAACACGGCACTGCATGCCACCCCTTTCACTGTTTCAGTAGACCTGATCGGGTATGGCTGCACCACCGGTATCTCCACCTCCGACAGAGCCAAAACCATTCAGGCGCTCGTTGATCCGGCCACTGATCCGCAGGCGTTAGGACGCCCGGGGCATATTTTCCCGCTCAAGGCCAAGAAAGAAGGCGTACTGCGTCGCGCCGGTCATACTGAAGCCGCCATTGACCTGGCCCGTCTCGCCGGCCTGGCTCCTGCCGGCGTGCTGGTAGAAATCATGAATGAGGATGGCACCATGGCGCGACTGCCCGACTTGTTTAAGGTAGCTGAGCGCTTCGACCTGAAGCTCATTTCTATAAAAGACCTGATCAAATACCGGCTGAAAAAAGAAAGCTTAATAGACCGCGAGATTGTTGTGCAATTGCCAACAGACTTTGGCATGTTTGATCTGTATGCTTTTACGCAGCGCAGCAACGGCGCCCAGCACCTGGCACTGGTAAAAGGCACCTGGGAAGAAGGCGAGCCGATCCTGGTGCGCGTACACTCTTCCTGTGTAACCGGCGACATCTTTGGGTCTTGCCGCTGCGACTGTGGGCCGCAACTGCACGAAGCCATGCGCATGGTAGAGGAAGCTGGCAAAGGCGTGGTGGTCTACATGAACCAGGAAGGCCGCGGCATTGGGCTCATAAATAAGCTGAAGGCTTATAAATTACAGGAGCAGGGCCGCGATACCGTAGAAGCAAACCTGGAACTTGGCTTTGGAATGGATGAGCGGGACTATGGCGTGGGTGCCCAAATCCTGCGCGATCTCGGCGTCACCAAAATGAAGTTGATCTCCAACAACCCCAAGAAGCGTACGGGCCTGATGGGCTATGGCCTGGAAGTGGTGGAGAGTGTGCCGATCGAAATAAAGCCGAACAAGTATAACCAGCGCTATTTGACAACGAAACGCGATAAATTAGGCCATGAAATTCTAAAGAGCGTCACGATAAGCAAGTAACCAGCGCCATTTTTAAATACCACAACGCCCTGCTCCGAAGCACCCGCTTTTGGGGCAGGGTGTTGTTATTTTGCAGGAAGTATTCCCGCTGCTGCCCAGGCAAAAACATTCTGCCGGGTTTAGCTGTAGATAAATGTAAGCACCTGTATGCCAGCACATAGACACACAAGTTGGCAGACAGCTTACTTTCACTTTCAGTTATTTCCAGTAGTATGAAGGCAAGTATAAGCAATACGGTCGCAGCAGGAATAGCCAGTGTGGTGTTCCTGTTGTTTTCTTTAAGCGGGCTGGCCCAAACCAGAACCGCCATGGACATTCAGGCCTGGCCGCGTGGAGAAGTGATCTTGGCATCCGGTGATACCCTGTCGGGAGAGTTGCTCTTTTACCGGACTCAGGATGTTGTAAACGTACAGCATGCCGATGGCACCATCAGCTCCTGCACGCCCGTAAATGTGCAGTACTTTGTGGCGCATGATGTAACGGGTGGCACCTCGCACACGTTCCGCACATTCCGCTGGGACCAGGACCGCGATTATACCGATTTCAAGAAGCCTGCTTTTTTTGAGCAGCTGAACGAAGGCCCCATTACCCTTATGGCGCGCGAGACCTACGTGCCCCGAAGCTCATACGGCAAACACAATGCTGCCTATTACCTGCCTGCAGCCAGTCAGGCAGCCGATCAGGTGGTGGAGCTCTATTATGCTTTGCTGCCTGGCGGCGACATTGTACCCTTGCATAATGTGCGGAAAAGTCTCTTCAAGCTTTTCGGCAAGAAATCAACCAAAGTAAAAGATTTCATGAAGCAGCAAAACCTCAGCTTTGACCAGCCCAACGACATTGTGGCAGTGGTCAATTACTTCAATGCCTTGCAGTAGTAAATTATACATGGTGCAGCTTCATAAAAGCGTATTACCTGTTTAATTTATATTGAATTTGTATGCTTGTATGCTATATCTGGCATACTTCAGGGAGCAGATTGTAAAGATCAAATTCAGACAGAGAATGGCTAAGCCGCCGGCAACTCGCGTACGTATGGCTTAGCATGGCATCTACAGCAAAATTATACATTGGCACCTCCGGCTGGAGCTACCGCTGGCAAGGCATCCTGTACCCGGAAGAAATGAAATCAGCGGACTTCCTGCCTTACTACGCGACCCGCTTTAACACCACCGAACTTAACAGCAGCTTCTATCATTTTACCATGGTTAAAACCATTGAAAAATGGCTAGTCAGCACGCCTGACACTTTCCGGTTTGCCGCAAAGCTGCACCAGGAAATAACTCATAAGCGCCGGCTGGTAGATGCCCAGGAGCCGCTGGAGAAATTTATGAGTCGCTTTTTGGAAATGGGCAGTCGCTTGGGGCCAGTACTAGTACAGCTGCCTGGTAGTTTTCACTTCGATTTTGGTGTGGTGGAACCGTTTTTCCGGATGCTGCGGGAGCTGTACCCGGTACCGATCTTTGCGCTGGAGGCGCGGCACAAGTCGTGGTTTACAGCACAGGCGCAGGACCTGCTCCGCGATTACGACATTACCTGGGTGATTTCCAGTGCCGGCAAGCGCTTCCCTAAGCTGGAGACCACCACAACCGACACCGTATACCTGCGGTTGCACGGCGACGAAAAAATGTATGCCTCCGCCTATCCTGAAGAGCAGCTGGAGCGGTACGCCTTTATGGTGCACGACTGGCTGCTGGACGGAAAAGAAGTGTGGGTATACTTTAACAACACCATTACTGGCAATGCCGTGCTGGACGCACAAAAACTGCGGGAACTGGTAGAAAACATGTAAGCATATCCTTGTGCAGCCTTTTTCTACAATTTCAAAACAACAGCATCAAATTAATACAGCAGGGATTTGCATGGCAGAAGGTCCTGTTATACTTTGCCGGCATACTTTCATGAACCAACGTATAGCCGGTTACTTCATTTAATCGGCTTCAACTACAATTATACATGTTAGACAACAGAGACAGTATCATATTTGACTTAGACGGCACCTTATGGGATGCGACCGGAACAGTGGCAGCCGCCTGGCAGGCAGCCCTCAGCGAGTTGAACTTTGAAGACCGCAGCATCACGCAAGCAGAAGTGCAGTCGTTGGCAGGAATGCCGTACGATGCCATTTTCAAAAAGCTTTTCCCGAA
Source organism: Pontibacter chitinilyticus (assembly GCF_039748935.1). Classification (NCBI taxonomy): domain Bacteria; kingdom Pseudomonadati; phylum Bacteroidota; class Cytophagia; order Cytophagales; family Hymenobacteraceae; genus Pontibacter; species Pontibacter chitinilyticus. The sequence goes on from NZ_JBDIZJ010000004.1 coordinate 157,581, forward strand.
CGTGCCGGAGCAGTACAAAGACGAGCTGCAGGCCGCCTGTGCCGCACAGGAGATAAAGTACCTGAACCGGGATGGTGGCAAGTTGTACGAGGGGCTGGAAGAAACCTTGGACTATCTGCACGATAAGTATAAACTGGCGATCGTGAGTAACTGCCAGAGTGATTACATTGAGTCGTTCCTGGAGTATAGCAAGTTGGGCCACTACTTTACCGATCATGCCTGCTACGGCACGGCAAAATTACCCAAGGCTGATAACATCAAAGAAGTCGTGCAGCGAAATGGTTTTGACGCCCCTGTCTACATCGGCGACACCAAAGGAGACTACGAAGCCAGTGTGGGTGCCCATGTGCCGTTTATTTTTGCAGCTTATGGATTTGGAAAAGTAGAGCAGGAGGTCCCGCAGATTGAGAAGTTTAGTGATTTGAAGCAGCGGTTTTAGGAGGGGTAGTTATACTTGCTGGATATACTTAGTAGTTGACTATCTCTTAAGTATACTACCGGCCATACTTAGTAGCTGTGGTTTTTACTTCAGCAGGCAAGCTATACCTGTTAGCGTCTGTTCTTCCTCAGTTTTATACTTGCATTGTTTCATCTTTAGCTTTGGTGCGCTCTGGCCCGCGAGGGCACGCCCTTGCGTTTCGCACTGTGGCGTGAAGCTGCCCTAGCGGGCTGCCGCTCCCGCGGCACCGCAATATACCAAGGCGCTCCACCCAAGGACTGGAATCTCTCTCATAGCTGCTGTTTTTACTTGTGGTCAGGTATAAACTAGTATACTGGTAAGAATACTGGCGCAAATCTCTAGATTCTTGCCTTGAAGGGAAGTATCTGACTTTACTGGCCAGCAGGGACAAAACAGCACCACATACCGAAGCCTCTACTATACAACTTCAGCCAAAGCAATAGCAGCCTCCCCTCCTTAGACAAGCGAGAACGTGAGTTCGAAGCTTGCAAGCGTAGCTCTGAGGGGCAGGGGTGGTTGGATCCTGCCTGCTATGCAACAACTACTCCCCCTCTCCTCACCAATCTTTATTTTATTTTTTACCTGGTAGTGCTAAACACAGGGTTTTGTTAACTTGAGTGTTCTATTGCTCACCTCAAATCACATACCTGCAGAACCTATGAAGAAACAGTTACGCCAGCTAGTCGGATTGCTGCTGTTGTTAAGCGGCCTTGGCACCCAACAGGCACAAAGCCAAAGCTACCTGAAAGCTGATGGCCAAAAGATAGTAAACGGAAAAGGCGAAGAAGTGCTGCTGCGTGGCATGGGTTTGGGCGGCTGGATGCTGCAGGAAGGCTACATGCTACGCACCGGGGAAGTAGCCGGCCCGCAGCACGTGATCAAAGCAAAAGTGCAGGAACTGATCGGTCCTGAAAAAACGGCGGAGTTCTACAAGGCCTGGCTTGCCAACCACACCCGCAAAGTAGATATTGATTCATTGGCAGCCTGGGGCTTTAACTCGGTGCGCCTGCCGATGCATTATAACCTATACACGCTGCCTGTGGAGCAGGAGCCTGTTAAGGGGCAGAATACCTGGCTGGAGAAAGGCTTTGCAATGACAGACAGCCTGCTGGCCTGGTGCAAGGTCAACAACATGTACCTGATCCTGGACCTGCACGCTGCCCCGGGCGGACAAGGCAACGACCTGAACATTTCGGACCGTGATCCGAAGCAGCCCTCGCTATGGGACAGCGAAGCCAACCAGCAGAAAACAATTGCCCTGTGGCGTAAGCTGGCGGAGCGCTACAAAGACGAGCCCTACATCGGCGGCTACGACATCATCAACGAACCGAACTGGGGCTTTACTAACAAGGATGACAAGAATGGCTGCGATGAAAAGCAGAACGCCCCACTCAAAAAGCTGCTGATGGACATTACGAAGGTTATTCGCGAGGTAGATCAAAAGCATATCATTATTATAGAAGGCAACTGCTGGGGCAACAACTATAACGGCGTGCTGCCCACCTGGGACGATAACATGGTACTCAGTTTCCATAAATACTGGAACTACAACGACCAGGCTTCTATCAAAGAGCGGCTGGAGCTGCGCGACAAGTATAACGTGCCGCTTTGGCTTGGCGAAACGGGAGAAAACTCGAACGTGTGGTTTACACAAGCTATTGCGCTGGCTGAAAGAAACGACATCGGCTGGAGCTGGTGGCCGCTTAAAAAGATGGGCTTTAACAATCCGCTGGAGGTAAAAGTAGATCCGGGCTACCAGAAAATACTGGACTACTGGCAAAACAAAGGGCCAAAGCCCGCTCCGGATGCAGCTTACCAGGCGCTGATGCAGCAGGCCGAAAACACGAAACTGGAAAACTGCCTGTACCATCCGGATGTGATCGACGCCATGTTCCGGCAGGTGCGTTCTGCCGCAACAAAACCTTTTATACCACACAGGTTAGCTCCTGCGCTTACAATTAAAGCGGTCGATTACGATCTGGGCCGCAACGGGTATGCATATTACGACAAAGATACCGCCAACTACTACATCTCGACCGGTGGCGCCCGCACCTCAGGCAACAACGGCCACGTGTATCGCAACGACGGCGTGGACATTGCTGTGAACCCGCAGACGCAGAATTATTATGTGAACAGCATCGAAGACGGCGAATGGCTGCAATACACGGTGTATGCCCCGCAAAAAGGCACATACAATATCCTGCTTGAGGTTGCTGCTGACCAGGATACAGGTAAAGCCGTCCTGCTCCTCAATGGCAAACCTGTGGGGCAGCCGGCTGCAGTGCCAAACACCGGCGGCGCAACAATGTGGCAGACACTGCCGGTTGCGAAGGTACCACTAGCGCAAGGCCAAAATGTACTTCGGGTGCAAGCAGCGAAGGGCGGCTTTAACTTCAGCTCCATCCACTTGGAAAAAGGTGGAAAAGGGCAGCGGAATAAGAGAAAAGGAAATAGCGGGAAGCGCCCCTAAGCAACTTTATGCAGCAGGTAAATCAGCACCAGGTAACTTTACTTCATACTGTCATCCGTTTCCTGGCTCAAAGAGACATCGCCTCACTAACATCTTCAGCGTTGCTTTCCAAGTATAAAGCAACGCAAGCCGACTTGCTGATTTTGCTGGGCAGTAGCAGCCTGCAGGTAGCCGAAACAGCTGCGAAAGCCTATAAAAGCGGACTGGCCCGGGAGCTGATGATCTGTGGTGGAATAGGACATTCCACGCATTTTCTGGAGGAAAATATTCGGAACCATCCAGTTTACAGGCATATACCAGTAGGGGAAAGACCGGAGGCGGATATGCTTGCAGACCTCCTCGTGAACTATTTAGGAGTGCCGGCCAGTACGCTTATCATTGAAAATAAATCGACCAATTGCGGCGATAATGCGAAGCAGGCCAGGCAGGTTCTAAGCGGCTTGCAGAAGGCGCCCAAAACCATACTGCTGTTGCAGGACCCTGTGCTGCAACGCCGTTCGAAAGCTTCCTTCGAGCTTGTATGGCAGCAGGAAGTGGGTGTTCAGTTTATCAGCTATGCCACTTTTGTTCCTGAACTGGCATTGGCCCACCATAAAATTGTTTATGCAGATGAAGCCCACAACGAGTTCTGCAGTATTGATCGTTTGTTGTCTTTGCTGATGGGTGAGATCCCGAGGCTTCGCAATGATGCAGACGGCTATGGCCCGAATGGCAAAGGGTTTATCACGGCCGTAGACATCCCGGAAGATGTGGAGACAGCCTATCAGGAGCTGGTGCAGGTTTTTACCGAGTATGTACGTCAGTAGCGATAACAGCCATGCCGTTGCCTGGCCTGCGTTAATTCCCTGAAAACTGAGTCCTGCTTGAATCTGTCGTTATACTTTATACTTGCTATCGCAGCGCTGGTAAGTGTTTTTATGGAGGAGTTTTACGGGCGTGGAGCTTTCCTCAGCAGGTATGTATACAACCTAAAGCTGGCTTGTGTTTTTTCCTTATATTGTGGTTTCTACATACCCTAATGCGTTTTAGAATGAAGAAGATCTTTACACTGGTTATACTCTTGGCCCTACTCGTATTGCCGGGCATGGCGCAACGGCGCTCCATCCCCATGGACTCCACCGTCACCACCAAGCACGAAGTTACCATTCTGGGTAAGCGGGTGCCTTATACCGCCACCACAGGCACACAACCCGTTTGGGATGAAGACGGGAAACCCATTGCCGGGCTCTATTATACGTACTATGAGCGCTCAGATGTAAAAGACCACGCTGCCCGCCCGCTGATCATCTCCTTTAATGGTGGCCCCGGCTCTGCTTCGGTGTGGATGCACATTGCTTATACTGGTCCGCGCCTGTTAAATATCGACGACGAGGGCTATCCGACACAACCCTACGGAATCCAGGAAAACCCGTATTCGCTCCTCGACATGGCCGATATCGTGTATGTGAACCCGGTAAATACCGGCTATTCGCGCATGGCTGACGGCGTGGACAAGGATAAGATGAAAGCCAAGTTCTTCGGCGTAAATGCCGATATCCAGTACCTGGCCGAGTGGTTGAACACCTTTGTAACCCGCAAAGAACGCTGGACCTCGCCTAAATACCTTATTGGCGAAAGCTATGGTACCACCCGCGTGTCGGGGCTGGCGCTGGCGCTGCAGGACATGGAGTGGATGTACCTCAACGGCGTGATCCTGGTATCGCCCACGGATCTGGGCATCGACCGAAGTGGCCCTGTAGATGCGGCCCTACGCCTACCCTACTTTGCCGCAACGGCCTGGTATCACAAGCAGCTGCCCCCAGAGCTGCAGCAGAAAGATTTAACCGAGGTGCTGCCCGAAGTAGAGGATTTCACAATAAATCAGTTGATTCCGGCCATCAGCCGCGGCGGTTTTCTGGAGGAAAATCAGAAACAGGCGATCGCCGCTAAAATGGCACGTTATTCCGGGCTGTCGGAGCAGAGCATTTTGCAGCACAACCTGGTGGTGCCTACTAATTTCTACTGGAAAGAGCTACTCCGGAACCAGAGCTTCACAGTTGGCCGGCTCGACTCCCGCTACAAAGGCATTGACCGTGAAACAGCCGGGGAGCGGCCGGACTTTAATGCGGAGCTTACCGCCTGGCTGCATGCCTTTACGCCGGCCATTAACATGTACCTGCGCGAAGAACTGAACTATAAAACCGATGTGAAGTATAACATGTTCGGCCCGGTATATCCCTGGGACGACAGCAACAACCAGGCGGGCGAAAACCTGCGGCAGGCAATGGCAGAGAACCCTTACCTGCACGTCATGATTCAATCCGGCTACTACGATGGCGCCTGCGATTACTTTAATGCCAAGTATAGCATGTGGCAACTAGACCCGAGCGGCAAGCTGAAAGACCGCCTGAGCTGGAAAGGCTACCGTAGCGGCCACATGATGTACCTGCGCCGCGAAGACTTAAAAACCGGCACCAACGACATCCGCGTCTTCATCCGGGCCTCACTGCCAAAGAAAGGTCAGCCGGCAAAATACTAAGCAGAAACACGCTTATAGTTACTCAAAACACTGGAAGCGCCTGTATTACGGGCGCTTCCAGTGTTTTAGGAGCGGCCCGCCAACTCCCGCAACCGGGTCTGTTTCGGGCACAGGCACCTGTGCAATGTTCTTTTCTTTCTCCTCCGGATTGTCTTGTTCTGTGCAGATATCATAGCTTTCCTGTCCGGGCGGGTAAGCGCCTACTATCTTAAAATCGGGAGAAGCCGTTTTGAGGCAGTGGCCGGTTCCTGCCGGCAACACAAGCATATCGCCCGCTTTAACTGCAACTTCTTCTGCTCCGGGGCCGCCTAGTATAAGTATGGCCGCACCTGCCACTACGCCCAGCACCTCATGCGATCTGCTGTGGTAATGGTGGTAGTCAAACACGCCATTCACCCAACTGCCACGCCAGTTGTTTGCGGCAAAGGCCTCTTTAAACTGGCGCACCAAGTCCGCTTCGTTTTCAAATACCTGCTGGTACACCAGCAACGGCAGCGTTGGGTTGTTAGGAATTTTGCCGTGCGGCTTTAGAAAGTGCGGCGTTACTGCTTTTGTATTCATCGCCAGAAAAGGTATATATGGACGTATATACCAAAGAAGTAAGCCCAGGGTTGAGCGGTAAAACAAGATACACTTCCTCCTTGTTGTTAATCCAGCATAAGCCTATTCTTTTATTTCTAGATCAAGCAGATAGGTCTAGGATGTAGAATTCTCCTAAACATTAGCACCCCTTCAGTAGTAAATTAAATATAGTTTGGCAGGTTACATGTATGCCCTGCAGATTGGGCATAGCAGGTTAAACGGACGCAAACGTGTTTAAACAGAAAATTTAAAATCTATATGGCGAATAAAAATCAAATCGGCATTGACGCCGACAAAGCACAACAACTAGCAGATAAACTGAATACATTGCTGGCAAACTACCAGATATTTTACATCAACGCACGCGGTTTTCACTGGAACATTTCGGGTAACAAGTTCTTTGAGCTGCATGCAAAATTTGAGGAATTGTACAACGACGCGGTACTTAAAATCGATGAGATTGCCGAGCGTATCCTGACCTTAGGGCATACTCCTTTCCATTCGTTCACGGATTACCTGAAGCAGTCTTCAATCAGCGAGGTGGCCAACGTATCGGAAGGCAATGCGGCCGTACAGCAGGTGCTGAATGGCTTCAGGGTGCTGCTGGAAAACGAGCGGGAGATACTGACGATGTCGGCTGATGCCAATGATGAAGGAACCAACTCGCTGATGAGCGACTATATCAGCCAGCAGGAAAAGCTGGTGTGGATGTACTCTGCCTACCTGAAAGGCAACGTTTAACCCACCATCCATTCTATTTAAAAGCAAAAGCCACCTGAGAGGGTGGCTTTTATACTTCTACAGCGGCAGCTTTATGTCCTGCATCAGCCGGCCTACCGGGTACAGGTTGTGGGTATACTCGTAATATGGTGAGTGGTGGTAAACGAACTCGAGCTGCGCACGGGGGCTCTTGGCAAACTCAACATCGGCTTTTTTCTTCTCCTCCAACTGCTGGCGCACCTCCGGGTGCTGCTTCAGGTAATCGGCGGCCAGATCTTCAAAAACATAGTTGGAGAAATACTCTTTCTGCATCAGAATGGAATCGAAGAAATTCCAGTTAAAATAAGAATCTATGGCTTGTGGCTCCAGCACCTCTACCACAAAGCGGTTGGCTGGCTGGTTCAGGTACACCACATAATCCCCTTTAAAGAAATGCCGTGGTAGCTGCTCGGTACGCAGTTGCACATCAGAATGGATGTAGTGGCCTTCGTATGGTCGCGGACTCGTTTTATAATCTGTAATATAGTAGGAGTCGAGGGTGATGGTGGTGTCGCGGGTAAGCTGTTGTAGCTGCACCTTATCTAGTTTCAAGCGCTCTATTACCTCGTGCCAGGCCTGCGGAATAATGTAAGCTACTGGCTTTTGTATGGTAACAGTTGGCGTAAACTCATTGTAGTAGTTAATCATTTTACTGTAGGGCGCTTTGCGATCGTAGTACAGGCGGTCAGCGCCACTGATATCGCTGTGCTTATACTTGGCCGCATACCCCAGAAAAGGAACCTGCGTTACCTGCGTTGTGTCCAGCTTCCAGTCCAGCGGAAATTTCTGTTGTGCCAGGGTCTGCTGAATGGCTTTACCCCGCGCTTTGCCAATCTCGTCTGCATCGCGGTGAATGGTTCCGATCATGTTCTCCATCAGCTTATAAGTAGCATCTACGCGTTGGTTAAAAGGCTTGAGCATGTGCGTTTCCGGCACAAAGCCAATGGTGTTGTAGAGCGTCGTATAGCCGGTGTCGTAGCGCGGCGACTCCATAAACCCGATTATGCCTTTGTCGGGCGTTTCGCCCACGGTGTTCATGTAAGGCACCATGGGATACTTGTCGTGCTGCATGCCCTGGTAAAGCGCCGGGATCATCTGCTGCTGCATGTATTGCGCCAGCACCGGGTTCATTTTGTTGTGCTGCGTCGGGATGAGCGTCATCACGTGCTGGTAGTCGGCCCCATCAGAGGTATGGTTATCCATAAACACATCCGGATCCCAGTCGCGGAAGATCTGGTGAAAGGTGCGGGCGTTCCACGAGTCTTCTTTAATATAGTCGCGGTTCAGGTCGAGGTTGCGGGCGTTGCCACGGAAGCCGTAGCTCTCCGGTCCGTTCTGGTTAGCGCGGGTGTGGCTGTTGCGGTTCAGGGCACCCCCAATGTTATATACCGGAATGATGATCAGCACCACGTTGTCAAGCTGCTGGCGCAGTTTCTTGTTCTGCAGGTAGTCGCGGGCCAGCATCATGGTCGCATCTACGCCTTCCGGCTCCCCAGGATGTATGGCATTCTGGATGAGCAGAATACGCTTGTTCTTCTGATGAATAGAAGCAGGATCAAAGTCTTTGTCCGTCGAAACGATCACCAGGTGCAGCGGCTTGCCGACATCGGTCATACCATACGGTACCATTTTCACTTCATCATAGGCGGCGTCAAATTGCTGGTACCAGTCGATGGCTTGTTCGTAGGTAGCCGTCTGGTTCCCGTTGCCTTTCTCATAGGGCGTTTTCAGGTCAGGCTTAACAGGCCCTGTGGCAGATAGGAGTGCTGTAAAGAGTAACGTGGTTAACATGGTATAGTCTGTGATGTATGGAAATGAGGCTGTAAGAACGTAAAAAGGGGAGTAAGGTAAAAGACAGATCGGATATACTTTCAGTTATGCTGATCGACTCAGGTTATACCTACCTGTTGCGGCTGCTCTTAGATTTTATATTTAGCTGTGTTTTGTAGCGGCTCTTGAATCTGAGATTTATACTTGCTGGCAGCTGTGTTCATCCTCTGGTTTATACTTCCGGTTATACTTAGTAGCTGTAGTTTATACTTTAGCTGGCAAGATATACTTTGTAGCTGTGGTTTGATACTTTACGAGGCAGGCTATACTTACTTGCTGCCGTTCATCCTCAGTTTTATACTTGTTCTGTTGCATGTTTGGCTTTGGTGCGCTCTAAGCCCGCGAGGGCACGTCCTGGGGGTGCAGGGGCCCCGACAAGGGCATCGCGCGGTGGCGTGAAGCTGCTTCCTCGCTTCGCTGCGGGCTGCCCCCTTACGGGCACCGCAACCCGCCAAGGCGCTCCACCCAAGGACTGGAATCTATCCAATAGCTACAGCCTATAGTTGTGCTCAAGTATAAATAAGTATACTGATAAGAACGCTGGCGCGAATCTCCAGAGTCGTGATTTGTGGTAAAGGTGAAGTCTTTGACTTCACTGAACCGAAGGGACAAAACAGATCCACGAAGCGAAGCATATACTATGGCTCTTCTACTTCGCCACCTTCTATAGCCGAATTTCCTCCTTGAGGAGGGTAGGGAGGTGTTAAGGCATTATCCTTACACAAGTTGGAATCTGGCACCAAGCTTAGCGCAACAGTATCCATGAAGCAGGCCTAATCGCCGGTTTACTTGTTTACTACAATGCCGAGCATGTCGCCGAGTTGGCTGTGTAGGGTTTTAAGCAGCATGATATTGGTAAGTTGCCGGTCCTGCTCCTGTGGGTCTGTGACCAGGCGCAGTTTCTCAATTTCGCCTTTAAGTAAGAGCTCCACATTGCGCCATTTCAGCCGCAGTACGGCCCGTTCCGCGCCATAGGGCAACAGGTCGGTTTCGCGGGGCACAAAGATGTGGTGTGTTTCCCAGTTATGGCTCAGTTCGTGGGGATCTGAGAGCAGGTGTATGACCTCGGTACGTATCTCCTGGTCGGGGTAGTTGATGAAGTCTTCGGCAGTGGGTAGCACACCGGTGCAGAGCTTTTCCTTTACCAGCTCCAGCAGGCGCGCATAGAGCGGCGTCCTGAACTCCACATCTTCCAGCTGCTCCGACATGTACTGGCAGGTGGTCACTCCTTCTTCCAGCATCCGGTCCGGGTAATTGAGCAGCATGCGCACGATCTCGCGTTCATACCGCTTCAGAATGTCTGTATCGGAGGCGGGCTTCTCCGGCTCTACTTCTACCGCAGGCGCTGTAGCATAAGTGGGCTCAGCTGAAGCGCCTGTTTTGTGTTGCTGGCGGTCCTGCAGCTGCACTTTGTTGTACTCCGATATGAGTACCTGCTCATCAATATCAAAAATGAGGCTGCAACTGCGAAAGAAAACCGTCCGTTTGATGGCATCCGGTATCTTGCCAATACTGGCGACCACCTCTTTAATTGCCTCTGCTTTTTTTACAGGATTGCCAGCCGCTTCTGTCGCATACAAGCTGGTTTTGAAAGAGATAAAGTCCTGTGATTTCTCTTTCAGATACGTTTTAAACGCAGCGTCACCAACTTTCTGGATGTAGGAATCCGGGTCCTCTCCTTCAGGAAAGGTGACTACATCCACGTTCAGCCCGTTTTCCAGGATTAGGTCAATGCCCCGCAGAGACGCTTTGATGCCGGCTGCATCGCCATCATACAACACCGTAATGTTATCCGTATAGCGGGAAATAAGTTTGATCTGGCCTTCGGTGAGCGACGTACCAGACGAAGCGACCACGTTCTCGATACCGCCCTGGTGCAGCGACAGCACATCCAGATATCCCTCCACCATGTAGCACATGTCCTGCATGCGGATCGCCTGCTTGGCCTGGAAAAGGCCATACAGCACATTACTTTTGTGGTAGATGTCGGACTCAGGTGAGTTAAGGTACTTGGGGCTTTTTTTGTCGTTCGGCTTTAAGGTGCGGGCACCGAAGCCTACCACGCGGCCCGAGATGTTGTGAATCGGGAACATCACACGGCCCCGGAAACGGTCGTAGCGCTTGCCCTCTTCCCTAACAATGGAGAGGCCCGTTGCCTCCAGGTACTGCTGCTGATAGCCGGCTTTTAGTGCAGCATCCGTCAGATCAGACCACTCATCCAGGCTGTAGCCCAGTTCATACTTGCGGATAGTCTGGCTGCTCAGGCCCCGCTGCTTCAGGTAAGACTGGCCTATACTTCCCTGTTCATGCGTATGCAGGTTCTGCTGGTAGTGCTTACTGGCGTAATCAGACACGATGAAGAGACTGTCGCGCTCACTCTGCTCCCGTGCCAGTTCCGGGGTCTGCTCTTCCTCAGGCACCTCGATACCCAGCTTTTTGGCCAGGTAGCGGATAGCTTCCGGGAAGCTGGTGCCTTCCACATCCATTATAAACTGCACCGAGTTGCCCGCCTTGCCGCAGCCAAAGCATTTATAGATGCCTTTTGCAGGCGAAACAGAAAATGAAGGTGATTTCTCGTGATGGAATGGGCAGCAGGCCCACATGTTCTGCCCCTTCTTCTTCAGCGACACAAAATCGCCCACAACCTCTACGATATCGGCTTGGGCAATTACCTGGTCAACGGTTTCTTTGGGTATCAGCGACATGGCAAAAAGTACTGGCGGATGGAAGGCAAAGATACATTTAATTGCTGATCGGCGTTTGGCTACCTGGCAAGATTATTTAAAGTATGAACTGATATCCTCCCGTTCTTTTATCCTGTAAGCTGCGCTAGAGCTAGTGCTTAATCTAACCAAACACACCGTCTACATGCTTCCAGGCAGCTCTCATTTAGCCAGCAGCGATTTATAAAGGCCATAGTTCTCCGCATCAAAGCAAATAAATACTACCCGCTGCAGGCTGGTTTGATGCTCCTGCAGATACTTCTGCACAGCCTGTACCGCCACTTCTGCAGCTTTATCCTTGGGGTAACCATACACACCGGTGCTGATGTTGGGTTCAGCAATACCAGATGCCCTGACAGCAAAACAGGCATCAAAGCGAAGCTGCCTCGATGCCTGTTTATACTTAGAGATTAACTTATCAGCCTTTGCCTACTACCTCGTACCATACTTCCCCGTTGGGCAGGACTATCTCCTCGTAATACGTATGGTCAAACTCAAAGTAGCGCCTGTTATTAATGTAAACAACACTACTACCAATGGGCAAAGAAGGAACACGTGCCCCCACAGGCGGCGCTATCACCTCATACTCATTCCCGTACCGGTTATAATAAACGCCATCATAGTAGTAGTAAACGTTTCTGCCGACAAATACCCGGTAGTATGCAGACGGCAGTATACGCACTCTGATACCCAACGGCGGCGAAACTACCACATACCGGTTGCCATACGGCCTGTAGAAAACACCATTGTAGTACTGGTAATACTCGTTGCGGTACACTACCGGCACGTAGCCCATGGGAACGCGACGTGTTTCATAGCCCCTGCGATAGGGTGCTCTATACCTGTCATCACGATCGTAGTGGTGGCTGGCGTAATCTGAACGGCGGTAATTATCTGATGCCATTTCCGTGTTTCGATACGTTCGATTTGCCCGCTGTTCAGCATAGCGGCTACGCGCATAGCTGCGGTCGTCCCGGTTGGCCTGCTGGCGGTAGCTGCTGTTTTGCGGACTGCCGGCGCTATTCCGTTGGTTGTAGCTACGGCTGTCTCTTGCCGGGGCATTTTCATGGGTATACTCCTGCCGCTGCTGCCGGGCTGCTGGCGCCGTTGTCTGCTGCCTTTCCTGCCGTTGTTCCATATTGCTGCGTTCTACTGCGGCTGGGGCTTGATCGGCGCTGCTGTTTCGGGAAGGGCGCCTTGAAACGCCTTCGGAAACGCTGGGCTGCTGGTGTACCCGCTCTGGTCTACGCTGTGCTTGCGCGCTAAGCGGCAAGGCCGTACTACCCATCAGCACCAGGCCTGCAAGGGCAGTAAAATGTTTTTTTGCGATTTTCATGGCACTGCTTTTTTGATTACCTATATATACTATAGATGCTATAATCTTGCCAATTTTTACAATTCAGAACACAAAATGTAGCATAGACTAAAAAAACAATCTCTAAATGTGTTTTCACATCGCTGACACCTGCGTTAACTACGCTTTTTTATGTTTTTGAAGCAGTTTATATGTGGTATATACCAAATCCTAAGCACTTGTAAACTTATCAGCAGCCCGGCTTGTTGCTCTCTTAAGGCTTTGCATGCGAATAGATTATTTTGTTCGTATCTTTGCAGGGCATTACTGCTAAATTTCAACTATGTCGATTACAAAAGAAGCTGTATTGAAAGCCCTCAGCTATGTGGAGGAACCGGACCTGGGCAAAGACTTGGTGACGCTCAACATGGTAGAGGACGTGCAGGTAAATGGAAAAGCAGTTAGTTTTACTGTTATCCTGACCACACCGGCTTGTCCGTTAAAAGACCTTATCCGAAATGCCTGCGTTAACGCCATTCATATGATGGTGGATAAAGAAGCAGACGTGACTGTGAACATGACTTCGCGTGTGACCTCCGGCCGCGGCGACACTTCTGAGGTACTCCGTGGGGTGCGTAACATTATTGCGGTAGCTTCCGGCAAAGGTGGCGTCGGTAAATCTACGGTTACAACTAACTTGGCCATTGCGCTGGCCCAGTCTGGTGCCCGCGTCGGCTTGATTGATGCGGATATCTCCGGGCCATCTATTCCTACGATGTTTGGTACCGAGCAGGAGCGCCCGCATATGGTGCAGGGCGACCATGGCAAGAACTTTATCATGCCGGTAGAAAAGTATGGCGTTAAGATGATGTCCATTGGTTTTCTGACACCGGCTGATGGCGCTGTCGTATGGCGTGGCCCGATGGCCAGCTCTGCCCTGCGTCAGTTTATTTCAGATGTGGATTGGGGTGGACTGGATTACCTGTTGCTCGACCTGCCGCCGGGCACGTCCGACATTCACCTGACGATGGTGCAGGCTTTGCCTGTAACGGGTGCTGTGATTGTAACAACGCCACAGAAAGTGGCCCTGGCTGATGCCGTGAGAGGCCTGCAGATGTTTCGACAGCCGCAGGTAAATGTGCCGGTACTGGGCATTGTAGAAAACATGGCATACTTTACACCTGCAGAACTTCCGGAGAACAAATACTATATCTTTGGCGAAGGAGGAGGCAAATCACTTGCCGATAAGTATAACGTACCGTTGCTGGGCCAGGTGCCATTGGTGCAAAGCATCCGCGAGAGTGGCGACGCAGGTACTCCTATTGTATTGCAGAACGATTCTCCGGCTTCCGGTGTTTTCAGAGAGTTGGCACAGGCTGTGGCACAGCAGGTATCACTCCGTAATGCCACGCTGGCGCAAACTAAACCTGTAGAAATTAAAAGCTAAACCAATGACTGCCGCAAACATAGATCAAGACTTCCTGCTCCGCATTGAGAGTGCGCTGGACCAGATACGGCCTTACCTGGAGGCTGATGGCGGCAACGTAAAGGTGTTGGAAGTGACCGACGATATGGTGCTGAAGCTAGAGTTACTAGGTGCGTGTGGCTCCTGCCCCATGTCCACGATGACCTTAAAGGCAGGCGTTGAGCAGTCGGTATTGAAAGCAGTACCGGAAATAAGAGCGGTAGAAGCTGTTAACGTAGCTCCTATAGGATAACATACTTTAAGAAGAATGTAAATAGAGCGTGTATGAGTCATCATACACGCTTTTCTTTTGCTATGCTCACGCTGCAGAGGCAACTGCTCCTTAGGGCGCAAGCTTGATATAGCCGTCCTTGCACTTTCCTTTGGTGCGTTTAAATGCTATATTTGTTTAGAACCTCTACTTCTATAGCAATGGTAAAAGCGAACGACCCTTCCCTGCACTCCTGGATAGAAATAGCAGCAACCAGCCACTTCCCGATCCAGAACCTGCCCTTCGGCATATTTCAGACCGAAGACCGTGATCCCCGGGTGGGTGTCGCAATAGGAGAATGCATCCTGGACCTGTGCGTAGTGGCCCAGCATAATATGTTTGAGCTCATCGACCTGGACCCGAACGTATTTCACCGCTCCTCCCTGAATGATTTTATTTCTTTGGGCCGTCCTGTGTGGCGTGCTGTACGGAACCGGGTATCGGAACTGCTACGCACCAGCAACGAGGAAATATGCGGCAACAGCGATTTGATCCGGGAGTGCCTGATAAAGCAGTCTGATGCCCAACTCCTGCTACCTATACCTATAGCCGATGGCATTCTGGAGAGCAGTACAGGGTTTCACTCTGGTTCGAAAACGCTTTGGCAAAACGAACATATAAGTCAGCACCTGCGCAATTCTGAAAGCGCTACTCTCCCTTCACCACCAACATTCACAGGAGACGGCATCAAGCTGCAACATCCAGAAATGGAAATCAGCTCCCCTCATATCCAAGTGCCCCCTTCTGCCCCATGCCAGCAACTTGACTTTGAAGTAAGCATCGGCCTAATCATCAACAAAGCAGAAAGTGCGCCGGAAGCTATTACAGCAGAGGCAGATGCATCTGTCTTCGGCTTTGTAGTTGTTAATAAATGGCTGGTAAAGGATGCGTCTGCCGGCGCGGGCTCTACAACAGCTATGGCAGTATCACCCTGGGTAGTTACCCTGGACGCGCTGGAACCCTTTAAAGTAAAAGCTCCGGAACAAACCCAAAAGCCTCTATTGGAGGATGTAGGAAGCTATTACTATGACTTGAAGCTGGAGGTGCAGCTACAGTCGGAAAATGAATTAGAAAACAGCCTGTGTTCCATCCCATACAAGTATACTTCTTCTAATCTATATAAGAGCCTGACTTCGCAAAGCAGCATCGGCAGCCACTTACCTGGCAGCAGGCTCATACCAAGCAGTGAAAATGCCTATACTGCCCTGCCAGCCCTACCACCTCCTAGCGCCTCGCCCACTATGGCCACGGAGCGGAACCAGATGCTGCACACCAAGGAAGCCGATACGGTAGTAGTTCGCTGCTACGGGGAGCGTAACGGCATCAGCATTGGTTTTGGGGAGGTACGCACGCGAGTTCTGCAAAAAATAGTTTAAGGTGTTACTATACAGTATCTACAGACAGGTGTATGGAGGGATTGCCCGTTAGATCAGCTATAAATATAAGCGCCTGTAGAAACAATATTGCTTCTACAGGCGCTTATGTCTTAAACCTGTTACCTGCTGTTTAGGCAAGTATTTTGTTTTCGATCTATAAACTATCAAGCGTGAGTACTACGCGGATAGTTTGCAGAATAATTTTAAAGTCCAGCGCCAGCGAGGCGTTCTTTACATAAAAAAGATCATATTCCAGCTTCAGCAGGTTCTGCTCTGGGGTAGCTGTAGGGTAGTTTACCTGTGCCCAGCCTGTTACGCCCGGCCGTATAGAATGTCGCAGGTTATAGTATGGCGCATCATCAATCAAGGTAGCCACAATATCTTCTTTCTCTGGTCGTGGGCCAATGAGGCTCATATCGCCGCTCAAAATGTTAAGAAGCTGCGGCAACTCGTCTATTTTGGTTTTTCGTAATATGTGGCCTATGGGTGTAATACGGGCGTCGTTTTTAACCGTGTGCCCGTCGTTTGTTTTTTCTGGCCTGTCATACATTGTACGCAGCTTGTATATTTTAAATGTGCGGCCTTTCATACCTACTCTTTTCTGCACAAAGAAAGCAGGGCCTCTGGATGTAGACTTGATAAGAATAACACCTAACAACACCATTAGTAAGGCAAACGGAGCCAGCATCATACTCACGAGCAGGTCAATCATCCGCTTCTGGAACATAAACATCGAGCGGGAATTGACAAAGAACATATCGCTGTTGATAAGCCATGATTTAAAATGGGCCAGCGGGATGCGTTTTGTAAAGTTCTCGTGAAAAGAAGCCAGGTTATACACAGAAATCTGGTTAACCCTTAAGTTATTAATATGCTTGAGCTGCACTTTATCCAAGGACTTTGTAGAACTGGGATCAAGCAGAACGATATCGTATTTATTGGCTACAAGTGTATCGGCTAAATCTTTCTGGCTTGCGCTGTCCCAAAAATCCACAGAGTAAAAGTCGGACAGGCCTGGTTCCTTCACAAGCTCTGAAGCCATGTCACCAGGATGCACGATAAGACACTTTTTAAGCTTTATATTATATTCTTTGAACACCTTAAGAGCTAAGCGGTTAGTAAGGGCTTTAGTAGTAGGTAAAGATATTTGCATACCCATAATATTATATTTTATTTATTCTAAATTACACATATTCTACAAAATCGTTTTGAGTAACAGTATATACGCCTGAAGCTTATATAGGTATCACTAATCGATATTATAAATTCTTTAACAATTTGCTGGTAATGGCAAACTCATAAATTTGTTTAGTAAAACGTATTTTTAAGAAAGCTGGAGAACCAAATCAGCATTTTATTTTACCCAAAAAGAGAGCAAGCAGTACATTGAAGCCTCTCCAATAACTATACTTATTAAAGGCATAAACTGTTATTTTTTACTTTGGGCAGCAGCTCTTTCAAGCAAAGCAGCTACTACAAAAAAGTGGCCTAGGGTTAGTTATACTTCGCCCTGCTTTAAACCTGCTCAGCCTGGCCTCTTTTTCTGCACTTAAAGTTTACTGTCACAGGGTTTATTATGTACCGCTCGTTCCCTGGAGCAACAAAATAAGATAAAGGTAGTCTGCTTTTACAAGTGCCAGTATGGGGGTCTTAGTCTTAAGGCCCGAACAGCTACGCCAGTGGAATACCTCTGCCAGGTGTTCCTTTAAATATTACTTTGATGCATGCACCTCCTGCAAGATCTTCAGCATTTTATCTGCAAGATAATCTTTATCAAAAAAGCGCTTAGCTACCTTATGCGCGTTCGTACCCATATGCTGCATCTCATCCCGGTGGTCTTTCATCCAAATCAATGCTTTTGCTAATTCATCCGGATCATTTGGGTTAAGCGTAAGCCCTACCTGGTGCTCATTTAAAAAGTCTTTCATCCAGCCCTGCGTATTCTGAATAACAGGCACACCAGCAGCAAGAGATTCGAAGAACTTGTTTGGCGATGATGTATCCAGCACCGGAGTACCTTTTAATGGTACTAATGACACCAATGCTTTTTGAATATACCCCACCAACTTATCTTTAGGCATCAAGTCGAGCCTGATAAAGTTAGTTACACCTTCGCGTTTTGCCTTTTCCTCCAGTTCTTCCCGCTGCTGTCCCTCTCCTATTAATAGTATGGCGATGTCGGCCCTACCCATTTTCTGAAGAGACTTTGCCGCCTCGAACAGCCAGTAAGAATTATTTACCATGCCTATATTACCGGTATATATCGCATAATTATAAGGCTCTACCACACTATTTGGGAAAGGCGCTGGTGTAGAGAAAAGTGGTATATTCGCCGCATTCGTTACATCATCTACTTTACTGATGTGAAAGCGTCGTTTAATGTCCTTTGTCATACCTGGCGACAAGGTCACGATGTATGATGACGCTTTGTAACACTGTTTTTCGAACCAATAGCTTAATTTCTTTACTAATTTATTGTTGATAATTCCGAGTTCAATCGCTCCTTCCGGCCACAGGTCCCGTGTTTCAAACACCAGTTTACGCCCTCGTAGGTAGCGGGCCACAAGTCCTGGTATCCCCACCGTTATGGGCCCTGAAGATGCAATGACAACATCCGCTTTTAACGTTAGCGCATAATACGACGACATTAAGCTGTACTGTATAAACGTCCAGATCCGCTTGTAAAACGACTGCTTGTTATCAATGAGAATGTTAAGCACCTTTACGTGAATGCCCTCGAAGTACTGGTCCTCTATAAACTTTTTTGCGGTCAGATCTGATTTACTGTATATACTGGTCACCACAGTTACCTCATGCCCCTGCTTTACCCATTCCCGGGCAAACTCATACACACGGGTGCCCCAGGAGCCCTTCGGGGTAGCAAAATATTGATAGAAGTAAACGATTTTCATTTGAAAGACTTAATGAACCTATTTATATAGATGTTTTAATATAAGACTAAGATTGTTACGCAATTACGTTCATTAGGTTAGCATGTATAAGCCATTTGTTCTTCCATAAATTTACTTAATACCTGTATTGCTACTGGCATGTTAATAAACTCTGCTAATAAGCTGAAACTTTACTTTATAGCTCTAGTTTTACTTTTTAGAAGGCAGGCTAATAAATTAACATCCGGTTATGAATGTGGCTTGCTGCTATACTTATAGTATAAGCTATCCTAACATGAACTTTGTCTTAGCCTGCTAAATTTAGCTCTAACAAACTGTTGACAATACGTTTGGCAGCGTTCCCATCCCAAAGGGCTGGAATATTACCTTTTTTCCAAGCTCCTGATAATAATACTTGTAATGCATTTTTGAGAGCTTCAGGTGATGTACCCAAGAGCTCGTTTGTACCAATTGTGCAGGTTTCCGGTCTTTCAGTAGAAGTACGTAAAGTCATACAAGGAACGCCCATTACCGTTGTTTCTTCCGTTATGCCACCTGAATCAGTAATCACTCCCATAGAATGCTGCACCAAGTAGTTGAATTGTAGATACCCCATAGGATCAACCATTTTTACGTGGTTAAGCTCTATTCCAAATCGCTCCAGGTTAGCCCGTGTGCGTGGATGCACAGGAAAAATAATGGGTAATTCCTGCGTACTGTTTTCTAAAACATCAAGTAAACTCCTCAATTGCGCTGGATCATCAACATTAGATGGCCGGTGCAACGTCATTACCAGGTACTTTTTCTTTTGGAGGTTTAGCTCACGCCAGAATGCAGGTGGTACAAAGTTTGGCATTTGCTTTAGAAGCGTATCAATCATGGTATTTCCCACAAAAAAAATGCGATCTTCGCCTATACCAGAACTCCGTAAATTTTGGTTCGCGTTTTCTGATGTTGTAAAGAAAAAGTTAGTGATACTATCAGTCACTAATCTGTTTATTTCCTCTGGCATTGTCCAGTCTCCAGAACGAATACCAGCCTCAACATGAGCAACAGGAATATGCAGCTTCTGTGCAGTGATAGCGCAAGCCATCGTAGAGGTAACGTCTCCCACCACTAGAACCAAATTAGGTCGATGTTCCTGCAATTCTTTTTCAAATCGCACCATAATAGCAGCTGTTTGTTCAGCTTGTGAGCCTCCACCAGCTTCTAAGTTCACATCTGGTTCAGGTATTCCCAGCTGCTCAAAGAAGTCTCCTGACATCTTTTTATCATAATGCTGCCCCGTATGTATAAGTCTGTAACAAATGTTACTTCCTGCGTTTTTCGCTTTTTTGATTGCTTCAATGATAGGAGCTACTTTCATAAAGTTAGGTCGAGCTCCGGCCACTATATCAATTATTATTTGTTTCTGGACTCCAGAGGGATTTTCACGCATTATCATATTTCTCTTTTCTATTCGCGGTTTTTATATGTTTTATACTTTAAGAGCCAGGTAAATATCAGAACAAAGGGATAAACAATAGGCTCTTATCACATAAGAAATTACAATGCACGTTTCAACGTAAGCACACTAATTTAGTTATTCTTGAATATAGCAATACATACTAAAAAATTTAAGGTACTAGTGAGATGATCTGACTCCAAGAGCATTATACCACCTCATCTGAACAGGATTACATCTAAATAACTTTGGATGTATAGGCCTGCTTTGCTTTAGAACAGCTAGTTAGATGTTAATACAAACATATTGGTGTTCTTGATCATATCATCTTATGATCCGCTTTTCTATAATATAAATGCTTGTGTTACTTCAGAATTGTTTTCAGATAAAGCAGGTAAGTTCGCTTATTGTTTCAGCTCCTTTACCACTGCAGCAGCATATTGCACCATCAAAGCATCATAAGAATCAAAGTCGCTTACCGAGCCTTTTGCCCAGCCCCCTACTCCATTAACTTTACTTAAATTATGTTTCTTGTTTATAGCTTCCCACCAGTAGACGCCGCTTGCCTTATACCCCTTATATGAGTATGAGGAAATGAACTTAATATATTGTGCAAAAACATCAATCTGCATTAATTCATAGCCATACGTTTTATTGTAGTCATGGATTCGATGCCAAAAGAAAGGGTAAACTGGTTTTTGAAGCCGTTTTCCATAGTCCAGTGCAACGTCTAAATTATCACGAATGTACTGCAAGTTCCGCTCACGCCCTACTTCTTCATCTGCAAAAGCCAGGTATAATGACGGTGCCAGAAAATCTACTAAGGAGAGAAAGCTATCGTATTTTTTATCTGGGTTATACTTTTCAACAGTCCAGCTAGGCCATGCTCTAAAAGGAATGCCGTAAATGCCTATTTCCACCCGTGGCCGCATTTTTCTGATAAGCCCAATGAGTTTTTGCCACTCTGCTTCAGCAATTTTGTACTTGCTGTCAGTTACAGGATAGTCCCGCAAGGCTTTAAATACCCCTCTTTTTTCCCAGTCGATCAACAATTTACCACCGCTGTCTTTATTGGGAAACATTCTGGTAACAGCTTTTTGTACCTTAGCAACATCTACTTTGTAAGGGTTGTTATCCTGGCTAATGGCATTTTCAGCTAAAAAGTTGGTTACTTCAATGTCTTTTTTGTCAAAATAGGCCAGCGATTTAGGTCCAAAGCGATACCTTATGACATATATTTTAAATGGAGAGTCAGTCCCCTGACCAATAGCCTGTGCGGATAAAAGCAACCCGATAAACAGGAGATACAAATTTCTTTTCATTTTAAAATAAAAACATACCTAAAGCGAACACTAGGTGGTTAAAAGTTGATAAGGCTGCACAGAACTATACTTCAGAACACTTTCAAATAGGTTTACCAGGTAAGGCAGAAGTATAATTTTTGAAACAACTGTAGCGGCATAAGCTATCCTGTACTCAGTTGTTAGCCTTTGAAACTTAATCACCAAATAACATGCTATAAAAGATTTAATTAAAATAGGTATACATAATCTTAACGCATTGTCAATTCTTTGAATTACTAACGCTATTAAAAACAAAGTATACAGGAGCAAAAAGCGCAGATATAACTATCTGCGCTTTTTGCTCCTGTATACTGCTAATGGTAGGTTATGTTTGATTAAAATTTCAGCAGCGCTTACTCAACCACTACACGTTTAGTCGTGCGCCCAGCTGAGGAAGTAACAGAAAGGACATACATTCCTTTCTTTATGCCGCTTAAGTCAAACTCTACTTTACGCCCATCAGTAGTTGTATTTACTTTTTTAGTTAACACGGCCTTACCATCAAAATTCTTTAGCTCAACAGTGGCTGCCCCTTCTGCTGTTTCCTTTCCCAGTTCTACATGAAGAACAGTGATTGCTGGTACAGGATAGACGGTGAGCTCATCTGAGGAAAGGCTATTCTCGCTTGTGGCACTGCTTGCTACTGCATTGCTGGCGAGAGAAGTTACACCAATACTACTATTAGGATTATTTACTACAGTGAATTTAATTGTGGTAGAGGAAGATGCTCTGCCACGCCCTCCGTTCTCTGAATATGGGGTAGCTTTAACTGTGTAATTACCGGTAGCAAACGACCAATTCTTATAGTTGCCATTTTCATCTTCGAAAGTATAAGGTGCCCCTGATTCAGTTACTTTCATACTCTGCCTACCACTCATGGCAAGCACTACACTCCCGACACTTGAACTTGGATTAAAACGAATATTCAGGTTTTTTGTCGGCAGAGCGGCCAGGTTAATAGTAGCCCCGTTTGGAAGCGTTTGAATGTCTTTGTTAGTAACAGCATTTACCAGTGTGAATGTATTACCCTGTTGTTTCGACTCAGCTACTACTCCAGTATTCACCACCTTAAATTTTACGGTAAGCGAAGAACCAGCTTTGCCTTTGCCTTGATCGCTGGAGTAAGGAGTAGCACGCAGCGTATAATTGCCAGTGGTAGGGGTCCAGCTACCCTTATCTCCCATGATCTCGTAAGGAGCAAAGGATTCTGTTACGTCCTTATTTTGCTCGCCATTTAACGAGAACTTAACGCTGCCAATCTTAGAACTGGTGTTGTATCGAATGTTTAAGTTCTTGGTTGGTAAGTTCGCAAGATCTAAGGTCGCACCGTTTGATAAGGTTTGAATATCTTTTCCGGTCTTGGCATCAAACAAGGTGTAGCTTGCTGCTTTCGTATCACTTGACTTAGCATCCTCAGTGTTCTGAGTATCGGCTTTATCAGCAAGTGTTTTTACTACAGCTGCAGCATACTTTACCATCAGCGCATCATAGGAATCATAGTTATTGACCATGCCTCTGGCCCAATTTCTTAAGCCTCGTACCTTACTCAGGTTCTTACCTTTGTCAATTGCTTCCCACCAATAAAACCCTTTAGCTTTGTAGCCATTATAAGTATGAGTAGAAATAAACTTCACATATTGTGCGAACACATTAATCTGAATCAATTCATACCCATAAATAGGATTTGTGTCATGGATTCTGCCCCACAGGAAGGGATAAACCGGCTTGTGAAGCCTTTTGCCATAATCAAGCGCTGAATCCAGAATATTCTGCATGTATTCAATGTTTCGGGCATGTCCTACTTCTTCATCCGCAAACTGTATGTATAAAGTAGGCGCCAGAAAGTCTACAAGAGAGAGTAGCTTATCATACTTACCTTTTGGGTTATAATAGCCAACAGTACTCTTTTTCCATGCTTTAAAAGGAATGCCATAGATACCTATTTTTACGTTTGGCCGTGTATCCCTAATTATACCGATGAGTTTTCGCCACTCTGCTTCAGCATTTTTATAGCGACTATCTGTGGCCGGATAATCTCGTAAAGCCTTAAATACACCTTTTCTCTCCCAATCAACTACTATTTTGCCGCCACTATTTGTACTAGGGAACAAATCCCGTAGGGTCCGTCGCACCTTAGCAGCATCTACTTTTTCATTATTCCAATCCTGGGCTATCGCATTTTCAGCTAAGAAGTTAGTTACTTCAATGTTTTTACTTTGAAAATAGTCCAGTGAGCGGGGCCCAAAGCGGTAGTTCATCACATACATCTCAAATGATGAGCCGGATACCTGAGCGAAGGATTGAATTGATAGAAGTAATAATGCAAATAAGATAAATAAATTTTTTTTCATTCTTGACAATAATTGATGCTTAATGATTTGATATGCAACAGCACAAAACTACCAACTGCTGTTTTTTATAAAGCTCTCTGTTAGGTGGAAGTAGCTTAGCTAATGAGCTATAATCTTAGCTATGAGCTACTGGCAAAGAACAGTTATGGCTTGTAAGCTCTACCAGTAATGCGTTTGTTGCTTAAGCCGTCATCATTGGCTCTTCTATCCTGAAATCTACTACTCCCAAGTAAGCCAAGCCACAGGCAAGATTCGCTGCTGCTTTTCATGAGCATCGGCTCATTTGCACTAACAAGGGAGAAACAAGCATCGGCTAAAAGTTGCTTTCTCATAATTGTTATAGTTTTACTAGGTATTTATTGATTCGTCTTTAAACATTTTCTTCATTGCGCAATGGTAGTTCTAGAGATAATCTATCTTATGTTATGATTTTACCCTGAACTGATTTTATTCAAATTAATTAGACAGAAAAAATGAAACATTTAGTTCTGGTTCAGGGTATAAATACATAAGAAGAAAGTAATACACTAACTATGAGTGCTTATTACCTCTAGTTACTTTAAAGCATATTGACATAACCATGCCAAGAACCTGCTCTGCTATAACTTGTTTAAGTATAGACATTTAAAAGCATGTTCGTTTTAAAGCGCCTGTAGAGGCAAAAGGCGAATTGTGTATCAATCTCTACAATTTGTGGAAATTGATACACAATTCACCTTTTGCGTTCTTTAATACTTCTCCAGCTAGATCATAATCTTATAGCATAAATCTGCTTCCCAAGAATTGCACCAATTTTAAAAACTATATTTTGTATTTTGCTTTAGAGCTCCGGAACCTATTGTTTGGCTTGTAAACCAATGCTAAAAGTTCTTGCCTTGTTTACTTTTATTTAAAGTAATACAAGCCCGAATTAGTAATCTACAAATATTTAAACTCTGACTAATTATCTTAATGCTGCATATTTTGAATTTGAAACATATTAGAAAGAAGCAGATTCAATGCTTTTAAAAACAGGAGCCAAGCAGAAGTATCAGGAGCTTTTAATAGTTAGAACAAAAAAGGCCGGCGAAATCGCCGGCCTTTTTTGTTCTAACTATTAGGAAAAAATAAGTTCTCACAGGTGTTGCTATCTACTATCTGTCTATAACAACGCGTTTAGTTGCGCGGCCGGTTGAAGACGTTACAACAAGGATATATACTCCTTCCTGTACCCCGCTTATATCTATCTCAGCTTTACGTCCGCTAGTTGTTGTGTTTTGCTTTTGCGTCAACACCGTTTTACCATTAAAGTCTTTCAGTTCAAGAGTGACATCGCCTTCGCCTGTTTCCTGTCCTAAATCTACATAAAGCACGATCGTTGCTGGAACGGGATAAACAGTGAGCACATCAGTTGAAAGGCTGCTTTCGCTTGTTGAGCTAATGGCCGTTGCGTTGCTGGCAATTGATGTTACCCCAATACTGCTGCTTGTGTTACTTACTACTGTGAAGTTAACAGAAAGCGTTGTACCTGCGGTACCACTGCCGCCTTTTAAGGAATAAGGAGTAGCTTTGAGTGTGTAGCTACCTACAGCAGGTGTCCAGCTGTAATAATCTCCGTTTGAGTCACCAGCTAAAGCATAAGGTGCTCCTGATTCAGTTCTGCTTTTACTTTGCGCACCGCTCAATCTAAAGACAATACTTCCTGCAGAAGAGCCCGAGTTGTAACGAATATTCAGGTGCTTAGTTGGCAACGCGGCTAAGTTGATTGTAGCACCGCTGGTAAGTGTTTTAATATCAGTATCTGTATCTGCATTTACCAGCGTAAAACTATTGCCATCCGTTGTTGGTGTAGGCGCGGGTGCTGGTTCTGGCTCAGTAGTAGTGGTTGATCCGGAAAGAGTTTTTACCACTGCCGCTGCATACTTCACCATCAGGGCATCATAGGTGTCATAGTTGGTCACCATACCTTTCGCCCAGTTGTTGATGCCATTTACCTGGCTCAGGTTAGCTGTCTTGTCACCTGACTCCCACCAGTAGAAACCTTTGGCCTTGTAGCCATTGTAGGAGTAAGTAGAAAGGAGCTTTACGTATTGAGCAAACACATCGGTCTGGATCAGTTCATATCCATAGGTTTGATTCGTATCATGGATTCTGCTCCACAGAAAAGGGTACACAGGCTTGTTTAGTCTTCTACCGCAGTCAAGTGCCGCATCCATGTTGTCGCGGATATACTGCAGGTTACGCTCATGGCCCACCTCCTCATCTGCAAACTGGATGTAAACAGAAGGAGCCAAAAAGTCCACCAGTGAAAGCAGTGCATCATACTTGCCTTGTGGGTTGTAGTACCCTACTGTGCTATCCTTCCAGCCTTTGAAGGTGATGCCATAGATGCCGATCTTCACGTTCGGACGCATGTCGCGTACAATGCTGATGAGCCTGCGCCATTCGCCTTCAGCATACTTGTAGCGGCTGTCAGTGTTGGGATAATCTCGCAAGGCTTTGAAAACACCAGGCCGCTCCCAGTTTAAGATCAGTTTGCCTCCGCTGGTGCTGTAGGGAAACAGCTTTGCTAGCGCCTGTCGTACTTTGGTCTCATCTACTTTATTGACGTTCAGCGTCTGCTCAATAGAGCTATGACTTAAATAATTCGTAACTTCGATGTTCTTGCTTTGGAAGTAGTCCAGTGAACGCGGACCAAAACGATATTTAATCACGTACATTTCAAAAGACGAGCCGGCCACCTGGGCGAAGGACTGTAGTGATAAAAGCAATAAAGCAAATAGGAGAAATAGATTTCTTTTCATTATTCTTGATGATGATGCTTGTTGATTGAACCTGGAAGCGCTTAAAACCAGTTGTTGTTGAACCTGAGTCTTTTCCTGCTTAATAAGATTTGTCTTACCGGCAGGTATTGCGACAACACTCATAAACTTACTGGTATGTTGATTGAGCCCGCTTTCCAGGCTTTATCATTTTGCATTTCTAAGTTCCCGTGTATCTCTGGCTGCATTCTTAAACACCTGTGGCTGGTGATGCAGTAGGTACCTGAGCAAAGTAGCTCATTTGCACTAACAAGGGAGAAACAAGCATCGGCTAAAAGTTGATTTCTCATAATTTGTTATTGTATTTGTTATTGTTCTATTAAGTATTTAGTTGGTTGTTTTATGCGTTTTTTGACAAAATTTGAATATTCATATAGTTTGTTCTTCTTGGTCAGATTCAAAATCTTATTGAATTTTTTTTCACTCAAATCTGAAACTTCCTTTAAGAAGTGGCGTATAACTTAATGTTAAACCCTTTCTAGTTGAATTGTGGAAGTGCACTATTATAATTGTGCCAAAAACAATTCAAAATGTAATGATCTAAAAACTAGCAGTTTATAAACTATCCTCCTTTAGAGCTGTGTAGAAGACAAAGCCCTGTGTGTGTAAGAATTCCTCATATTGTAGAATTCTTACACACACAGGGCTTTGTCTTCTGTTACTACTATACTTATAGTAGTATTTTACTAGACAGATCAACATTAAAACAAATTATATGCCTTAAAATAAAGCACTTATGTGCTACGTAACACGTTATGGCTTCTAAATAGATGCGCTATATCACTCTCAGCAGGGCTAATATGCAATTAATACGAGCGAAAACTCATCGTAACGTTGAACGCCTACCCCTTAAATTAAACGACTCTACAGGAGCCAGATAAGCTTATATTAGCTAACCCAGCACTCCAAAGTTTGAGAGCAAAGCCCGCGTAAATTACTGTGGAATGGAGCAAAATTGCAGATTTTACCCTGCTATAAGTAATACAGTTGCAAATACAGCCTTCGTAAGCTTTGCAAAGCTTACGAAGGCTGTATGATCTAAAATTGCATTTGAATTATAGCAACAAGAATCTCAGCAAAGAAGCGGCATGCGGATTTTCTAAAAAAGCAATAAGAGGACAACATGTTTACTTTATAAGGATTGCATAAAAGTTTATTCAAAACAAAGGAGCCAGGCTGTACAGCCTGGCTCCTTTGTTTTGAATACTAAAAGTATACTTGTAGAAAAAGAGTATTATCAGATTATTTGATAACAACACGTTTAGTTGTGTGCCAGGTAGAGGAGCTTACGGACAGCAGATATATTCCAGGCTTCATTCCTTTTACATCTAACTTCGCTTTACGCTCAGCAGCTACCGCGCTCATTTTCTTTGTTAGCATTACCTGTCCGCTAAGGTTCTGTAGCATAATGCTTACATCAGTTTTATCAGCTTCGTGTCCTAGTTCAACGTTAAGCTCGGTTGTAGCAGGAACTGGATAGACAGTAAGTACATCAGCTGAAAGGCTAGTTTGCTCTGTTGCACCAACCGCAGTTGCCTTACTGGTAATCGAAGTCGCCGCTATAGTTGCACTAGTGTTATTCACCACAGAGAAGGTAATAGTAGTAGAAGTTCCGGCAGTTCCTGTGGCTTTTAAACCTGCGTATGGCGTTGCTTTAAGCGTGTAACTGCCTAGCGCAGGAACCCAGGCGTAGTAGTCACCACTTTGATCTCCAAACATTGCATAAGGGGCTCCCGATTCTACCACGTTCTTGGTCTTTGCACCACTCAGCGACAGGGCCACACTTCGCATACCTGAAGCGGCATTGTAGCGGATGTTAAGGTTTTTGGTAGGCAAAGTGGCAAGGTTAATGGTGGCACCGCTGGCGAGCGTCTGAATGTCGGTGTCGGTGTCGGCATTTACCAATGTGAAACTAGTAGACTCAGGTGCCGGCAAAGATTCTGGCATTGGTGTTTCTTTTACTACTGTAAAAGAAATAGTAAGCGAAGATCCTGCTGTACCAGTAGCTTTTGAAGCTGAGTATGGTGTTGACTTGAGCGTATAGCTACCTACAACTGGACTCCAGCTACCATTATCACCCATCAAATCATAAGGAGCAATAGACTCTACAGCGTTTTTACTTTGTGCACCATTCAGCGCTAATACGACGCTACCTACAGCTGTATTTGTATTAGCACGAACATTCAAATAAGTTGTAGGAAGGGCAGCAAGATTCAGGACTGTCCCATTTGTAAGTGTCTGAAGCTCTTTACCTGTGCTCGCATCAAATAATGTGTAGCTCGTTATTTCAGGAGCAGGTGCTGGTGACGGAGCAGGTGCTGGTGCCGGAGCAGGCGCTGGTGCCGGAGCAGGCGCTGGTGCCGGAGCAGGCGCTGGTGCCGGAGCAGGCGCTGGTGCTGCATTTACCACAGAGAAGGTAATAGTAGTAGAAGTTCCGGCAGTTCCTGTGGCTTTTAAACCTGCGTATGGCGTTGCTTTAAGCGTGTAACTGCCTAGCGCAGGAACCCAGGCGTAGTAGTCACCACTTTGATCTCCAAACATTGCATAAGGGGCTCCCGATTCTACCACGTTCTTGGTCTTTGCACCACTCAGCGACAGGGCCACACTTCGCATACCTGAAGCGGCATTGTAGCGGATGTTAAGGTTTTTGGTAGGCAAAGTGGCAAGGTTAATGGTGGCACCGCTGGCGAGCGTCTGAATGTCGGTGTCGGTGTCGGCATTTACCAATGTAAAGCTGTAAGCTTCAGGCGTTGGTGCGGGTGCTGGAGCAGGAGTAGGCTCAGGGGTAGGTTCAGGAGTAGGTGTAGGCTCTGGAGCTGGTGCTGGTGCTGGTTCTGGAGCAGGTTCTGGTGCTGGAGCAGGCTCAGTAGTAGTTGTTTCAGCAAGAGTTTTTACCACTGCCGCTGCATACTTCACCATCAGGGCATCATAGGTGTCATAGTTGGTCACCATGCCCTTTGCCCAGTTGTTGATGCCATTTACCTGGCTCAGGTTAGCTGTCTTGTCACCTGACTCCCACCAGTAGAAACCCTTGGCCTTGTAGCCATTGTAGGAGTAAGTAGAAAGGAGTTTTACATACTGAGCAAACACATCGATCTGGATCAGTTCATATCCATAAGTCGGGTTGGTGTCATGGATTCTGCCCCACAGGAAAGGGTACACAGGCTTGTTTAGTCTTTTGCCATAATCAAGCGCCGCATCCATGTTGTCGCGGATATACTGCAGGTTACGCTCATGGCCCACCTCCTCATCTGCAAACTGGATGTAAACAGAAGGAGCCAAAAAGTCCACCAGTGAAAGCAGTGCATCATACTTGCCTTGTGGGTTGTAGTACCCTACTGTGCTCTGCTTCCAGCCTTTGAAGGTGATGCCGTAGATGCCGATCTTCACGTTCGGACGCATATCACGTACAATGCTGATGAGCCTGCGCCATTCGCCTTCGGCATACTTGTAGCGGCTGTCAGTGTTGGGATAATCTCGCAAGGCTTTGAAAACTCCATCACGCTCCCAGTTTAAGATCAGCTTGCCTCCGCTGGTGCTGTAGGGAAACAGTTTTGCTAGTGCCTGTCGTACTTTGGTCTCATCTACTTTGTTGACGTTCAGCGTCTGCTCAATGGAGCTATGACTAAAATAATTCGTAACTTCGATGTTCATGCTTTGGAAGTAGTCCAGTGAACGCGGACCAAAGCGGTAACTCATCACATACATTTCAAAAGACGAGCCGGCCACCTGGGCGAAGGACTGTAGTGATAAAAGCAATAAAGCAAATAGGAGAAGTAGATTTCTTTTCATTATTCTTGATGATGATGCTTGTTGATTGAACCTGGAAGCGCTTGAAACCAGCTGCATTCCAATTTTAGACATAGTATACCAGGCAGGACTATCCTTACCAATCGGCGTTTTGTTAAACCTCATACCTCTACGGCTTCCGTCTAACTGATTAAAACCTGTCTTGTACTACTATCAGCAAGCATCCTTGCGCCTAACTGATTGTTGCGGAACTGTCTATCCCGGCTCTCTAATTTCCCAAACGTGATTAACCTGGTCTCATAACTACTGCAACTGCAGCTTTTTAAGAGCATCGGTTCATTTGCACTAACAAGGGAGAAACAAGCATCGGCTAAAAGTTGATTTCTCATAATTGTTATAGTTTTAAAACGTTTATATTTTACTTGAGCCAAAACTAAATAAAAAAACCATATCTACAATACTTAGTTTAACTATTATTTAAAATTTCATATAACTTATTAAAAATTAAAACGTAGTCCAATATTTGCAACAATGCACTGCTTCGTAATAAATGAAGTATGAAAACGCATCCATAATAATAAAAATATCAAAATAAATCAAAAATCAAATATTATACACTGATTTTAAGCAACTTATAAATAAAACTATAACATAACGCAACATAGAAATCAGACGAAAAATCTTTTTACTCTTCTAAAAACTAACCTCAGCATTTCATAAGCTCCAAAAACACCACATTTTAAGTGCAACTATACACGTAAGCTATAAACCTTTAAAACTTTACCACCACCTTAATAAGATCACAAAAAGTAAAGTTTTAAGTTTATATACATTTATAAATTTAGTTATACTTTAAAATATAACTGTTACTGCAATATTATAGCAACCATACTATAAGCTTGGCTTTTGGAGTTAAAAGTTAATCTCTGTTGAAAGTGATGCCTGAATGTGGATGTAGATTATGAAAGCCATAAATAGTATGTATGCGAATTGTTGCCTTTTCAGGAATTTAACTGAAGAAGGTTAGTGGCTTCTACCACCTCTTCGCAGGATTACCTTTGATGTATACCACATGCTAACAGTTTCTTTTGGTAGCAAAAGAACTGGGCTAATGAATGCGTTATTAAAATTGCATGAGCAGTTTATACATCAAGCCTGAAGACAGGCAAGCATGACTTACACTTTTAGAAGAAGACAAAAGAAAAGATGGCAGAATCGCCGCTGATATTTATAAAAGACATCCTAATGCCTGCTCACAAACCTGCTTTCATCAAAATAGCAGAGTAGTAATTACTAGTAGGTGAACAAGCGGGGAGCGTGGCTTACAAAGCCTAATCAGACAATAGAAGTGAGAAGTGCGGTGCCTGCTGAAAAGGATAAGGAAAGTTAATTTATCCTGCGTAGATAATTAATCTGTCGTGCCAGCTAGAGTTGTTCACAATAGCACCCGCATCGTAGAAAGCCCGGGTGCTTTAACAGCGCCGATGATTTGCAGGAGAGCTTCACTACAGAAGGAGGCTGTGGGTAGTTCCTAACGGCCAATTAAATCTCTGGCCGTTGGAGTATGTTGAAGACTCTGATATTCTATTTAGGAAGGTTATTTACTCAATGTGGAATTAACGTTTGTGATGTACTTTTCAATAAGTTGCTGCCAGTCAAAGTTTTTTGCTCTTTCTGTCGCGTTCATACTCATCTTATTGTACTGAGGTAAAATAGCATCTATTCTTTGCTTTAACTCATCTAATGAATTATAATCACAAGAATAACCTACTTCCCCTTCTTCAAAATAGCCATCCACACCATCATTCCGAGTATAAACAATAGGCAATCCTTGTGATAGGGCTTCTATATAAACGACGCCGAATGTTTCTGAATAAGAAAGGAGCACGAAAATATCATTCTCTCTGTATACTTGTAAAAGTCTGTTCGGATCTCTTATTTCCCCCAAGTAATTGATAGAATTCCCTTCCTTGATATGTTTAGAAATTTCAGCGAAATCTAATTCTAAAGTATTCTTTCCTACTATGGTCAGGTTATATCGTTTATCATTGTATTTACTAATAAACTCAATTAAGACATCAAGCTTTTTTCGCGTAATAATCTGCCCTACAAAAAGGATGTTTACCGTCTCAAATGTCTTTTGCTGAGAACTTCTATCGTAGATATTTTCCAACCAAAATTTATCGATCCCATTAGGCAGAAAAAAAAGCTTATTACTTACCAAACCTGGGTATAAAGCATCTATGCGCTTTTGATGTGGTGGTGATACTAAGAAAACCATACTTGCATCAGCAAGTATTCTTTTAGCTATTATCCGGAAAACAGAACTACCTGCTATAAAGAAATCAACATCAGTGCTTCGGATGGTTACGACATACTTTTTCTTGAGCAAGCGGCTCAGAATATAAGCTGGAATTCCATCGCTTATTAATGTATGGGCATGTATATAATCAACATCTCTATCTAGCTTCTTTTTATAAAAAAGGCCTAAGACCTTGAATATTTTGGTAAAAAAGATTTTTTTATCTATTCCAGAGAATACATAATCTATATCCATTCCTTCAATATGATCTTCTTTGAAATGTTTATAGACTGGAATTAAAAAGTTATCAGGTCTATATGCAGTAACTCCCTTGAAAAAGTTGTAATGAATTCGGTTGGTTAAAAAGTAGCTGTTAATATGTAAAGCTTTTTTTTGATTCATATTTTGCAATAGTTAAGCTAGTTGTTGATGAACTACAGCCCGCGATCTGTAAAGCTCTGTTATATTTTGTTTAGCTGTTGTGTAAGTTACACTCAATATTAAAATAGAGTAGTACCAGAAGGAAGCGTTATTATAAATAGCTTGTGAGAACATAGCATAGATTAGGTACTGCAGAAACAAAACACTTACCCAAGCATTCGGATTAGATGAAGAAATCAGCCGATAGGAAGTAAACAAACCTTGTAGTATCCATCTGATTAAAATTAAACCGCCAATAAAACCTGTTGCCATAAATGATTCTAAGATCATATTATGAGGGTAAAAGCCGGCACCTACTCCCTCTTGCAGTAGAAAAGAAGTTCCTATTATAGGTGAATCTAAAATTTCTTTGATTGCTTCCGCATATAAAAGATCTCTGCCTGATGAGTTACCATTGTTGATCGTAGATAGAACCCTGTTGATAAAGCTTCCTCCGAAGCCTGACAGGAGCTCAATAATCTGGTCGCTAAATATGATAAGCGGTACTGTTAGGAGCATAATAAACAATAACCCTTTAACAATACCTGTATTATTGATCTGAAAAAACAACAAGCAAAATAATAAAGCAACTAAGGGACTTCTACTTCCTGCTAAATACATAATGAATATGCCGAAGAAAAAGCAAGCAATATAAAATAGCTTTTTATATAATCCCTCGCTCCTGGTGAACAAGAACATCGATAGCAAAGCAAAGGTAACTCCATAATGGCCATAAGAGATTGTATTCATGGCTGAACTACCATTGTACTGTCCATTGTGTGTTACTTCTTCGTTGAGCGGGTTTGAGAGATTCAGGAAGAGCGAAGTAAGTAACGCAAGCATGAGTAATCTAAAAAACCACTTTAACACCCATGCATAATCAACGTTATCTGCATATCTTATTGCAGCGGCAGGGATGATACATACGCCTACAGCATTTAGCAAATAGTCTGAAGTATTTGGAAAAACAGTAGCCTTAATGCCGACATAATAGAGATCATAAACCATTCTGAACACGTAAAGTGCCCAGAAAGTAAAAAAGAATACCCACTGGAGGGCAGGAAATGTCTGATGCCCTTTCCACATTGTACCTCTAAAAAGAATGTATAATGACCAAAGGAGCACGACTCCTCTAAAAGGAACTGTGAAAAGCCTACTATTTGCTCCTCCCATAATATCGGGCAAAAAGCTCATAATAATATAGCCTACCAGCAGAACTAAGATGTATAAAGCATTTAATCGATTAGTTCTATTTATCATAACAAATAAATTTAGGAAGTCACCTATCTACTTTATCAGAACAACTGTTAGAAGAATTATATATCTGGTTACTGAAAAGTAGAAAAGAACAGCTAGTCTTTAGATTGCGTTATTCTGATGGCAAATTAAGTGAGTCTTTAGAAATATTCCGTTAACCTGTTTAAGCTATAAAAACATAATTTAAAGGAAATCTTGCTGGTAAACAGAAGAAGCTATCCAACACAAATTCGATTATATTAAAACATGTTTCTGCTATGTTATAAAGTATAAACAGTAGTGGAAAGAAGTTGATTTATTCAGCAGAAAGACTACATGCTAACTCTATATTGCGCTTGAGTTAGCATTTTTTTTCAGCTCTTTACTGTTCAGGTATTAATAATCTCTAACAGCGTGTCAACATTCTTTTCAACTGTAAACTTATACGAGTTCTCTTTTGCAATGCGCCCCATTTCAGGCCAGGTATTCTTCTTTGAAATAGATAAGTTGAATGCTTGTTGATAGCTTAAGGCAGTAGCTTTGTCTACCAACCAGCCATTGGCACCATCTACAATCATTTCAGAAGGGCCACCCAACTTATACGCAATTACTGGTTTTCCTGCTCCCATAGCCTCAGCTATTGTTATACCGAAAGGCTCTACATTTCTACGCCCATTGATAACAACATCAACACTTGAATAGAACTCGGGCATGCTAGTGATATTACCTAAAAAATGGACTTGCTTATTAAATAAAGAGCCCGCTTTTTCCTGTACCTTCAAAGCAAAGTCAGAGTCTAATGGCTCTCCTGCAATTAGCAGGTGCCCACCATTCCTACTGACGTCTGAATTCACAAACGCTTCGACAACAAGATCCTGTGCTTTATCTTCATGCATCCTTGCAGCTAAGCCATACACGGGTGTATCGCTGCCCAGATCCAAGTTATCCCGAAAGACAGGTGCACTCTTCTCTACACGCTTGTTATCAAAACCTGGGTACACCACATACTTACACTGCCTTCCCAAACTTGATTTGGTAAAAAAGCTGTTTGCAACCTGAACAATGCCATACCTTTTACAGAAAGCATTGTAATAGTTTTTAGAAAAGGTTGTTCTGGCAACATTTGGCAGGTGCCATAAGACTTTTGTTTTTAATCTCTTTGCCAGCTGACCAGCAAAGTGCATAAATAATGGCCTTCTGTAAATTATAGCATTATACTTGGTACTAGCACTAATCTGATTCTCAATCACACGGCTGTATTTCACACCATAGCGATACGTAACAAGGATAGAAGATAGTATACTGAAAATCGGACCGCCATATGAAGCTTCCAGTGCAGGTAACTTAAAAGAACTGCTGCTTATTTTCTGATACTCATCAGCACTATTTCCTTCGCCTAAAATTATAACATCTACTACCGCTCCTCTTTGTCTTAGTTCTTCTATAAACTGCTTTTCACAGGTAAAAACGCCTCCTTTATCATTGCCATTAACAATTTTCAAGATTCTCATAAGCTTCTATCTAACTCTTTCTCCTCCAAACATCAATCGGAAGAACTCAACTGCGTAAATAAAAAACAAGTAAGTATTTACACCTGTAACTTTTAATTTTTCTATAAAGGTAAGCCTCTTCTCATTCTTAAAGAGCAGGAAGGTATTGTAGATAACAGTCATATAAAAAAGGAAAGGCAGGTAAAGAAAATTCTTTATAATACTCAGCCAATCTGTTCTAAACTTTTTAATTCCTCCAAAAACTCTAAGCTTCTTTTTCTTAAAAGCTTTAAAAGTACTTCTTGCCGGATGCCTTATTATTACATTTTCAGCATACATCAAGCTATAGCCATACTCGTTCGCCCTTCTGTTCCACCCGATATCCTCTCCTGACTTTTTCTCACAATCGAAAACACCTACTTTTTCAAATAACTCCTTCTTAACAAATAGGTTAGCTGTTACAGCACCCTTAAGCACATTCACTGCTCTTTTTTGATTAAAGCTGTAAACACTTTCATATAATTCTACCCAAGATCTATCTGCATCATCCTGGTAGAACAATTCTATATGGCCTGCTATTCGGTCAATGCTCTTGGTATCAAATATCTGAACTGCATTTTTAATCCAGGTAGGATATGGTATACAATCTGAATCTGTAAATCCATAAATCTCACCTCTTGCTATACTTATCGCTCTATTTCTTGCAGCGTATGATCCTGGAGCACTTTCATGAACAATCTTAAAATTTTCTGGCAAGCTATATTC
The DNA here is from genome assembly GCF_039748935.1 of Pontibacter chitinilyticus. NCBI lineage: Bacteria > Pseudomonadati > Bacteroidota > Cytophagia > Cytophagales > Hymenobacteraceae > Pontibacter > Pontibacter chitinilyticus. The sequence continues at coordinate 194,122 of NZ_JBDIZJ010000004.1, forward strand.
CTGCGGTACCGGGTCATTGGGATCATTGTTCACAATAATCACTTCAAACAGTTCCTTTGGATATTCTTGTTTAGCTAGTGCATCAATACAAAGTGATAATCTGTCCCAATCGTGGTAAGTAGGTATTATTATTGAGATAAATCTGTTAGAAATCATACAGGGTGTTTGATAAAAGCAGGATAAGTGGTGTTACTTAATTACAAAACTTTAGTTTTGCTCTGTTATTTTTTAAAGGCAAATTCAAAAGCAGAGTCAGACATTATCTGTCTGAAATTCATCCTGGTAGTTATTGGATAGCTTCTTAGTAAGTGCATGTTCGTAATAAGACAATAAAGCTGAAGCATTTAACACTTCAATTCATTTCTGCTTACTCTAAATTAAGTAACAATTGTAGCAGCTATGACTGGCATTAATACCGGAGTAAATGAATGTTTTTAAACACGAACACTTGCCATTCTGTCAATTTTAGAAAAATGTTCGAAAGCCCATACTTCCTTTTTGAGCTATGTCGAATGAACTTTATCAACATATCAAATTTAGTAAGAGCGTTGATTTCGTTGAAATCATACCTTTTAACATGCGCTTTAAAAAAAGGCATGTCTAATTCACTAATCAGAAGCAGGTAGTAGTATAAATAGACTAAAATATTCTTCTTGTACACAGGAGTGAGTTGATTATGCTCACGTAGGAACTCATAGATATCTCGGCGTAAATTATATCTGTTTAGATAGATTTTAAGCCGTTTTTCTAGGTTATCAGTTTTGGTAATCGAATCTGGCTGTGCAAATATAGATGTTTGGATTTGATGCGTAATTTCAACTTTCGCATTCAACTTAAACACTCTAAACATTAGGTCATACTCCTGCGATGAACTTAGTTCCTCATTCCACCCATTCACTTTAAGCAAGCTTTCCTTTCTCCAAATATTTGCACTGGTTCTGCCAAGCTTAGAGTTTATAAGGCCAAGCCAAGGGTCATCTTCTGCTATTCTGTCGGCGTAACGTTTCTGAGTTACTGAGTGAAATATAGTATAATCGCCAATAACTATATCCGGGTTTTTACTTTCTACAACGGCCATTTGCTGCTCTATTTTTAAGGGCAGTAGTTCATCATCTGCATCCAGAAACTGAATCCAGTCTCCTTTTGCCATCGATAGCCCAAGATTTCGAGCAGCACAAGCACCTTTTTTCTTTTCTGAATACACCGTGATTTTATCCGGATGGCTCTTTTCAAATTCTTTTAGGACAGCAAAGGTATTGTCGGTTGAATTATTATCTACTAGCAACAATTCAATGTCTTTGTAAGATTGAGACAAGGCACTATTGATGGCTCTTCCTACAAAGTGTTCGCCATTAAAACACGGAATTATAACTGATACTAACCTCGGCATTGATATTATAATTTGATTATTTTTTCACCTTAAACCCTTAAGCGCTTCTGATCTTATTAGAAAAAAGGCTAAAAGTCTGCTGTTCAATTTAGATTAATTAGGTCTGGAAGTTATATCGTACTCTAAAAGTAAGTATAGCTTTTAGAGCTGTAGTCTTTGATCAAGAAACGGATACTTCTTTTTCTTTAATAATTTTAAAATGCTTCAGTTGAACAAGGATTTCTGATTTCATAAAAATCCATATTACAACGGCATAACTTAACCCCAAGGCTAGGGCACAAAGGATATAGTGTACTCCCATATCGTAGAGGAGTAAGGATACCAGCAAGGACACCAAAGTTGCTGACAGAGGAGCTTTCATACTAGTGAATAAATCTATAAACCGCACATCTATAAACCTCTTCAGATAATATTGAGCTATTATAACTTCTATAACCTTATTAAACACATAGGCCCAGGCTGCTCCTACAATACCAAACTGGTAAATTCCCAAAGAAATAGTCGGGACGTATATAGAAGCTTTTAAAAACTGCATATTCATACCGAGTTTAGCATGCCCTAGCCCCCTGATTAATGTTAAGTGGCTGTTAGCTAACAAGTGAATCATAACTGAAGCTGCCAGTAGTTTCAAAGGCATGACAGAGGCACCCCATTTTGCACCATATACATGTAGTATGAGCGGTCTGCCAAGCACGATCAAAAACACCATAATAGGGTAAATAACCATACTATTGTATCTCACCACCTGCAAATAGTATTTTTTCAAAGAGACAAGATCATCCTGCTTCTGCCCATAAATCGGAAACATTACCTTGTTGATAAGCGTGGTCAGCTGATCTCTAAATGTATCTGTAAGCACAAAAGCCAAAGTATAGACCCCAAGCGCTGTAGCACTTAACAGTTTACCAATTAATAAATAGTCAATGTTGGCGACAAGTGTATTCACAAAGTTGGTTCCGGTGCTATATACACCAAACCCAAACACATCTTTGAAAGCTTGCTTCTCCCAAATTAGTTTGGGCGTCCAATGCGTTGCTCTGAAGAATAAAGGCATCGCTACCAGAAACGTAGCTACTGAGTTAAAAACCAACGCCCAAACGCCAGCACCCATATAAGCTAACCCCAGCGCTAATACACCTGAAAAAGCCGTGGAAGCATTGCTGATAAACGCCAGCTTTTTAAAGTCCATCCGCTTTGTAAGCTGAGCCCTGTGTACTAAATTAACGGGGCTGGAAAGGACGCCGATGCTCAGCACTGGTATAATACTGCGCAGCATAGGTTGGTGGTAAAAAATAGCTGCCAATGGGGCAACGGCAAAAGCTATAATCAGGTAAATCGCAACAGACCAGACTACTCCTGTCCAGAATGCGGTATGGTAATGTGCTTCCCTTAATTTATCTTCTTTTCGCTGTACAAGCGCAGATCCAATCCCTAAATCGTTGAACACCTGCACAAAACTTGTAAACACCGCCGCCATTCCGACCAATCCAAACTGTTCTGGAAAAAGCAATTTGGCAAGCACCAGCTTGATAGCAAAGCCAAAAAACTTATTTACTCCTAGCTGAACAAAATTCCAGAATATCCCACTTACGGCCTTCTCCTTAAGCTTTTGAGTCTTCATTTATAAAAAATAATACAAAAAGTTATTAGCAAACATGTAGAGTGAAGAGATACACATAATGCAGTGCTCAAACCTGCATTATGTGCGTCTTTAAGTATTTTTAAAATTGGGGCAGTGAAATAACAGGGAAGTGAAAAGCCTTAACTTTCCTGTTTCGTTTTACTTTTCCAGCTGCTATTTCCCTGATTGTAACCATAGCCATAAGTATAGCCGTCTTCTTTTTGAGCGTCGTTAACAACGATCATTGGCTGACTAAGCTTTTTCTTACTGTAAAGATCATTAATGATATCTAACTGAGACTTGTAAGTATAATTGTTCCTTACAATATAGATATTGGCATCAGCATAAGGAGCTAGTGCTAGTGCGTCAGCAACTTGGCCTACAGGCGATGTATCAATGATGATATAATCAAATATTTGCTTCAACTCATCTAGCAGCCTACCTGCCTTAGGTAGCAGCATCAATTCGGATGGGTTTTCAGGTAGTGGGCCTGATCCTATTAAGAACAGGTCTGGAATCACCTGAGATGGCATTATTATGTCATGTACTGAAACAGAATTTGAAAGAAGGTAATTCGTTATACCTTCATTCTCATCAGGTAATCCCAAACGCTGAAACAGTGCTGGTTTCCTAAAATCAAAATCCAGAATCACTACCCGCTTACCGGCTTGAACCAGACTGGCACCAAGATTTAAGCTAAAAAAGGTTTTGCCTTCTCCCCCCATACTAGATGAAACCATAATTACTTTGGTTTCCTGCCCAAGGGTAGCAAATTGCAGGTTAGCACGTATAAGCCTGAATTGTTCTGCTATAGGAGAGCGACTATTCGAAGTTACAACCAATGCATCTTGTGTTTTACGATGCACAATTTCACCTAAAATAGGGGTATTAGTGGCTTTCTCAATATCTCCTAAATTCTGTACTTTATCATTTAGCGCATCCTTTATAAAGATAAAGGCAAAAGGCATTCCCATTCCTAGAAGCAGGGCGAGCAGGTATACCAATGCTTTTCTAGGTTTTACAGGATCATCACCTGCTACAGCAGAATCAATCACACGAGAGTTAGCCACCGTAGCTACCAGCGACATCGCTGATTCTTCCCGCTTCTGTAACAGATACAGGTATAACCCTTCTTTTATACTTTGCTGGCGGTTAATCTCCAGCAACTCCCGCTCCATAACAGGCACCTGCTGTATTTTAGACTGGAACTGAGAAGAACTAGCTTGCAGGTTTTTACGCGTAATTTCTAAGCTGTTCTTAATATTTTGCAGGTTCTCAAGAATGTTTTCTTTTAAATTCTTAAGCTGCTCATTTGTATTAAGCACCAGTGGGTTGCTAGGCTGTAGCGTTCGGAGCATACGGGTACGCTCCAATTGTAAAGTATTAAACTGTGAAATCAGCCCTTGAAGCGTTGGATCATTGATACTCAGCGTACTAGGCACCAACTCATATTGATCTCCGTTTTTGCGCAGGTAGTCTTCAATTGATTTCAGTACATCTAACTGTATTCCCCACTCAGCAAGCTGTCTGTTATATTCACTCTCTTTCTGAAGGTATATTTGCGCCTCTGACGTTACATTCGTCACGTCGTTTTTACGCTTGTAACGTTCAACACTTTTTTCAACATCTGTCAATTCAGCTGTTAAATACTCCAGGCGTCCGTTAACGAATTTAATGGTACTGGAAGCTACAGAGTTTTTATCCTCCATTGCCTCCTTGTTATAATCTTCTATAAGCTTATTCACAACATCTACGCCTCTTTGAGGGAGGGCGTCAGTTAATGTGATGGACAGAACGCTGGCATCTTTATTTGTAGGAGCAATCAAAAGACGCCCTCTATAAGAGTCCGCTAACTTCTCAATGTTTTTAAAATTGAGCGTAATCTTCTTGTACTTATCTTCAACACCTGGCACCTCTACCACAGTAAAAGAACCATAAGGTTTGTTTATCTCCTGTCCGAACTGGTAAGTTTTTATATCCTCTCCATCCTGTAGCTTAAAGCTGTTTTTACCATTTAGATACAGTGTTAGCTCTTTTTCATAAGCTTTCTTGGTAAGGTTCCCGATAATTACTTTCACAGGCACATCTTTACCATATATTTCTGAGTATTTCACCTCGCCCTCAATCAAATAGCTTGTATTTAAAGAAAGCTCCGTTAATACACGCTGCATCAGGCTTTTTGATCTCAGTACTTCTATTTCATTATTCATGTTCTTAGAAGATCTGAAAATATCAAAGTCATTATCAATCGTGTTACCTGCTAATTCAGGGCCTCTTGTATCGTCTTTAATGAGCAAAGTACTGCTTATCAAATATTCAGGCGTTGTATAACGTAAGTATAGGTAAGCAATACCTACACATAGCACAACACACGCCACAAACAAATACCAATATCTCAGATACTTCTGTAGAATCCCTTTCAAATTTATTTGCTCTGGCTGTAGCTGAAGCATGTCTTTATTATTCATAGCAAATGGAATTACCTATACAATCTTGATATAATGAGTGTTGTCACTGAAATAACTGATAATAAAAGTGAGATGTTACGGGTATTGGTTGTCGCCTGAATGGTTCTGATCTTGTTTGGCTCCACATACACTACATCATTTTGCTGAAGATAAAAGTATGGAGAGTTCAACACCTCTTTTGAGTTTAAATCAAGCCGGGCTAGTTTGCGTACTCCATTCTCCTCCCGTATCAACAATACATTTTCTCTTTTACCATACGATGTCATATCACCGGCTAACCCTAGCGCCTCCAACACATTTATCTTTTCAGAAGGAATTGTAAAAGTGGACGGGTTTTTTACTTCGCCTATCACTGTTACTCTGAAATTAATAAAGCGGATATTAACGGACGGATCTTTTAAATAGTTCTGAAGTTCAGCCATTAACTTCGCTTTCGCCTGCTGCTTTGTAAGCCCTCCTACGTTCACTTTCCCCAGCACCGGGAACTCAATGTTACCGTCTTTATCTACTAAATAACCTTCTTCGCCGGCCCTGCTGCTTGAAACACCAGTACTTGTACTTGAAGGGGTGATTAAGACACCTTTATTAAACAATGCATTCGCTTCCGGATTTAAACTACTTACTGTGATATTCAATAAGTCGTCAGGCTGAATCTTTGGTTCAGTTTCATTACTTATTTTTTCAGAATACACTGCATTATCGGGTAGGTCTTTGAAATAAGCTAAGTCTTTTGCAGACCTACAGGAAAACATGAATAGTAAACAAAGAGCGTACAATAAATTAATCTTCATTTCGGGTGTTCTTGAATAGTTAGGGATATTAGAGCTTGGGCATTACCGCTATATACATCGCATTTAATATATATTCGGAGATGTTTGTGAATAGTTACGTAAGATGCTCTGAAAGGTATGTAGGCTACGTTAAATTTATTAGTAAAATAACACAGAACAGCCCTGGTGGTTCAGAAAAGGCTTTTTATAGCGCTTTTAATCCTTTCTTTTAAGCTAAGCAATTACATACTGTACTGTGATGCTGCTTATCAAACGACCTCTACTGCTGTTCAAGTGTGCATGGTTCCGCAATCCTTGTGGTAAACCACTTGGTGTTGCTACCAACTGGCCTTTCCTGCAAAGGCACGTTTACTCCTTCTCCACAAGAAGGTTGCTCCAATACTATTTTTCACTTCTGGCTGGTTCAGGAACCTAAACGCGGTTCCTCCCTCCTTTCACCACAAGTATGGCAATCAGACATTTCCTTCAAACCATCCTTTGCCAAAATAGAGGTGTTAGCAGTAGCTGCATATACAACTAAACAACTAATTAGGGGAGCCGCGCTTTAATGCTAATGATGAATGACTATAGTATACTATACTATAAATAACGGTAAGACAGCTTTGCCAACCTATTCCGGACGTAAGGCCTGTAAAAGAGCCTTAAAGAAAATGAGCAGTTTCAACAAGCAAATGCCGGCGTTCAAAAGTATGTATGAGAGCAGCAGGCTCAGAACTGCCGCTCTCATACCGTTTAGTTACGCACCGCAATCATTAAGCCAAGCTCTTTGTAGCGCATGCCGAACCGCTTGGCGATATGAGAGTTGGTCAAGCTGCCCTTGTAGATGTAGACGCCGGAGCGGTAATGCTCATTCATAAACAGCACCTCGTTGATGCCGCCATACTTGGATATCTCTGTAAAAATTGGGGTGAAGATGTTGCTGAGCGCCTGCGAGGCTGTGCGTGGCACCCTGGAGGGAATATTGGGTACGCAATAGTGAATGATATCATACTTGCGGTAAATAGGACGGCTATGAGAAGTTACCTCCGACGTTTCAAAGCAGCCTCCCTGGTCAATACATACATCTATAATAACAGACCCGGGGTTCATATCAGACACGACCTGCTCCTCTACCATACACGGAATACGGTCCTCATCGGCAACTAAGGCGCCAATTACCACATCCGCCTGCTTTATCTCGTTATTCAGTACTGTTTTATCCAGTGTAGAAGTAAAGAGTTGCGTACCGATGTTGTGCTTCAGGCGGCGCAACTTGTATATGTGGTTATCAAACACCTTTACTTCGGCACCTAAGCCCAGGGCAGCACGGGCGGCATGTTCAGCCACTGTGCCCGCACCCAGTATCACTACTTTGCTGGGCGGCACCCCTGTAATACCTCCTAATATTACGCCTTTGCCGTCGCTGCTGCTACTCAGGTACTCTGCGGCTATCAGCATCACGGTGCTGCCGGCAATCTCGCTCATGGCCCTCACAACGGGCTTTGCCCCCGATTGGTCGCGGATCAACTCAAAAGACAAGGCATTGATCTTTTTGCTGAGCAGGGCATTGATATAATCGGAGGTAAGATTCCCGAACTGCAGTGCGGAGATCAGCGTCTGACCCGGGCGCAGGTAATTGATCTCATCGTAAGTAGGCGGCGCAATTTTAAGGATAATGTCTGCTTCGTATACTTCCTTGGTGAGGTATACGATCCGCGCCCCGGCTTCCGAATACTCATGATCCGAGTACTTTGAGGGACTTCCGGCGCCGGCTTCTATCCAGATATCATGGCCATGATCTGTAAGCTGTTTAACCGCATCGGGCGTCAGGCCAATGCGGTTCTCCTGAAACGACGACTCTTTGGGCACACCGATAAATAAACTACGGCGGCGCTCCTCTACGGCCAGCATGGACTCTTTTGGGTAAAGCGCATGGCTGGTAGCTATCTTCGCAAAGCTCTCGGCGAGTTTTTCCGTCATTCTATACTTGTTTTATGGTCATGGTGCGCTCCTCGCCACCTGCATCAGGCTGCAACTGCACAAGCAGGTAATGCTCCGGCAGTAAGTTCGGGATAAGCGAAGGCCATTCGATCAGGCACAGCCTGCCTGAGTCAAAATACTCCAGCGCGCCGATGTCCAGTGCTTCCCGCTCCTCGTTTATCCTGTAAAAATCAAAATGATATATGGGTTTGCCGCCTTCTCCGGCATACTCGTTGACCAGCGCAAAAGTGGGGCTGCTCACATTTTCCTGCACGCCCATCTGGCGGCAAAGCTCCTTGATCAGGGTAGTTTTGCCTGCGCCCATGGGTCCTTCAAAAAGAAGTATGGACGCTTGTGCCGCCGCGTCTAAAAGCACAGAAGCCGCCGCCGGCAGGTCAGCCAACGACGACATCTTTATACTTGCTTTTTGAACTCCTGTATCAAGCATTCTTGGGTGTAAGCGTTATAAATGGTATGATCACTTCTTCCAACGAAACGCCTCCATGCTGAAACGTGTCCTTGTAGTAATTGACGTAGTAGTTATAGTTGTTCGGATAAGCGAAAAAGTAATCTTCAATCGCAAACACAAACGTAGTGGAAACGTTCGCTTTTGGCAAGAAAAATCGTTCCGGCTTTTTCACCGTGAAAACATCTTTGTCGGTGTAACCCAGGTTTTTGCCGTGCTTGTAGCGCAGGTTGGTATTGGTGTTACGGTCGCCGATGATCTTGAACGGCCGCTTTACCCGGATGGTACCGTGGTCGGTGGTGATGATGAGGCGCCCTTTCTTTTCTGCGATCATCCGCAGCGTATCGAACAGTGGCGAGTGCAGGAACCACGATTTGGTGATGGAACGGTAAGCTGATTCGTCCGGCGCCAGTTCGCGCACCATGTTACTGTCGGTGCGGGCGTGCGAGAGCATGTCCACGAAGTTGTACACGATCACATTCAGCTTGTTGCTGTCCAGGTTACTGAACTTGCTGAGCAGGTCGCGGCCGGCGGCCACATTAGTGATTTTGTGATAGCTGTGCTTGGCAGTAATCTTGTTTTGCTGCAGCTGTATATCCAGAAACTCGGGTTCGTGCAGGTTCTTACCCTCCTCATCCTCATCAGCCACCCACAGGTTCGGGTATTTTTTGGTAATCTCTGTGGGCAACATACCTGAAAAAATGGCATTGCGGGCGTAAGCCGTGGTGGTCGGCAGGATGGAGTAGAACATCTCCTCCGAGTCTACAGTGAAGTAATCGGAGATCAGCGGCTCCAGCACCTTCCATTGATCGTAGCGCAGGTTATCGATCAGCAGAAAGTATACGGGCCTGTCAGACTCCTTCATGATGGGGAATACGCGCTCCTTAAACAACTGGTGCGACATGAGCGGTGCTTCGTCGTCTTCCTTGTTGATCCAGTCTTCATAGTTGTCCATGATAAACTTGGCGAAATTCGAGTTGGCCTCGTCCTTCTGCATGTTGATCACGTCAGCCATACTTTTATTTTCTGTCTCGTCAATCTCCAGCTCCCAGTATACCAGCTTTTTATAGATGTCGGCCCACTCCAGCGCGCTTAGACGCTCGCCAAAGGCCATGCCCAGCTGCCGGAAGTCGCGCTGGTAGCTCATGTTGGTCCGCTCACTTACCAGGCGCTTGTTATCCAGCACCTTTTTAACCGATAGCAGGATTTGGCTTGGGTTAAGAGGTTTAATGAGGTAGTCGGTGATCCGGGAGCCGATGGCCTCCTCCATGATATGCTCTTCCTCGCTTTTGGTGATCATGATCACGGGCACCGCCGGGCGTATGGACTTCAGTTCGTTTAAAGTTTCCAGGCCGCTGATGCCGGGCATGTTCTCATCCAGGAAAACAATATCGAAGCTCTGCTCCTGAAACTTCTCAATAGCATCGGCGCCGCTGTTTACAGGCGTAATGTCATAGCCCCGGTCCTCCAGAAAAAGAATGTGTGGCTTGAGGAGGTCTATTTCATCATCGGCCCATAAAATACTGTATCTTTGCATAGTTTTATTTGATTGATTTGATAGATCGCTAACTTGTTAAGGGTTATACTTAAAACGTACGGAAAAGGCATTTGCGCGGGTTAAGTACAGCACCTGCCCTATTAGAACGCAGTAAACAGCAAAACAGCATCAGCCGAAAGAAACAATCTGTCAATTTAGCCATTTCACAAGCAACAGCTACGTTTAGTGAATAAGAAAAAGATTTTTAACGACCCTGTCTACGGTTTTATAACGGTCCCATCCGACCTGATTTTCGATATCATCGAACACCCCTATTTCCAGCGCCTGCGCCGCATTAAGCAGCTGGGGCTAACAGAAATGGTATATCCGGGGGCGTTGCACACCCGCTTTCATCATGCGCTGGGTGCCATGCACCTGATGGACACGGCACTGCAAACATTAAAAAGTAAAAATAACGAAATTTTTAATAACGAGCTGGAGGCGTCGCTTATCGCCATTCTGCTGCACGACATTGGCCACGGCCCGTTCTCGCATGCCTTAGAAACAGCCATCTTCAAAAATGTGCACCACGAGAGTCTATCGCTGCACATCATGCACATGCTGAACGAGGCAATGGGTGGTAAACTGAGCCTGGCCATCAGAATTTTTAAAGGCACCTACGAACGGAAATTCTTTCACCAACTGGTGTCCAGCCAGCTGGATGTGGACCGCCTGGACTACCTGAACCGCGACAGCTTTTATACCGGTGTATACGAGGGCAAAATTGGCGCCGACCGCATTATTAAGATGTTGGATGTAGCCAACGACAAGCTGGTAGTGGAGGAAAAAGCCATTTATAGTATTGAGAACTTCCTGGTGAGCCGCCGCCTGATGTACTGGCAGGTATACCTGCATAAAACCGTGATCAGCGCCGAGAACATGGTGCTGCGGGTGGTGCAACGAGCGCGCCAGTTGCTGCAGCAGGGCGTAGATGTACCCGCCAGCCCAAACCTGAAGTTCTTTCTGTCATCAGACCTGACGATGGCGGACTTTGAGCGCGATAACAGCATTCTGGAGCGCTTTGTCGGACTGGATGACCATGATATGTGGAGCGGCATCAAACTATGGGCATCGCACCCTGATTTTATACTATCGTACCTGGCGACCAATATCCTGAACCGCCGCCTGTTTAAAGTGGTTATTTCCAGCAAACCTATTGAAGAAGAATTGCTACTGGGCATCAGCGAATTGGTGCAGGAGCATTACAAGATTTCGGAAGAGGAAGTAAAATACCTAATGATCTCCGGCAAGATCAGCAACAATGCCTACCAGGTAGAAGGCGAATCCATTGACATCCTCACTAAAACCGGTTATGTAGTTGATGTGGCCGAGGCGTCGGACCTACCCAATATCCGGGCATTGAGCAACAAAGTAGAAAAGTACTTTGTGTGCTACCCCAAAGAAGTAGCGCACCTGTAGCCTCGCCTTACCAGATTTATTGGCTACGGCCCTGCTTTAGCTTGCACATGGATAATCGACTGCTTTCGTTAACCCACACTAAGTTGTCAGCAATTTTTAGCTGTCATTTACGCCGCTACGCCTCTGTGCCGGTATACTTGGGCGGCTGGCTATACTTGCCGAAAGATCTGCCAGAAGCAACAAAGCAACTCCGACAGCATTAAAATTTGCGGGCAGCAGCGGTCCTTTCCCTACCCGATTTACCTTTAAAGTATAGGCGCCATACTATACCAGATGGGAAGTTTTTGTTAAGTTTGCACTTCTAAAGCATTAGCACTTTTAAGTTTTTGCTCTAATTTTACAAAATGGAATTTACTGTTCAACAGATAGCGGACCTGCTGCAGGGCACGGTAGAAGGCGACAATTCTGTCAGGGTTAGCACATTAGCCAAAATAGACGAAGCCCAGGAAGGAGCACTTGCTTTCTTATCTAACCCGAAGTACGAACATTTTCTTTATACTTCGCTTGCCAGTGCTGTTATTGTATCGGATAAGCTGGAGCTTAAAAAGCCGGTTGCTGCTACCCTTATCCGGGTAGAGGACCCGTATACCAGCTTTTCTGTTTTACTTCAGTATTATCAGACGGCCCTGATCGCCTCCAAAGTAGGGGTAGAAGAACCGGCTTACCTGGGCGCAGGCAGCCAGATCGGCGAGGGCCATTACCGCGGTGCCTTTTCCTATATTGGCCAGAACTGCCGGATAGGAGATAATGTGCGCCTTTTTCCGCAAGTGTATGTAGGAGATAATGTGCAAATCGGCGATAACACTACCATTTTTGCCGGGGCGAAGCTCTACGCCAATACGGTAGTAGGCAGCAACTGCACCATTCATGCCGGCGCTGTGCTGGGCAGCGATGGCTTTGGCTTTGCGCCACAGCCGGACGGCAGCTATAAGTCTATTCCCCAGATTGGCAACGTGGTGCTGGAAGACGATGTCAGAATTGGTGCCAACACCACCATCGATTGCGCAACTATGGGCTCGACTATCATCCGGCAAGGCAGCAAAGTGGATAACCTAGTACAGATAGCGCATAACGTAGAAGTAGGCCAGAACACTGTTATTGCCGCACAGACCGGCATCTCCGGCTCCGCCAAACTGGGCAACCACTGTGTTATTGCCGGGCAGGTAGGTATTGTCGGTCACATCAGCCTGGCCGACAAAACGACGGTGGGTGCACAATCGGGTGTTTCTAAATCTGTGAAAGAAAGCGGCACCATTATCCAAGGGTCACCGGCGTTTGATTATAAACAGAACCTGCGCGCTATGACCGTTTTCCGGAAGCTGCCCGAATTGCAGCGTGAACTGGAGCTCCTGAAGACGAAAGCTTAAGAGGCCAGAGCTCCCCGGAAACCTTCCTTAAAAAAAATAGCAACACCTCATATAAAATCTTAAGTTTGCAGGTGCAAAGGGCTGCGCAACTGGCTGCTGCAGGCAGCCACCCTTGTTGTGCATGCGCACGCTCCTGATACGAGACTACAGATACGTGAATGAACGATAAACAGCATACCATCAAGGCTCCGGTAACCATTTCGGGCATCGGGTTGCACACCGGAGTAGCTTCAAACATGACGTTTAAGCCTGCTCCTGCCAATCATGGGTATAAGTTTCAGCGCATCGACCTGCCAGGGCAGCCTGTAGTCGCAGCCGACGCAGACAACGTGGTCGACCTGTCGCGGGGCACTACGCTGGAGCAGAATGGCGCCCGCGTGAATACCGTAGAACACACACTGGCCGCACTCGTAGGCCTGCAGCTGGATAATGTGTTGATTGAACTTGATGGCCCCGAACCTCCTATCATGGACGGTTCCTCCATTGAATTTGTGAGAGCATTGCAAAGTGTGGGGCTGCAGGAGCAGAACGCCTTGCGCAACTACTTCGAGATTCCCAAAGGCATCAGCTACATAGACGAAAGCCGGGGTGTGGAGATTGCCGCACTACCGCTGGATGATTACCGCCTGACAGCCATGGTAGACTACAACTCGCCGGTGCTGGGCAGCCAACATGCTTCCATTACCCACATCAGCCAGTTTGTAGACGAGATCGCCTCTTCCCGTACGTTCGTATTCCTGCATGAACTGGAGGCACTGTACAAGCAGAACCTGATCAAAGGGGGCGACCTGGACAACGCGATCGTGATCGTGGACCGCGTGGTGCAGGACGAAGAATTATCACACCTGTCGGAGCTGCTGCAGAAGCCAAAAGTGGAGGTGAAAGCCGAGGGCGTGCTGAACAATACCGAGTTGCGCTTTAAAAATGAGCCGGCCCGCCACAAGCTGCTCGACCTGATCGGCGACCTGGCCCTGATCGGCCGGCCTATTAAAGGGCAGATACTGGCGGCGCGCCCCGGGCATGCAGCCAACGTAGCTTTTGCTAAAAAGATCAAAAAGCTGATCCAGGAAGCTGCGATAAAGAACGTGCCTACCTACGATCCGAAGAAGAAGCCAGTGATGGATATCAACCAGATAGCTGCCACGCTGCCGCACCGCTATCCCTTCCTGCTTATTGATAAAATCATTCACCTGGATGAGACAACCGTGACCGGCGTGAAAAATATCACGATGAACGAGCCTTTCTTTCAGGGGCACTTCCCTGGCAACCCGGTGTTGCCAGGCGTGATCCAGATAGAAGCTATGGCACAGACGGGGGGCATACTGGTGCTGAATACAGTAGAAAAACCAGAGGACTACTGGACTTATTTCCTGGGCATCGACAAGTGCCGCTTTAAGCGCAAAGTGGTTCCTGGCGATACCATTATCTTTAAATGTGAACTGCTGGCTCCTATAAAGCGCGGCATTGCCAAAATGAGCGGCCAGGCTTTTGTAGCCGGGCAACTGGTAATGGAAGCGGAGATGTCAGCAAGTATAGTGAGAAAAGACGCATGAATCAGCCATTAGCATACATCCACCCGGAGGCGAAGATCGCTCAGAATGTTGTTGTAGAGCCGTTTGTTACCATTCATAAGAATGTGGAGATAGGCGAAGGTACCTGGATCGGCTCTAATGCCGTGATCATGGAAGGTGCCCGCATCGGCCGCAACTGCAAGATATTTCCGGGTGCTGTGGTATCTTCGGTGCCACAGGACCTGAAGTTCGCCGGCGAGGTTACCACCACTTATATTGGCGACAATACCGTTATCCGGGAGTTTGTGACTGTAAGCCGGGGCACTATTGATAAAATGAAGACTGTGATCGGCAGCAACTGCCTGATTATGGCCTATGCCCACGTAGCACACGATTGCCTGGTTGGCAACAGCTGTATTATTGGCAATGCTGTGCAAATGGCAGGACACGTGGAGATCGGTGACTATGCCATTGTGAGCGCTACCAGTGCGGTACACCAGTTTGTAAAGATCGGAGCACATGCCTTTATTTCAGGCGGTTCTAAAGTGCTCAAAGATGTGCCTCCGTTTGTAAAGGCTGCCCGCGAGCCGCTTTCTTATGCCGGCATCAACTCGGTAGGCATGCGCCGCAGAGGCTTTGTGAGTGAACAGATAAACGAGATCCAGCAGATTTACCGCATCCTTTTTATGAGCGGCCTTAACAACACGCAAGCGCTGGACACCATAGAACTGGAGCTGCCGCCAAGCCGTGAGCGCGACGAGGTAACCAATTTCCTGCGCAATGCAGGCCGTGGCATCATCCGAAGTTATTTTTCTAAAGATGCAGCTTAACCTAAGCAATTTAGGTAAACGCTATAACTACGAGTGGATTTTCCGGAACCTGACCTATACGTTTGAGCCGGACACCTCCTATGCTGTACTGGGCCATAACGGCTCCGGAAAATCAACGCTACTTACTGTTTTGGCGGGTTACAACCTGCATAGCGAAGGCACCATCACTTATACTAGCGGCAGCAAGATCATTAATGCTGATGTAGTATACCAGCACCTTTCGCTTACAGCCCCTTACCTGGAGTTGGTAGAAGAGTTTACCCTGGCAGAAATGCTGGACTTCCATACGCGCTTTAAGCCTCTGCGCCACCAACTCTCGCAGCAGCAGCTAATAGAACGGATGGGGCTGCAACGCGCCCGCAACAAGTATGTCAAAGACTTCTCATCGGGTATGAAGCAGCGTCTGAAGCTGGGCCTTGCCTTATACTCCGACAGCTCCCTCCTGCTGCTCGACGAGCCGACTACAAACCTGGATGCGGAAGGTGTGGCCTGGTACCAGGAACATGTGGCGCAGAACAGAAAAGACAGACTCATCATCGTGGGCTCCAACATTGCGCACGAGTATAGCTTTTGCGACCACCACCTCCACATTACTGATTTTCATCCGCAGCCCCGCAAAGGATAACGGCTAAATTGTGGTGCTCATACTTACTGTGGCCGGGTAGAGCGTTAAAGGCAGCTGCTGGTGATCAGGAGAAGAGAAATTCCATACTGGAACGGACAGACTGCCTCCTGAGAGCACACTCACCAAAAGAGATTGATGGGTTGAGATTTATGCGGGCGGTGTATCAATTCCTTGGCAAGAGGTAACAAATAAGCAAACAATTACCATTTTACACGTAAGCTGCCTAACTTTGTAGTATACTTAATATTCAGACACTATGGGACGCGCATTTGAATTTAGAAAAGCCCGTAAATTTAAACGTTGGGATAAGATGTCTAAGGCTTTTACGCGCCTGGGCAAAGAAATAGTAATGGCTGTGAAGGAAAGCGGCCCAAGCCCGGAGACCAACTCCCGCCTGCGTACCGCCATCCAGAATGCCAAGGGCGTAAACATGCCCAAAGACCGCATTGAAGCAGCCATCAAACGTGCCTCATCCAAAGAGGAGAAAGATTACGAGGAGATCGTTTACGAGGGCTACGGCCCCCACGGCATTGCTGTTGTGATCGAGTGTGCCACCGATAACCTGAACCGTACCGTAGCCAATGTGCGCATGCACTTTTCCAAAGGCGGCGGCTCGCTGGGCAAAACCGGCTCGCTGGATTTTATGTTCGACCGCCGGGGTATCTTCAAGATCTCAGCAGAAGGCCAGGATGTAGAGGAACTGGAATTGGACCTGATCGACGCCGGCGCTCAGGATATTTATGAGCATGAAGGCGAAATCATCATTGAAACTGCTTTTACTGATTTCGGAGCGATGCAAAAAGCGCTGGAAGAGAAAGGCCTGGAAGTGATCAGCGCCGACCTGCAGCGGATTCCTACCACCACAACGGAGCTAAGCGAAGAGCAGGAAGAAGAGGTAATGGGGCTGATTGAGCGCTTTGAGGAAGATGACGATGTACAGGCGGTGTACCACAACATGAAGTAACCGGCCTTGCCCAACCAAGTATAAATGGCTGCTCAGGTCTGACTGTGGGCAGCCATTCTTTTTACCATGCAGCGGTGCTGCGCCCATACTTGTTCACGCCTTCAAACATTAGCCATGCTGTTGTACCTGCTGTTTATAGTTGGATTTGTATTTTTGATCAAAGGGGCCGATGTGCTCGTTAGCGGTGCCTCTGCTATTGCCAGTCGCTTTGGCCTGTCTGAAATGGTGGTAGGCCTGACGATCGTATCGTTTGGCACTTCTTTGCCGGAGCTGATCATTAACATTCTATCCAGCATACAAGGGCAGTCGGAGCTGGCCATCGGGAACGTATTTGGCAGCAACGTGGCCAACCTGCTGCTTATACTTGGCATTACGGCGTTGATCTGTCCGCTGCCCATCAAGCGTAACACTATCCTGTCTGAGATCCCTTTCTCGCTGATTGCTACCCTGCTGGTGGGATTTCTGGCTAATGCAACCCTCTTCGACGCAAAAGAGCAGCTTTACATCAGCCGCCCTGACGGTGCCATTCTGCTGTTTTTCTTTGTCCTGTTTATGGCGTATATCTACAACATCTCTAAAACGAACCACGATAAGGCACCACCAGAGAATAGTGTTGCTTTTATGCCGTTGAGTAAAGCTGTGCTGTTGATTGGGGTAGGTGTTGTAGGCTTGTTTCTGGGCGGCAAATGGGTGGTAGACGGTGCCTTATACCTGGGTGCTTCGCTGGGGATGAGTGAGTCCTTTATGGGCCTGACGGTGGTGGCACTGGGCACCTCATTGCCTGAACTGGTCACTTCGGTGGTGGCTGCCCGCCGCAACAACACCGATATCGCAGTCGGAAATGTAGTAGGCTCCAACATCTTCAACCTGCTGTGGATACTGGGTGTAAGTGCCCTCATCCGGCCCCTCCCCTTCGACCTGGTTAGCAACTCCGACATTGTGATGATGATCCTGGCCAGCACGATCCTTATACTTGTTTTGCCGCTGGGTAAGCAAAAAAATACGATCGGCCGTTGGAGCGGCGCCCTGTTTGTGCTCCTCTACTGCTGTTATATCAGCTTTTTAGTATGGCGCGGATAGCAGGCCCGTTCCTCATCAACAGCTCCTGCTTTTTTTGCTTTACAGCTTACAGCCTCCGTACTCCTAGGCAATCCGGCCGAATGGCCAGTACCGCTACCAAGCAAAATGGCTTGATGCGGTATACCTACAGCCAAATACATTTAACGAAAGCAGTTGCGCAATGGCGCTTTGGCTACAACTTACGGTTGTGTGCTACGCTTATCCGTAGCACTTAAAAGTCAGGCATCCACACCAGAATTAAAACTGCCAAAAGAATAATTTTTTATTGTTTAATAAAATAGCTGCATCTAAATTTTACCTGGGTAGTATAGTAAGGGCTTACTTACATTTTCCGACAGAAAGGGAAGAATTTTATGTTGCTACTTTGATTTCTTTGGGGATTATTGCGTAGCTTTAACCTCTTAAAACAGTGATTACTTGCTTATTTAAAATATAATGCCACACTAACCAAAGCACTATACTTGTCAATAAATTCTTCATTCAGGTTTAATTTGATAAACAGCATAAAAAGAGCAAGAGCCTATACGCTGCATGTGGAATAGCAGGAAACGTTGTTCCGCAAGCCCCCCCTCTCAACAAGAATACTTCGCTATTTCCCTCAACCTGCCATACTATTGAAAACTATACTTGCTTTTAACCTGGCAGGCTTTTTCACTTACACATTCTTAACATCAATCTTACTATTAAACATGAAGAAACTCGTTTACTTAGCTATTAACTGTACCATAGCCGTTGCCGGTGTTAGTACAGTTGCGCGGGCAACTCCTCTTCCTACCCCTGTCGTTAGCAGGTTTGCTACGACAGTAACAGGTAAGGTTACCTCTGAGCAGGGGGAGCCGCTAATTGGAGCAAGCGTTGCCCTGAAAGGCACCACCACTGGCGCAATCACCGGTGTAGATGGCAGCTATTCCATTACAGTACCAGACGAAGGAGGCACACTGGTTGTCTCTTACATTGGCTTCCTAACACAGGAGATACCTGTAAATAACCGCTCTACAATTAATATCACATTACAGACTGATGCCAAGGCACTGGAAGAAGTGGTGGTAGTAGGCTATGGTACGCAAAAGAAAAGCGTCGTAACCGGAGCCATCAGCCAGGTAACCAGCAAAGACCTGGACAACCAGCAGATCACCCGTGTAGAGCAGGCATTGCAGGGCAGAACCTCCGGTGTATCCATTGCTGCCAATTCAGGTGCGCCGGGTGCAGCCTCTACGGTGCGTGTGCGCGGTATCACTACCCTGAACAACAACGATCCGCTCTACGTGGTAGACGGCGTGGTGGTAAACGGCGGCATCGACTACCTGAATCAGTCCGATATTGAGTCCATCGAAGTACTGAAGGATGCGGCCTCGGCAGCTATTTACGGTGCCCGGGCAGCAACCGGCGTAATTCTGGTAACGACTAAAAGAGGAAAAGAAGGCCAGATACATGTAAACTATAATGGCTACTATGGCACGCAGGCGCCTACCAGAAAGCTGGACCTGCTGAACGCAACACAATATGCTACCCTCTCGAATGAGGCTTCCGTAGCTGACGGCGACCCGATCAAGTTCGCGGACCCGCAGTCGTTGGGAGAAGGAACAGACTGGCAGAAGTATATATTTAACGACAACGCCCACATTCAGGATCATGAAATCAGCCTGAGCGGCGGTAACGATAAATCTACGTTCTATGCTTCGTTCGGCTATTTAGACCAGGAAGGCATTGTAGCCTCGGAGATATCCAATTACAAGCGCTACAACTTTCGCCTGAACTCTACGCACAAGGCAACCAAGTGGCTTACCATCGGGCAAAGCCTGGGTTACTCACACATCAGAAGCCAGGGTGGTCTGAACACCAACAGTGAATTTGGTGGTCCGCTTAGCTCTGCCATCAACCTGGATCCGACTACCCCGGTGCTGATTACGGACCCTGCTATTCTGGAAGATCCGGAAAGCGTCTATAACAAACAGCCTGTTATCAGAAACGCACAGGGATATCCATACGGCATCTCGACACGAGTAGGACAAGAGATGACTAACCCGCTGGCTTACATTCAGACACAGTTGGGCAACTATGGCTGGTCTGACAACATTGTGGGCAACGCCTATGCTGAAATCGAGCCGATCACAGGCCTGAAGTTCCGTTCTACGCTGGGCGGCAAACTGGCTTTCTGGGGCGGCGAGAGCTTCCGTCCGGTGTATTACCTGAATGCTTCTAGCGGAAGTATACAGACTAACCGCAGCCGCAACAGAAACAACGGGCTCGACTATAACGTCGAAAACACCCTCTCTTATACCCGCAGCATTGACAAGCACAACTTTACCGTGTTGCTGGGACAGGGAGCTTACAGAGATGGTCTTTTCAGCGGCATCGACATCGCTTACGCGAATATACCAGCCACTAACTTTGAAGATGCTTCCTTTAACCTGCCGGTGCCAACAGCTAACAGAACGGCTAGTTCGTATGACAACATCGCGCATACAGTTAGTTCTCTGTTCGGCCGTATTACCTACAACTACGATGAGAAATACTTGTTCACAGGTATTATACGCCGGGACGGCTCTTCGCACTTCGGCGCAAACAACCTGTACGGCTACTTCCCATCTGCTTCACTGGGTTGGGTAGCTTCCCGCGAAAACTTCTGGCCTGTGAACGACGTGGTTGACTTCCTGAAAATCCGTGCTTCTTACGGCGTCGTAGGTAACGATAACACGGCACCTTTCCGCTTTATCTCTACAGTAGGTCCTAACCGGAACTATACCTTCGGTAACGACATTTACACGATTGGCTACAGCCCGAATGCGCCGGAGAACCGTAGTTTGAAGTGGGAGGAAACAACCCAGACAGACTTTGGCTTTGAAGCGACCGTATTGCACGACTTCGACCTGACCTTTGACTGGTATAATAAAAAAACAACAGGTATTCTGCGTCCATTGCAACTTCCTGGGTATGTTGGCTCCACCGGCAACCCTTATGCGAACATTGCAGATATGCAAAACCGCGGCGTAGAGCTGGAGTTGGGCTATCATAAACAAATTGGTGAACTAAGCCTGGGTATCAACGGCAATGCGTCTTATGTAAAAAACAAAGTTCTTTCCCTTGAAAGTGGAAAAACGTTCACAGAAAGTGGCAGCGCCAGCATTCAGACATTCCAGGCGCCCCTTAACCGTATGATTGTAGGAGAACCATATGGTGCATTCTACGGCTATAAGACCAATGGCATTTTCCAGAACCAGGAAGAGGTGAGCAGCTATGTAAACTCTGAAGGTAAAGTGATTCAGCCTAACGCCCAACCGGGTGATTTCCGATGGGCTGACCTGAACGACGATGGCCAGATCACTACCGATGACCGCATGGTGCTCGGCAAGCCGCTGCCAGACTGGACCTTCGGCCTTACGCTGAACGCTGCCTGGAAAGGCTTCGACCTGCTGGTATTTGGCCAGGGCGTAACCGGAAATAAAATTTTCCAGGGGCTGCGTCGTCTTGAGATCACAAATGCAAACTGGCAAACCAAAGCGCTTGGTCGCTGGACAGGAGAAGGCTCTACCAACTCGTACCCACGCTTAACCAATGACGATCCGAACCAGAACTACTCTAAGCCATCGGACTTTTACCTGGAAGATGGCGATTATTTCAGAATCAAGACGTTCCAGATAGGCTATACTTTGCCAGCTTCGCTTACCAGCAAAGCTTCTATTCTGAAAGCCCGGATATACATCAGCAGCAACAACCTGCTTACCTTTACCAAGTATACCGGCTACGATCCTGAGATCGGTGGTAATATCTTCGGCATCGACCGTGCATTTTATCCGCAAGCCCGCTCCTTTATGGTGGGTGTAAACCTTGGTATTTAATTAAATTTGTTAATCGATAAAAAATGAAAAGAAAACATTATATATATATCGCCTTGCTGGCACTGGGTTTACCACTTGCCAGTTCCTGTAGCGATGACTACCTGGATGTTGATCCGGAAGGCACTATTCTGGAATCCAATTATTATAAAAATCCGGAAGAAGCCTACACCGGCCTGGTAGCCGCCTATGACCCACTGGGTTGGGAGGCGGGCAGCACCTATCATAACATTGGCGCTGTAAATTCAGCTTCTGATGACGCCTATGCAGGTGGCGGTGGTCCCTCTGACATGAGCACCTGGCAGGCATGGAACCGGTATACGCTTACGCCAGCCATTGGGCCGCAGGGAGAATACTGGAACCGAAACTTTACGGGCGTTTCGAGAACCAACACCTTGCTATCTAAACTCACAGAAGGTATACCGGGCTTAGATGACGCGACCGAAGCACGGTATACAGCTGAAGCAAAGTTTTTACGTGCTTATTACTATTTCGACCTGGTGCGCCTTTTCAAAAACGTACCACTTTTTACAAAACCGTTGGCAACGGATGAGCTGTTTGATCAGCCACAAGCCACGCCGGAGGAAGTATACGCGCAGATCGAAGAAGACCTGACAGCGGCCATTCCGGACCTACCTATGACTGTTCCGGCTGCTACCGAAGGTGGCCGCATAACGCAAGGTACAGGCAGAGCGCTGCTTGGCAAGGTATACTTGTATGAGAAAAAGTGGGCTGAAGCTGCAAATCAGTTGAAAGAAGTAAATGGAACTCCGGGAGGTACCAGCCAGTATGGCTACCATCTGCTGAGCGACTTTGCCTCTATCTTCAGCCCGGCAAATAAGTTTAACAGCGAATCTATTCTGGAAATCGTGCATACATCCGTAGCCAATGGTGGTTGGGGAAGCTGGCCAAACTTTGAAGGAAATGTAGGCGTGCAGATGTTTGGACCAAGAGCTTACTCCGGCCCTATTTATGAGGCCGGCTGGGGCTTTAACCCGCTTACGCTTGACCTGGTAAATGCGCTGAAAGGTGACCCGCGTTACGATGCCACCGTGCTGGATATCAAGAGCATCGAGGGGGCCACTTATGAGCCAAGCTTCGACGACACGGGTTACTTTATTGAGAAGTATGCGCCTAAAACAGAGTGGTTGAGCACCGGCGGCGGCGACGCTCCGCTTAACTACCCGAACGACTACATTGAGATCCGCCTGGCGGACACTTACCTGATGGAAGCCGAAGCACTGGTGCAGGCCGGCACCGACTTAGACCGTGCGGCAGCACTTCTGAATGCAGTTCGTGCCCGCGTAGGGCTGGCCCCGGTTGCCGCTACGCTGGAAAACATCTATAAAGAGCGTCGCCTCGAACTGGCTACAGAAGGCCACCGCTGGTATGACCTGGTACGTACAGGCAGAGCCGCTACCGTGTTAGCTCCCATGGGCTACAAAGCCGGTGTGAACGACATCTTACCTATACCGCTGGGTGAACTGACGAACACCAAGCTGGTACAAAATCCTGGTTATAATTAATCTTAAACCAAACAGTATGAAACTTAAGAATCGTATTTCAAAAATATACCAGTTCCTGGTTGTTGCGCTGCTGGCTGGTGCGGTTACCGCGTGTAGCCCCGATGACCCGGATGCCTCACTAGGCCCGTTGCCCACTTCCGAGATGGTGAAGTTTACAGCAACGCCAAGTGCAGATAACCCGAACATTATCAACTTCACGAACCAAACGCCCGGCTCCTTTAAGGCTATCTGGGACTTGGGCAACAGCACTGTTGCAGATGGAAACCAGGTGAGTGGCACCTACGCCGTAGCAGGCGATTACACCGTTAAGCTGACGATTTTCACCAGCGGCGGCTATGCTACCAACACCCAAACCATCCACATCGAAAACACAGATGTAAGCCTGCTCGACAGAGACGATTACAACATGCTGACAGGTGGAGCAGATGATGAAGATGGCAAAACATGGGTGATAGAAAGCGGCGTTAAAGGCCATTTGGGCGTTGGAGACGCAACGGCTGCCAATCCAAGTTCTAACTGGTGGGCAGCAGGCATCAACGAGAAGGCCGGCGTAGGCGTGTATGACGACGAGATGACGTTTAAACTGGACGGCTTTACCTATACCTATAACAACCACGGCGACACGTATGCCAATGCCGGCTACGCAGCTGACCTGGGCGGTAAAAACGGTGATGCTGACGTAACGGTAGCTTATACACCGCCAACTGACATGAAGTGGAGCATTACAGAAGAGGGCGGCAAAAAGTACCTGAACCTCTCGAACAATGGCTTCCTGGCTTATTATGTGGGTGTTTCTAAATACCAGATTTTAAGCCAGTCTGAGGATGAGATGTACCTGATGAGTTCACAAAAAGGAGTGCCTGGCAACGCCTGGTTCTACCGCCTGGCCCGCAAAGGGTACGAGCCGCCAGTAGTGGCAAGGCCTATTAAGATGGATGATATCTTTGATAACTTTGATCAGGACGGCAATATCACTTGGAAAAAGGAAGCCCTGTTGTTGAATGAAAACTATGACAACCCTGCGCCGATAGCGCCTAATACCTCGGCCAAAGTAGCCATGTATGTGAAGCAGGATGGCAAGAACTATGAGTTTGCCAACATGTTCACCGACTTCAGCTATAACTTCGACCTGACGAACCGCCATGTCTTCAAGCTGCTGGTGTACGTACCAAGCTACAACGACTTCACCACGGCCGCTGGCGAAGATTGGGCTAACAAGAACCTACTCAAGCAGGTGTCAATGAAGCTGCAGGATGGCACTTCCGCACAGCCTTGGGTAAATCAGGTGGAGATCAAGCAGCAGGTGTCGCAGTTAGACCGTTGGGTAGAACTGACCTTCGATTTCAGTGCTGCTGATGTTGTAAGCCGCAAAGACCTGAACCGCATCGTAATTCAGGTTGGTGGCGAAGGCAACTACGTACCGGGCATTTTCTTCCTCGACGATTTCAGATTAGAAAAGTAATCCAAAGCCCGGAGGTGAGAAGCTCCGGGCTTTTACATTCACTGGCCTCGCCAAGCCAAATTGATACATTATGATGCATTATCTTTTTAAAGCCACTGAGAAAAGCAAGCCTATGCTGTTAACCATTGCATTAGGCATTTTGCTTGCAGGTACCTCCTGCTCCGGAAGCAAAGAACCTTCATCACCGGATACTCCTGCTCCAAGACCTCAGGCACCTGCTGATAAGCAGTGGGCGTTTGAGAACACTCCTACCTGGTCTGATGAGTTTGACTATACCGGCCAGCCCGATCCGGCAAAATGGGGATATGACACAGGCGGAACCGGCTGGGGCAACAATGAGTTGGAGTACTACACCGACAACCTCAGAAACGCCAGTGTGGCCGACGGCAAACTGACTATCACCGCCCGTAAGGAAAGCACAAATGGCAAAAACTACTCTTCTGCCAGGTTAGTTACCAAAGGCAAAGGCGATTGGCTCTACGGCCGGTTTGAAATAAGAGCGAAGCTGCCGACAGGCAAGGGCACGTGGCCGGCTATCTGGATGCTTCCTACTGACTGGGCCTACGGCGACTGGCCAAAATCTGGTGAAATAGATATCATGGAACATGTGGGCTACGATCAGAACAATGTACACATCACGGTGCATACTGATGCCTATAACCATCGTCTGAATACACAAAAAGGCAACAGCAAAGTAGTGCCAACGGCGAGTACCGAATTTCATACTTACCGCATGGACTGGACACCCTACGCCATCAGGGGCTACATAGACGACCAATTAGTGCTGACCTTCATCAACGAAGGCAAAGGTTACGCCGTGTGGCCTTTCGACAAGAAGTTTCACCTGCTGATGAACCTCGCCGTGGGCGGCGATTGGGGCGGTGCACAAGGAGTTGACGAAAGTGTATTCCCGCAGGCCATGGAAGTCGATTATGTGCGGGTATTCAAGATGATCGAGAAGTAACCAGTTAAAGCTGTAAAAAGAAACGGGCTCCGCTAAGATTTAGCGGAGCCCGTTTTTATGTCAACAGCACTATAACTTCTTCATAAAGACTCACCACACGTATGTTCCCACAGCACCTTGCTGTAGGGTGGTGGTGACGGCCTTACCTCTATAACTTATATTAAATGTTTGGGGAGCAGTATTGGTGTTTAGCACGATAAGCACTTTCTGGCCTTGCGGATTTAGAAACGCTACATTCTGCAACCCTGCCGGTACATTTGAGTCCAGGCGGATGGAACCCGGCCGCACAAACTTCGACGCATGGGCTATGATATAATAGGCCGTGTTCCTGGTAACCGTTCCGTTGCTGTTTACCGTAACGGCAGGCAGGCAATTGCTGCACCCTCCGTTTGTATGCGGCTCCTGGTTCTGGTCTGCCGCCAGATTCCACTCCAGCACGGTGCGGCTCCAGTTGCGGGTAGCACCAATAATCAAATTATTTACATGCCAGGCCAGGTCGCCGCTAAAGTTGCTTGGCGCTCCAACCCATTGCTCCGTGAAATAAATGTTTTTATCAGGATATGCCTGATGTACGGCTGATAAAGCAGCGATATTGCCGCCATATAAATGAAAAGCCGTGCCATCTACATACTTATTTGCTTCCGGATCTTCCAGAATAGTGATTGGGTAATCTGTCCGGTCAGCATTATGGTCGTAAACAATGATTTTCGTAGCCAGATTTGCTGCTTTAAAGGCTGGCCCTAAACTATACTTGATAAAATCCGCCTGCTCAGCGGCCGACATTTCCATGCTTGGGTTATTGTACGGATTCAGTGGTTCATTCTGCACCGTAATAGCATCGATCGGAATTCCCTTCGCCTGCATCCCCTGGATATACTTTACAAAGTAGCGGGCATAGGCATCATAATATTCGGGTTTAAGATGACCGCCCACATAGCTGTTGTTCGTCTTCATCCACTCCGGTGCCGTCCAGGGAGAGCCAAGTATTTTAATGGAGGGGTTGATAGCCAATATCTCATTCAGAACAGGGATCAGATCAGTTTCTTCATGTTCGAGGCTAAATTGTTGCATCTCCGGGTCTGTTTGGCCGATGGGCAGATCATCATACGTAAACGCAAAACTGCTCAGGTCGGAGGCTCCTATACTTACCCGCAGGTAACTGACGCCAATATTCTTATCGTCTGTTGCAAAAAGCTCGTGCAGCGCCGCAGCTCTTTCAGCGGCTTTCATCCGATGCAGCACATACGCACTGCCACCCGTTAAAGTATAGCCAAAGCCATCTATAGACTGGTAGGTCTTTGCAGAATCCACGACAATGGTCGGGTGCTGATTGCTTATACTTGTAAAGTTCAGCGCAGCAGTTTGCCTGGCAAACAAAGCAGACCGATCCGGATTTGTTAGCCAGAAGGCTACCTGCGATGAAGTGGATGGCGTTGGCTCCGGCACATCCGTCGCATCATCTTCGCTGCCGCCTTTGCAGCCTGCGCTACCTATAAGTATAAACAAAAGAAAGATTTGGACAAAGCGCCACTGCGTGTTGCCACCACATACTGCATGCATAAAACTCAGAAATTAACTTTTTACCAGACAAAGGTACCTACAGCGCCACCTGGAAGCGCCGCGCTAACAGAGCGGCCATTATTGCTGAATGTAACGGTTTGAGAAGCTTTGTTCGCATTCAGTACGATGAGCACCTTGTTTCCGGCGGGTGTTTTATAAGCCACATTGGGCAAGCTCTCCGGCATAGTAGAAGCAATTCTGACAGCGCCGGGCCGAACGAACTTAGAAGCTTGGGCAATAATGTAATAGGCCGGATTACGCGTTACCTGCTCCCCTGCTATTGTAAGTGCTCCTAAACACATGTTACAGCCGCCTCTATCGGTATGTGGCTCTTGGTTCTGGTCTGCCGCCAGGTTCCACTCCAGCACGGTACTGCTCCAGTTGCGGGGCGCGCCAATGATCAGGTTCCGGATATGCCAGTCTAAATTGGCCTCCAGGGTACCAGGGTCGCTGCTAACCCATTGCTCAGTAAAGTATAGCTTTTTGTCAGGGTACGCATCGTGCACCTGCGACATCACGTCAATGGTGCCGGCATACAAATGAAACGCAGAGCCATCCACATACTGCCTGGCCTCCGGATCATCCAGGATGCTGATCGGATAATCTGGCCGGTCCAGGTTATGGTCGTAGAGCAGAATTTTGGTGTTGATGTTCGCCGCTTTGAAGGCTGGCCCCAGGTTTTGCTTGATAAAACTTTTCTGCTGTTCCGGCAGCATCAGCATACTTGGGTTATTACCCGGGTGCAAGGGCTCATTTTGTATTGTAACAGCATCTATTGGAATGCCCTCAGCTTTCATCTCCTGTATGTACCGTACAAAGTAGCGGGCATATGCCTCCTGATATTCAGGTTTTAAGCTGCCTCCCCTGGTATCATGGTTCGTTTTCATCCAAACAGGTGCTGACCAGGGCGAGCCGAGTATCTTAATAGCAGGATTAATGTCCAGGATCTCCTTCAGCACCGGAATTAGGGCTTCCCGGTCCGGGTCGAGGCTGAAGTGCGCCATGCTTGAATCAGTCTGTCCGGCGGGCAGATCGTCATACGAGAAAACATGGTCATTCAGGTCTGAAGCGCCAATGCTAACGCGCAGGTAACTGATACCAATGCTTTTCTCCCCGGTACCGAATAGCTCTTTCAACAAAGCTGCCCGGGCAGCCGGGCTCATCTGGTGGAGCACTTGGGCACTGCCGCCTGTTAAAGTATAGCCAAACCCATCCATGGTCTGGTAAGTCTTGCTGTCATCTACTATGATGTTAGAATTGGTGCTTTCCCGTTCCTTAAAGGAGAGGGCGGCTTGTTGCGACAGTAGTGCGGCGCCATCCGGCGTAGTCAGCCACCAGGAAACTGCTGCCGGGCTCTCTTTTGCTTCTGCCGTTGAAGTGAGATCTACTGCTGTTGCTAATTTCTGCTGGCAGCTACCAAGCAGCAAAGCAGCACATAGCAGGCCCAGCGGGAGTCGTACTGAAGATTTCAGCATATAAATACGCGAGGGGTTATATTGAAAGAAACTTTATGGCCTAAATATAACCCTTATTTTAGTAATGCAATGTAGGCCATGCTGCGGTAACAGCTTTGCCTGTCGGCACCGGGCTAATAGTTCCACGGATACAGGTCCGGCTCTTTGTTGCCCCGGTTTTTCAGGTGCAGCGGGTGCACGGCTTCTGTTTCATCCAGGTAAATAAAGGCATCGTAGCGCTCCGGAATAATGGTGGGCACATAGTTACCGTATGCTTCGAACTTGGGATCATACACCACGCCGATAGCACGATGGCCCATGTGCTGCTGCAATTCCGGAATTTCCCGCAGGTGCCGGGTAAGTATAATTTTGTCGTCGGTGTTGATGTCGTGCAACAGGGCTTCCCAACTGCCTTTTAGAGCAGGCGGCACCTCCATCTTCTGCATGGGTGCTCCCCACGCTTTACCTGCAATAACGGAACCCTGGTATGTACCAAAACCAACTAACTTCACTTGCTCCAGCCCATACTTCTCGCGGGCCAGTTGCCCGATGTTAAACATGCCATCGTCGGCCATGTCGGTCGCGCGGGCGTCGCCGATGTGCGTGTTATGCTCCCATACTATCCCTTTTGACTCTGGCCCGTGCAGTTCCAACAGGCGGTCCAGTGTTTCCATCATATGGCTGTCGCGCACATTCCAGGAGCCGGCGCCACCCTGTATCATTGCCCGGTAGTAGCGCTCGGCATTGGTAGCTACCAGCGCATTTTGCTTCGTGTTAAAGTCCTGCTCCGGGTCATCGGTAAAGGTCCGTTGTTTGGATACCCGCTGCAGCATGTCAATTACTTCCTGCTCGCAGTCGGTAGGAACAAAAGCAGTAGCCTGCGCATAGTACTGGGGGTCGCGGTTATAGGGCTCAAAGCAATTGATGGCGTTACGGGCAGCCTCGGCCGCTTGTCCGTCGTTCTGCTCCAGGTACTTCACGATCTGGTCCAGCGACTCCCACAAGCTGTATACATCCAGCCCGAAGAAGCCTACTTTATCCGCCATCGTGCGCAGGTTGTTGTATTCCCGCATCCACTCTACCAGGGCGGCTACCTCCCAGTTGGCCCACATCCAGGTAGGCCAGCGGCGGTATACCTGCAACACATCCGCTATCTTACTGCCTGCGTTGGGGTAGCCTTTTATCAGGCGGTTCACGGCATAGCACTCCGGCCAGTCGCCCTCCACCGAAATAAACTGAAAGCCTTTTTCCTCTATCAGCCGCCGCGAGATGGCTGTACGCCAGGTATAATATTCCGACGTGCCATGCGATCCTTCCCCCAACATTACAATGCGGGCATCTCCTATCTCCTCAAGTAAAGCATCCAGGTCTTTTTCCTTGATGAGAGGGGTGTACTTGATCCGTTTGTTTTCCATAGTGTTTATTCTGTACTAGAATGGCGCGTCAGGTAAAATTTGCTGTATTGTACTTTCGTTGAGGCCTTTATGTTCCATAAAAAGCAACACCCGCTTTACTTCTGAGTAAAGCGGGTGCTTCTGTTAGTAAAAGTATGTAACTTTGGGGACTAGCTTTGTTTTGAGAACACGCGGCGCAGCAACTCTGTAGTGCGCGCTATCGGGTTCTCGCGGATGTTTGCCTCCTCCTGCGCTACGAGCGTAAACAAGCCGTCAATGGCTTTCTTAGTGGCATAATCATCCAGGTCGGGGTTTACCTGCTGCACCAGCGGAATCTTGTTGTACTCGCTCACAATGTTAGTATAGTAGCGGGTCGCATTTGTTTTCTCCAGCGATTTAACCATCACCGGGTTAAAAGCATCGTACAGCTGCTGGGAAGTAGTACGTTTAAGGTATTGCGTGGCAGCGTCTTTATCTCCCCGAAGTATGGCCCAGGCATCGGCAATGGTCATTTGCTTGATGGCGCTCAGGAAGATAGGAACAGCACTCTGGGCAGCATCTTCCGCGCCGCGGTTCAGTGTCAGCACAAACTTATCTACTTCGCTGCCGAGGCCTACTTTGCGGAGGGTGTTTTCCACCCGCTGCACATCTTCCGGAAAAGGAATGCGGATGAGCGGGTTCCGGTAATAGCCATCGGTTTGGGCGGCCTGGCTGGCACCGCTTTTTATACCTACTTCCAGTGCCTGCTTCAGCCCGGAAGCTACTTCGCTGGTCGTCACTGGCCCGCCGGCAGTTGTACCGGCCAGAACGCCGTCCATGGTGCGTTGCACGTCGGCTACTGTACAGGCAGAGGCACCCAGGGCAAGGGCCAGCGCATATGCGTATACTTGTTTTTTCATATCGTCAGAACATCTTTAACTTGAAACAGTTTCTGTAACCTACGCACAAATCAGACCAAATATTTATGAAAGCAGTTATTGCGGAGATTATCACCATCGGCGACGAGATCCTGTACGGGCAGATCGTAGATACCAACTCCGCCTGGATGGGCACCGAACTCACGAAGGTAGGTATAAAAGTAAAGCAGATCACCTCCATCTCCGACAACCCCGACCATATTGTGCAGGCGCTCGACGAAGCGAAGACGCGTGCCGATATTATCCTGCTCACCGGTGGCCTGGGCCCTACCAAAGATGACCTGACCAAGAACGTGCTGACGGACTACTTCCATACTTCCCTGAAACTGCATGCGCCCTCGCTGGAGGATGTAGCGGCAATCTTCGCCCGCCGGAGCCAGGAGATAACGGAACTGAACCGGCAGCAGGCCTTTCTGCCGGAGGCCTGCACCCCCATTCGCAACGTATTGGGCACCGCCCCGGGCATGTGGTTCGAGCAGGATGGCAAAGTGTTTGTTTCCATGCCGGGGGTTCCCTTCGAGATGAAGCGCATGATGACCGACAGTGTTTTGCCAAAGCTGAAGGCACACTTTCAAACACCGGAGATTATGCACAAAGTCGTGCAGACCTTCGGTATAGCTGAATCTATACTTGCCGCTAAACTGGAAAACTGGGAAACCAGCCTGCCCCCGCACCTGAAACTGGCTTACCTGCCTCACCTGGGCGGCGTGCGCCTGCGCCTGACCGGCCAGGGCACTGATGCGGAAACGCTAAATGCACAGCTGCAGGCCGAAGTAGGCAAGCTGCCCCACATTATTCCGGGCTATATTTTTGCCTACGGCGAAGTAAAACTGGAGCAAGCCGTAGGTCAGTTGCTGCAGGCACGCGGCCTGACCATTGCCACAGCCGAGAGTTGTACGGGTGGTTACCTGGCCCACAAGATCACAAGTGTAGCCGGCAGTTCTGCCTACTACCAGGGCAGCATCATTGCATACCATAATGCAGTAAAGGAGCAGGAGCTGCACGTAAAACCTGAAACCCTACAGCAGCATGGTGCCGTAAGTGAGGCCACAGTGCGGGAGATGGCCGAAAACGTGCGGCAGAAGTTCGGCACCGACATTGGGGTGGCAACCAGCGGCATTGCCGGTCCGGATGGCGGCACTCCTGATAAACCGGTGGGCACCATCTGGATAGCGTATGCTGACAAGTATAAAACAGAAGCCAAGCTACTGCAATTCAACAAAGACCGGCTGCTTAATATCGAGTATACGGCCATGGCGGTGCTGAACCTGATCCGCCAAAGTTTGCCTGCCACCGTTGAGGAATAGACTAAAATCCTTAACTTTGTTCAGTAGTCGGCATGAATGCTACATGGGCAAAAGGTTGTGAAAAATCAGCCTCCTCTGCCTCGACTCCACTGCCTTTAAGCAAGGAGGGCAGCTAATAATAGACGAATAACGACATATATGGCACTTGTAGAGATGATTATGCCCAAGATGGGCGAGAGTATCATGGAAGGTACCATTCTGAAATGGCTCAAGAATGTAGGTGATACGATTGAGCAGGACGAATCGGTACTGGAAGTAGCTACAGACAAAGTGGACACAGAAGTACCTGCAATAGAAGGTGGCGTACTGAAGGAGATACTGGTAAAAGAAGGCGATGTGGTAGCTGTGGGCGCTCCCATTGCGATCATTTCCACGAATGGCGAAGACACCGGCAGTACCGCTCCGGCCGCCAGCGAAACACCTGCCGCTCCTGCAAATGAAGTAGCGCCACAGCAGGAAGAGGCTGCCTCCACCACGTCTGGCGAAGCAGCTGCTAAATTAGACCAACCTGCATCCGGCCGCTTTTACTCGCCACTGGTACTCAATATTGCCCGCGAGGAAGGCATTTCGATGCAGGAACTGGAGTTTGTGCCCGGTACTGGCAGCGAAGGGCGCGTATCCAAGAAAGATATCCTGGCCTATGTAGCGGGCCGTGGGGGCCAGGCACCACAGCAACCGGCTGCCTCTCAGGCAAGTGCGCCAGCATCACAGCCGCAAGTACAGGCGCCGGCAGCAGCTCCGGCTCCGCAGCCACAGGCAGCTGCCTCTAAACCGGCTGCTTCCTACAGTGGCAATGCCGAGATTATCGAGATGGACCGCATGCGCAAAATGATTGCTGACCGCATGGTGGAGAGCAAGCGCGTTTCGCCACACGTTACCTCATTTGTGGAAGCGGACGTAACCAACCTGGTGAATTGGCGCAACAAGTGGAAGAACGACTATAAAAAGCGCGAAGGCGAGAACTTGACCTTTACGCCCCTCTTCATCGACGCCATCGCCAAAGCGATCAAAGATTTCCCGATGATTAACGTGTCGGTAGACGGAGGCAATATTATCCGCCACAAAGACATCAATATCGGGATGGCCGTTGCCTTGCCAAGTGGCAACCTGATCGTGCCCAACATCAAGAATGCAGACCAACTGAACCTGAACGGGCTGACAAAAAAGGTGAATGACCTGGCCAACCGCGCCCGCATCAATAAGCTGACGCCAGATGATCTGTCAGGCGGCACGTATACAGTATCAAATGTTGGCTCTTTTGGTAACGTAATGGGTACGCCCATCATCATGCAGCCGCAGGTAGCCATCATGGCCGTAGGCGCTATTAAAAAGAAGCCTGCTGTGATTGAAACGCCGGAAGGCGACCTGATCGGCATTCGCCACTTCATGTTCCTGTCGCACTCCTACGACCACCGGGTAGTAGATGGCTCGCTGGGCGGCATGTTTGTGCGCCGCGTAGCAGATTACCTCGAGAACTTCGACGTCACGCAGGCCATCTAACTATCAGGCCTGGTTTCCTAAGTATAACCAAAGCCTGCCTCGCTCTGAGGCAGGCTTTGGCTTTTGCAGAATAGTATAAGCTGGCCATACTTTTTGCAGGAGGCCAGGTATAACTTACATTAAGCATCAATCCGCAACGTAAAACAAGTATGAAAAATATACTACCCTGGATCTTAGCCGGCCTTTTCCTGTTTCTGGCCCTCTACTTTTATTTGCAGATGCATGAGGCGAAAAGCCGCCTGGCCATTGCCAACAGGCAGGTGGAGAAAATCGACAACCGCTTGGAACAGGAACAGCAAACCGCTGACTCACTGGAAGACATAACCCTGCCGCCAGACACGATGGGCCTGGTGCCCCCGGCCGGAGCGGCGTTTGTTGATGAACTGGGTTCCCTGAGCGAAAGTGATATTCAAAAGCTGCAGCAAAAAGGACTGCGCAACCCGGAGTCAGACCTGATGAATGACCTGAACCGGAAGCAGCGACAGTTAATACCTGCCTCAGGAACGCTAGGTGGTTCGATGGCTATTCGCGACAGCCGTATTCTGAACGACCGCTATGCCCTGGCTTATTATGAGGACGGCCACAACGGCGGCTACCTGCTACTGAAGTATAGCGTGAACAACGGCAACATCAACTGGACTGTAGTGGACAATTCCAGCTTGTAGCTTTTAGCACGACTTTTGAGTAAAGGAAGTAAAACCACAACATTACTTATGCTATTCCTCTTACATCCTGTTCTGCCGTTACTTACTTCGCTGCTTCTGCTTGTAGTTCCTGACTCTTTGCAGCTGCAGCAGGACCTCGCCCAAAACCTATCGAAACTGCAGCAGGATGGCCAGTACTACATCAGCGACAGCGGCTCTCCGTCTCCCTCGTTGCAAACGGTAGAAAACGACCTGCAGCTTTTTGCAGTAGTCGCTCACATGGATTTGTCGCAGGCTACTTATAGCAACCGCCGGTTCGGGAACCACCAGGTGGAGAAGTGGGAATTTCCGGAGGGGAATATTAAAACTATTTACCAGATACAAAGCAACGTGCACCTCGATACCGTGGTTACGCAACGCTACCTGGATAATCGTGCTCCCACGCAGCACCGCATCACCAACGACTTTGTTTTCCGCACCTATGCAGTGTCTACTGCCACATCACCGCTGAAGCTCTACTATCTGACAGAAGCAACGCAGGGGCTACTAGAGTACCGCATCGATAACCGACAGGTACAGATTGGGTATGCTAACAACAAAGCAGGTTTGGCAGATTACCTGCCGCAGCTAAAGCAGGAGGTTGCCGATCTGGTGCAGCAAACCTCTAATCAGTAGCCGGAGCTTACGCTGAAAAAAGAGCTCAGAAACAAAGCAAGTATCCAAGATAATGAGCTGTCTTTTTAGCTCATATTGAAGCAATTCAGGTTTCAAATACCTCTAAATGACAAAGCGGCCGCTCCTCAGAGATGCGGCCGCTTTGTCATTTAGAGGTATAGTATGGCTTACAAAGATGCAAGGCTCTGCTCAATGGCATAGATCTTTGCCTCCGCATCCGCCTGTTTTTTGCGCTCGTTGCTGATCACTGCCTCTGGCGCACCGCTTACAAAACGTTCGTTGCTCAGCTTCTTCTGCACCGATACCAGAAAGCCTTTGGTATACTCCAGCTCTTTCTGCAGGCGCTCCCGCTCTGCCTTCAGGTCAATGTTGCCTTCCAGCGGGATGAAGAACTCATCGCCGGCTTCCACAAAGCTGATGGCACCTTCCAGGTTCTCGGTTACAAACGTAATGTTTGCCACACTAGCCAGTTTGGCAATAATGACTAGGAACGGTTGGTAATTTGCCTCGTTTGCAGCCTTAATAGCCAGGTCAAGTTGCTTGCTGTTCGGAATATTCTTGCTGTTGCGTATGTTCCGGATCGCTCCCACAACATTGAGCATGCGCTCCATTTCCGCTACAATTACCTTATCATACTTGTCTTTTTTGGGCCATGGCGCCACGATTAGGTATTCTTTTGGTTTGCGCTCCTTCAACTCATGCCAGATCTCCTCGGTAATGAACGGCATAAACGGATGCAGCACTTTCAGCACATTCTCCAGCAGACCGATAGTAGCGGTCAGCGTCTGCTGGTCAACCGGCTGCTGGTAAGCAGGTTTTATCATTTCCAGGTAATTGGAGCAGAAATCATCCCATACCAACTTATAAATTGACAGCAAGGCATCCGAGATACGGAACTTACTGAAATGATCTTCCAGCTGCACAAACGCCTCATTAAAGCGCGACTCAAACCACTTGATCGCTGTTGCATTCGGGCAAGGCAGGTTTTCGTCAACTTCCCATCCTTTTATCAACCGGAAGGCGTTCCATATCTTGTTGCTGAAGTTACGGCCCTGTTCCACCAGTTTCTCATCAAACAGCAGGTCGTTGCCAGCCGGCGAACTGAAGAGCATGCCCGTACGCACCCCGTCGGCGCCATACTGCTCGATCAGGTCCAGCGGGTCTGGCGAGTTACCCAACTGCTTTGACATCTTACGACCCTGCGTGTCGCGCACAATGCCTGTCAGGTACACGTTGCGGAACGGCATCTCGTTGCGGAACTCGTAACCGGCCATGATCATGCGGGCCACCCAGAAGAACAGGATCTCCGGGGCCGTTACCAGGTCGTTGGTCGGGTAGTAGTATAAAATATCTTTATTGTCGGGGTCCTTGATGCCATCAAATACAGAAATAGGCCATAACCACGAGGAGAACCACGTATCCAGCACATCTTCGTCCTGGCGCAGGTCTTCGGGTTGCAGCTGCTCGTTGCCACTTTCAGTACGCGCCAGTGCGAGCGCATCTTCAGCCGTGCGAGCCACTACAAAAGAGCCATCAGGCAGGTAAAAAGCTGGAATGCGCTGCCCCCACCATAGCTGCCGCGAAATGCACCAGTCGCGGATGTTCTCCATCCAGGAGCGGTACATGTTCTTAAACTTGGGCGGATACAGGCGAATGTCATCATTCATCACGGCATCCAGGGCAGGCTGCGCCATAGCATTCATCTTGCAGAACCACTGCATCGACAGCCGGGGCTCAATTACGGCTCCCGTACGCTCCGACGTTTGCAGCACACTTTGGTACTCTTCTACCTTTACCAGCAAGCCGGCATCCTGCAGGTCTTTTACAATATTGCGGCGGGCAGCAAAACGATCCTGGCCTACGTATAGTACTGCCTGCTCGTTAAGTGTGCCGTCGTTGTTCAGGATATCAATAGTTGGCAGTTGATGCTTCTGCCCCAGTTCATAGTCGTTCAGGTCATGGGCGGGAGTTACTTTTAGCGCACCCGTACCAAAATCAATGGCTACATACTCATCCAGAATGATCGGGATCTCACGGCCCAGCAGCGGAATACGTACTTTCTTGCCCTTCAAGTGAATATAGCGGGCATCGTTCGGATTCACCGCCACAGCTACGTCCGCCATTATGGTTTCGGGACGGGAGGTAGCAACCGTAATGTAGGTCTGGTCGCTAGTTGCGCTATCCCCTACCACCTCATATTGCAGGTGGTACATTTTGGCCATCGTTTCTTTCGGGATCACCTCTTCGTCTGATAGCGCAGTGCCCCCTTTCGGGTCCCAGTTCACCATGCGCACACCGCGGTAGATCAGCCCTTTGCGGTATAGGTCTACGAATACCTCGATCACGGCGGCACTCATATCGTCTTCCATTGTGAAACGGGTACGGTCCCAGTCGCAGGAGGCGCCGAGCTTTTTGAGCTGCTCCAGAATGATGCCGCCATACTTCTCTTTCCACTCCCAGGCATACTGCAGGAACTCCTCACGGGATAGGTCTTTTTTGCTGATGCCACGCTCCTGCAGCATCGCTACGACCTTGGCTTCGGTGGCAATAGAGGCGTGGTCGGTACCCGGCACCCAGCATGCTTCCTTGCCCTGCATCCGCGCCCGGCGCACCAGCACGTCCTGAATGGTGTTGTTGAGCATGTGGCCCATGTGCAGCACCCCCGTTACGTTTGGCGGCGGAATGACAACCGTATAAGGCTCTTTGTTAGGATTGGGCTCTGAATGGAAGAAGCCGTGCTGCATCCAGCTGTCGTACCACTTCTTTTCTACCTCTTTGGGGTTATATTTTGTTGAAATCGACATCTTATAAGTTATTTTCCTGTTTGCCTCGGATAAAGCAAAATTAGAGATTCTGCGGCAATTACGTGTGATGAATTACCTAAAAACACAACGGAGCAAACCAGAAGCGATTTTGGAAGAAAAGTATTCAAAAAATGGAAGGATAAATAGCGCTATTTTTCCTACATTTCTATAGATTATATGATCTAAAAACAAACTTTCCCGATATTGTGCTTAAGAAAACTATCCTACTGCTTCTTGTGTTGACGGGCATCATTCCTATCGCCTGCTGTCCCGAAAACCCAAGCGGGCCATACTTGCTTAAGCTGGAGCATATAGGCCTGGCACAGGAAAACTTCATTAGACCATCCATGGGGCCCCATGACGATTACCTTATTGCACCGAACAGCACTTACGCTGAGGATACATTATTGATCTTGATGGACTTTAATTTTTTACTGGCCGTACACCGTCCCGCGTTTTCTTTGCAGCCTACAGCCCTGGCCACAAGTTGTGATTTTTCTCCACACCTAACGCAGCTAAACGACAAGATCAAAGATATAACCATCACCAGCGATCATCCTTTTAACGAGGTGGCTGCGGGCCAGCCACTAAATCGAAAGGTGGTAGCGTTCCGCGACAGGAGTGCTCCTGCCCTGCCCCTGACGCAGGTTATCGCGCTTATTAACAGCCTGAGCGGAAATGAGTTTCTGAACTCCAGGCTGAGTACTTTTGCACTGGTTGAAAAACCTACCGGTTCCTACAAACATATTTTTAGCATAACCATAACTTACGAAAGCGGAAAGCAAGAGACCGCCGATTCCATCCCAATCACTTGGTAAATAAAGAAGTATGAATATAGCTAAAGGGCATATTTAAGGTTTACCACGCTCCCATCGTCGCGAGTTATACTTGCAGACTTGGCCTGGCAGGATAAAAGTTCGGGCTATACTTGGCCGGGGTTATTCTATCTCCAGGTTATACTTGGTGAGCAGGCCGGCGATGCCGTGCCGCGAGAACCGGGCTTTCTGCAGGTAATTCATCTCCGGATCGATGGTATAGTTGTAAGCTGTTAAAAAATTGGCTTTGCTGAGTTGTGTGCCGCTGAAGACGGCTCCTTCTAGGTTCGTATTATCGAATACGGCGCTCGTAAGCGTCGCATTGGTAAAGTCCGTCCCTTTTAAGGAAGTGCTGCTGAACAGTGTCTTAGGCATTTTCCTGTTCACAAAAGAAGCGTAATCCAGAAAGCAGCTTTCGAAACGGACCGTGAAAAGAGCTTCGCCGCATTCGCTGAAATTGATCCCCGTCAGCTTACATTCCCTAAATACCACATGGCTCAGGGTGCTGCGGTTTAGCTTCAGCAATGCCAGGTTACAACCAATAAAGACGCAGTCGGTAAAGCGGTTCACCGAAAAATCAGCATTGGAGAAGTCGCAGTTCTTAAAGGTACACGTCTCAAACTCGCGGTTCTTTATCGCTTTGCCGGGGTACAATATTTTGTCGAAGGTCTTGCCCTCGTAAACAGTTCCTTCCATCGTATTATCCGCACTTTGTAGCATATAAATAAAAAAGCCTGCCGGAGCGGCAGGCTTTCAAGCCATTGCAGCCTTATACTTAGCTGGCCTGGTGCAGCCAGTCTTTTTTCGCCAAGAGTTCTTCCTCTGTCTCGCGGTAGTCTGGGTCGTCTACGCAGCAGTCCACAGGGCAAACAGCAGCACACTGCGGCTCTTCGTGGAAGCCCATGCACTCCGTACATTTATCTGAAACGATGTAGTAAAACTCGTCTGAAATGGGCGGTTGCGGCGCATCGCCGGCAATTATATCGCCGCCGTCAATCTCTACCTCTTTCAAATCCGTGCCACCGCCCCAGGTCCAATCCATGCCACCTTCGTAAATGGCAGTGTTCGGGCATTCCGGTTCGCAGGCGCCGCAGTTTATGCACTCGTCAGTTATCATTATCGCCATAGTCGTATCTCCTGTATATTTTTTATACTTTTGTAAGCTTCTTTTGTTAATCAACAAAATTAGAAACAATAAGTATCGTTTCAAATTATTTTTACATAGCCACCAAATCCGCCATGATACTAGAGAACAGAATTGAAGCTTTCGTAGAACTCGGGAAACAACTCCAGCGCCTGACCTCAGAAGAAAGAAAGGACTGGGCACGTCTCGCACAATCGCGTAATCCCTGGTTTGACGAAGCCAATGTCTCCAGTGCCATTGACGGCATTATTCTGCTGTTGGAGGAACAGTACCTCCGTGAGTGGCTTTACCCCTATCACCTCAAACAGGTTACACCTAAAAAAGTTGGGGTGGTACTGGCCGGCAACATGCCGCTGGTGGGCTTTCATGATTTTATGGCGGTGCTGATCAGCGGCCATTACCTGCTGGCCAAGCTAAATAATGACGATGAGGTCCTGATGCGGCGCTTGGCCAACATGCTGATTGCCATTGAGCCCGCTTTTGCCAACCGCTTTGAGTTTGCGGACCTGTTGAAGGATGCTGATGCCATGATCGCCACCCTAACGATTGGTTCTGACAGCTCTGTGCGCTACTTTGAGCACTACTTTGCCAATCGCCCGCACATCATCCGCAAGCAACGGACAAGTATAGGCGTGCTGACAGGCCACGAAGAGGCCGACGATCTGCGGGCCCTGGGTGAGGATATTTTCCGCTATTATGGTCTGGGCTCCCGCAGCGTATCTAAAGTGCTGGTGCCGGAGGGATACACGTTCGATAAACTCTTTGAAGCCAATGCCCCATACATCAGCCTGCTGGACCAGCACCGATACCAGAACAACTACGACTATAACAAATCGCTGCTGCTGGTAAACCGCGTACCCCACTTCGACAATGGGTTTATGCTGGTGCAGCAGAGCGAGGCAATGATCTCTCCTATCTCGGTGCTATTTTATGATACGTTCACTTCGCTGGCAGACCTGCGCCAGAAACTGGCTGCTGTCAAAGACCAGGTACAATGCATCGTATCGGCACATGGCTGGCTGGAAGGCAGCATTCCGTTCGGCCAGACACCGCGCCCTATGGTGTGGGATTATGCCGATGGCATTGACACGTTGGCTTTTTTACAGCAGCTATAAAATTACGGCACAATATTAGCTATCCTCTATACATTAGTTTATCTTAGTGTAGGTAGTATCTATAACCTTAAACAACACATGGAATCACTTTTGAACGCTATACCGCTGGTGGAGAAAGAAGCTATACCGGCATTTCACTTTCCGCATGAGGACGTACTGACCGACGCGGAAGCCCGTAAGAAACGCCTGTGGGACCTGAACCGCGCCGCCTCCCTGGGCAACGCCTATCACGGCAAAGTGGAGATCACTTTTCAAACAGCAGATGGTGCGCCGAAGCGGGTAGACACCACGATCTGGGCGCTGGATGAGAAGTTCATCATGCTGAAAGCAGCCTGTGCGATTCCGATTATCGCCATTATGGGCATTGAATTCTTCTAAAAGAAGCTCTTTCCTACTGTTAACAGCTGTAAAAACCAAAAGCAAGCCGATATGGCTTGCTTTTTTATTGCCGGCCTGGCTTTAGGAGCCCTCTGCTGTTCCATACTTCTTTGTCATCTTGTTGGCTAGCCAGAATAGAGGGATTAGGAAATCCCTGACAGAGAGCTTTCTGACATGGATGTCCGAAAGAGCAGAAAGCCGGAAAAACTTAAAGCCCGACATACTTTCAAGTATAAGGCGCCAGAGCATTTCGCTCCATACTTG
Source organism: Pontibacter chitinilyticus (assembly GCF_039748935.1). Lineage (NCBI taxonomy): Bacteria > Pseudomonadati > Bacteroidota > Cytophagia > Cytophagales > Hymenobacteraceae > Pontibacter > Pontibacter chitinilyticus. The sequence goes on from NZ_JBDIZJ010000004.1 coordinate 235,909, forward strand.
TCAGGAATGCCAATGATGAGTTAACACAAATATTTTAGATCCGATCCAGCACCTTCACGATAAGGTCGTCGATTACCTCGTCGGCGTTGGCGGCAAAGGTATGCGCCACCCGATCGGCTACAATAGCATTAAGCGACAGGACCTCGTGGCCCAGCAGGCGGCCCATACTATAGTAGCCGGCTGTTTCCATCTCGAAATTGGTAAACTTAAAATCATCCTGCCGGAAGTTGTGGTAGGTTTGCAGCAGGGCGTCGTTGCGCAGGCCGGCACGCAGCACCCGGCCCTGCGGCGCGTAAAAGCCAGGACAGGTCAGTGTATTGCCGGGGAGCATGTCGAAGGCTATTTGCCGGATCAGGCTTTGTGAGCCGGTAACAAAGTATGGCTGAAAGCCGAGGCCCAGTTCCTGCTGCAGCGCTTTGGTAATCTGTTGCTCCTGTGCTGTCTGCTCCAGGGGGTAAAAAGCCATCAGCGAATCCAGGCCTACGGCGGTGTGCGAAGCCAGGTGGCTGCCCAGCGGCACAGTTTGCTGCAAAGAGCCAGAGGTGCCTATCCGTACGATCTTCAGCGTGATGCTCTCCTCGTTAGGCTCGCGCGACACAAAATCGATGTTTACCAGCGCATCCAGTTCATTCATCAGGATGTCAATGTTATCGGTGCCCATACCTGTCGAGATCACGGTCAGGCGCTTGCCTTTGTAATAGCCGGTGTGCGTCACAAACTCGCGCTTGGCCACCTTTACTTCTATTTCATCGAAATAGCGGCTCACTTTGGCTACCCTGTCCGGATCGCCCACTGTTATGATAGTGTCGGAGATATGCTCCGGCAGTAGATTGAGGTGGTAAATGCTTCCGTCAGGATTAATAATGAGTTCTGATGCGGGAATGGCAGCCATAGCAGTTCTGTAGCGTTTAAGAGGACAAGGTATAAAAAAAAGAAAAGCGCGGCTTTCGGGCACGCGCTTTTCTGTAGCTTTTGAGAATACTTATATGGATACGTCTTTTTTCTGCCTGCGGTTAAAGCCTTTCAGCGGATTATAGCCGTTCATCTCTTTCTGATAGTAACCAGTGCCGTCGTACGGACGCTTTTCAGGGTGCTCTTTACAGGCCGGAGAGCAGGCGCCGTCTAACTCCCAGCCGCAATTTTCGCAGATGGGCACATGCAGGTTGCACACCGGGTTGGCACAGTTTACCATGCGGTCGCTCTTAGTGCCGCAAACATGACATTCAGATACAACAGTGGGGTTCACCTTGTTCACCTCCACAGCCACACGGTTATCGAACACGTAGCACTTGCCTTCAAAATCCTCGCCGCCTGCTTCCATGCCATACTTGATGATGCCGCCATGTAGCTGGTACACGTTCTCGAAGCCCTGCTCCAGCAAGAAGGCGCTGGCTTTCTCGCACTTAATGCCGCCGGTGCAGTAGGTCAGGATTTTCTTGTCTTTATACTTTGCCTTCAGCTCGTCTATTTTCTCCGGAAACTCCCGGAAGTTTTCAATCGGCAACGTGATGGCGTTCCTGAAATGCCCGACACTGTGTTCATAATCCGAACGCACATCCAGTACCACCACATCGTCGCGGTCCTTCATCTCCTTAAACTCTTGGGGTGACAGGTGCTTACCGGTGCGCTGGTTCGGGTCGATGTGCAGCAGGCCGGAATGCACGATCTCGGCTTTGGTACGCACATGCAACTTAGCAAACGCGTGCTTGTCAGCGTAATCAACTTTGAAATCAGTCTTGGAAAAGCGCGGATCGGCTTTCATAAATGCTATGTACTTCTCACAATCCTCCCGCAAGCCGGAAACAGTGCCGTTCAGGCCTTCTTTAGACACGATGATACGGCCCAGGATATTCAGGTCCAGGCACAGGAGGTGGTGTTCTTCGCGAAACGCCTCCGGATCTGCTATCGGAGTGTAGCAGTAGTACAGTAAAATGCTATAGGGTTGGTTCATAACTGCTTAGCTTCAACTAAGTGTTTGAGGTTGAGTTTTAACTATTTTTTTATTTTTGTCTGAATCAGGAGTAGTGGATGCACAGGATTTACTTTCCAGGTTATTCCACGTCTTTGAAATCAGCTTGCAAAGCTACTGCTTACCAGCCAGCTGCAAAATGATTATTATCAGTTCTGTAACAGCGGCAGCAAGTATAAAAGTTTACTTTACAGGGGCTGCCGGGTTTCCAAACACCGTCGCTTTGGCGGGCACATTGGCCACTACCACTGAGCCGGCACCCACGCGGGCATTCTTTCCGATCTTCACGCCGGCTACAACTACAGCGCCCGTTCCGATAAAAGCACCTTCTTCTATCACTACTTCAGAGTTGATGATGGCGCCCGGGCCAACTTCCACGAAGTTGCCGAGTTCGGTGTTACTGTCTACCAGCGCGCGGGAATGAATGAGGCAATTGTTGCCAATTTTCGCGTTGTTGTTTATGATGGCACCTGCTGCCACCATATTGCCGTGGCCCAGCCACGCGTTTTCCGACACAGCACTAAACCGGTGAATGGCATTGACCGGCACCGCCTCGTACTCTTCTTTCAGCAACTTGATCATGCCTTTCCGTGCCGCGGAATCTTCCATGGCTACAAATACATCGCATTTCTTGCCGATCATCTTCAGAAACTCCCCGTCTTCGGTGCTGCTCATGACAGCCACGTTGTTTACCTCCTGCTGCTGCAGCTTCTGGCTGTCGTCCAGAAAGCAGTACACGATCACGTTGTTGCTGTTAAAAATATCCAGCACGGCTGTTCCCAACTTTTGGGCTCCAATAATTATCACAGGATTTTGCATAGCTTCCTTTTAAATAAAGCGCAAAGGTACGAAAAAGAGAGGGAGTTAGAAAGCGTCCGTCTCGGGGCTTCTACCTGAGCTTTCGTAGGAGTGCCTGGGTATAATGGCTTTGGAGCAACAGGTAGACCAGAAAAGGCAGGAAGGCGATACGATAGCGGCTCAGCGTGCCAAAGTTAGGCGTACTCAGGCCGAAAAGCACCGCCAGGAACAATACTATGGCTCCAAAAAGCACCTGCTCCAGGGTGATACGGACTTTCCTTTTTCGCACAGCAGAGAGCAGCGCCAGCACCGTAAGCAGCAATAGAACCAGGTTCTCCAGCGCCAGCGCCAGGTAGAGCATATTACTATTCTCCCACACAAACGGCCTGTAGATGCTACTCAGCGCAGCTTCCGGGGCATGAAGCACGAAGCTCTTTATACCAGGGGCTAAATCGTGGAATTCGATGTGGGGTTTATCCAGCGAATGGGCCAGCATAAACGCATACCCTTCTACTACATTCCGGTAAAAGAAGCCTTGCGCATATACTTTAAAGAACAGCAGGCCGGCCATTGCCAACACCCCAACTGCAGCAGCCATTAGCAGCACCTGCTGCGCCGGCTTTAGCTGTAGCGGGTTATATTTGAACAGCAGGTATAGCAACAACAAGGGAAGCAGCAGATAAGCCAGAAAAAACTTAATGCTGTAAAAAAGCAGGAGCATCAACGGGGCCAGCCAACGTGCTGCTACAGACGGACGTTGCCGCTGGCCAAGTTGCAGCACCAGTGCAATGAGCCAACACATACTGCCAAATAACAGGGAGTCTTTCAATACGCCGGAGCTCCAGAAAACAACCGACGGGAAAAATAAAAAGGCAATAACAGCCGCTGGTTTATACCTGGGGAATGCCTGGTTTAAAGTAGCAGTCAGCTTTCCTGCCCCCCAGAAACTGAAAAGTGAGAAGTATAGCCCATCCAGGTAGTAGGAGCTACCGGTTAGCAGGTTCAGCAGACTCAGCAGCTTCAGAAAGAAAAAGGAATTGGTAAACCCCGGAAAACGGGAGTACGGAATCGAAGCCCGGAAAGCCTCGCTGCTGAACTCATTGAAAAACACCAGCCGGCTATAGGCAGCTGCATCTTTGTGGGCAAGCTCCGTGAGTATAAGAGAGCCCTTGTAATACGCAATGGTATCGCCAAGGCCATAGTACTCGAAGTATAACAGGCCCAGCAACACACCGCAAAGCAGCTTGAGCAGCAAGGCCGGGTAAAAGTAGGGCTTCAATGCCACCGCCCAGTGCTGGCGTTGTAACAGCCACACCAAAGCCAGCAGTATACTTAAATTCAGCACATAAACCGGTATACTCACGTGGCGGTGCTGTTTTGTTTCATGATCTTGTTGCCTATGGCACAGCGCATACAGTTGATGGGCTCGCAGTACCGTTTGTGCAGGCTGAGGGCTGCCTGGTTGTCGGCGGCAGAGCTTGCCTGCCAGCCCAGCGCCTCATATTGGCGGGTAATCCGGTTGCTCCCTTCCTTCAACTGCTCCAGCAGGCTGATGGCTTTGTCTAAGTATGATTTATCATTGCTGTAACTGGCATAGGCTGCCAGCAGAGGCACAACTACATTGATCACCAGGTTCTGTGCGCTGCTCCGCCCCATAGCAGGTTGCGGCGACTTGGCAGCACGCCCCGGCATGTAATGCTCCTGCCAATAAGCCGAAACCGGCAGCCGGAACAACGCTTCATATTGTTTGATTGATTGCGCCTCCAGCATACAGGCAAAAAGTGCTGTGTGCCGGTGCAGCATGGCCGCCAACTGGGCCAGGCGCACTGTCGGGAAATTGGCCGGACGCATCCGCAGGAACTTCCACTGATGCCGCTGCATGGCTTTTTCCTGCAGGCTATACTTGTGGCTCAGGAAAGTATACTCTTTCCGAAGTGCCAAAGTGTAACTGTCCTCTGCCTCGTCCAGAAAACCGGCCTGGCCGAGTAGGAGCGCCTCCAGTTGCAGCAGGTTGTGCTGGTGGCGCCGCACTACGGCCAGCGGCAGCGCCTTATGCAGTTGCTCAAAGGCAAGTTGATTGGTTTTAAAGCCGAAGCCTCGGAGCAGTAAGCCATAGGCCGTTTGCTCCCAATCATTGCCACTTTCCTTATAGCGTTGCAGCACCTCTTCGCCTCTAGATTCGAGACGCTCCACCAGCGCCCGCTCCAGCATCATCCGCTTGGTGATATCATTTATACTTGGCCAGAAAGCAGCACAAGGAATTGCCTCCCGCGACTGCTGCAATTGCGCGTACGTATGCAGCAGCCCCAGCGCAATGCGCCCTTTTAGCTCCAGCACCGGGATAAGGGTACCATTTATCCGCAGCACCGGTTTATCTGCCTCCCAAACCACATGCAGCACCACCTGGTCATACTTGGGGTCCTGCTGGTGCTGGTGGCGGTACCAGTCCGATGCTTTCAGGTGCAGTTCTACGCTCCCCGACCACTCCACCGCTCCAATCCGAAGGATGGCTTCCTGGAAATCAGGCCCGGCTTCGGTGTTATAAAAGCCCGTCCGGATAACCTGCACCGCCTCGCCACCTGCCGTTGCCAGCGCGGTTTTATCAAAGTACTGGTGTTGCCAGATGTAGTGCAGGAAATCTTCTTTCATTGCAGAGCGTCAGGTGCTGGTTTTTGCTAGGTGAAGATGAGTAAATGGCGTCACAATATCAAAATAGAATGTGAAGAAGGTCTGCTGATTAAAAAAGCCAGCCTACTCTTTTTGAGCTGCTTATACTTACTTCATCAGATACTCTTCCAAATATCCCTCCATCTCCAGCTGCACAGCCAGAGCTGCTTCACGGGCCTTTTCAGCAAAGTCAGTACCGGAGGAGGCGTAGATAATGGCGCGGGCGGAGTTCACCAGCAGACCGCATTGCTGGTTCATCCCTAACCGTGATATCTCCTCCAGGCTGCCGCCCTGCGCGCCCACGCCCGGCACCAGCAGAAAATGATCCGGCACCAGTACCCGCACGCGCTGCACATAGTCTGCCCGCGTGGCGCCCACCACATACATCAGTTGTCCCGGGGTGGCCCACGTAGAACTGGTGCGCAGCACCTGCTCAAACAGGTATTCCTCGTTGCCATCCGCTAGCTGCAGCATCTGGAAATCCTGGCTGCCAGGGTTAGAAGTAAGCGCCAGCAGAATTACCCACTTGCCCGGCTGTTTCAGAAACGGTTTCACCGAGTCGGCTCCCATATAGGGCGCCACCGTAATCGAATCGAAATCCAGCTGCTCGAAAAAAGCGCGGGCATACAGCGCTGAGGTGTTGCCGATATCGCCGCGTTTAGCATCGGCGATGGTGAATATATCAGGCGGAATAATCTCCAGTGTGCGCTGCAGGCTCACCCAACCCCGTGGCCCCTGCGCCTCATAAAAAGCGATGTTGGGTTTGTAGGCGACGCACAGATCGGCCGTGGCCTCGATGATCTGGCGGTTGAATTCGAATACCGGGTCTTCGGTGTCCAGCAGGTGCTGCGGTATTTTCTGCGGATCGGTGTCGAGGCCAATGCACAGGTAGGATTTCTTCAGCAGGATCTGTTCAAATAGCTGCTCTTTGGTCATAGCGGTGGCGGAGGTTAGTTTATACAAAAGTAGGCTTTTATGTGGTGAGGCCAAATGCTATCTCGCGCAAGCTGTTGGCAGGTTAACCTACCTTTATACTAGGGCTGGCTCCGCATCCGTTTCTCCGGTTTTATACTATTCTGCTATCGTCAAGCTGGCACAACATTACAGCCATTCCGGCCACTTCATCTTGCCTGATGTGCACTCAAGGTCCCAAATGCTTGTGTTTTATCATCTTAACAGCATCTTACCTTCTGCAGAAAACACCATACTTCATTCAACAGGCACAACCCTAGTGCCGATAATGTAGTTTTTATACTATAACGCCACCATATTAACCTAACTATCAGAACTATGAAAAAGCTATACATCTTATCCTTCGTGCTGCTGTGGTACGCCACTAGCTGCCAGCAAGAACCCGTCACGCCGGAAGCGCAGCCGGTGCCTGTCTTGACGGCATCTGTTCCGGCTAAAGCCACTCCGGGACAGGAAGTACCTGTTACAGTAACATTTATGGTACAGAACGCCTGCGGTAAACTGGGTAGGTTTGCTACGGAAACAGACGGGAATCAATATACTATCACAACTTACCCGGCATATGCAGGCAAGAACTGCGGATCATCCCTCACCCAACGGTCAGCTAACTATACTTTTACGCCACCGCAGAAAGGCACTTATACGCTCCGGTTCTGGCAGGACAACAACACCTATCTCACGCAAACGCTGGAAGTAGAGTAAACCGGCAGGCTGGTATAGCATCGGGTAACAGGCACATGCAACTGTTGCCCTAAAACGAGGGTCGTAGTAGCGAACCCTTACATAATGCTATGAAAACACACCGCTGGATGCTGCCTTTGCTGTTACTATTTCCCCTGCTCTTTGTTGGTTGCCACGGAGACGAAGAAGAGGTGGTGCCACTTGCTAAGCCTACTTCTGTTATCAAAGTGGAAGGCCCTGCTACCGCTGTGGTAGGTGAATCTGTTGCCCTGGAAGTATACTTTGTAGTAGCCAATGGCTGTGGTCAACTTGGTTCTTTTGGCACCACCACGCTCGACAGCGTCGTTACGATTGCGGTCTACCCGGTGTATGCTGGCCAGGCCTGCACGCTTAACCTGCCTACCCGCAAAGCCATTTATACGTATACTCCTGTTTCCAAAGGCACCCACACCCTTAAGTTCTGGCGCGGCATAAACGATTATATTGTGAAACAGATCGAAGTGCAGTAAGCACGCTAAAACAAAAAAGGCTGCCCCGTTTGGAGCAGCCTTTCCGCTATATCAAAGTAAAATGCTTATCGCAGATCAACCACGTTCACGCCTTTATACTTGGTTTTATTAAAGGCAAAGGCATCGGAAGCCAACGTAGGATTGGCCTGGAAATTCTTGATGGTATAAGTATAACGGTTGCCGTTGTTGCGGAACATTTGCCAGCTCTTCAGCGTGTTGTCTTTCTGGTTGATGTACAGGCGCACCTTAAAAATGGGGTTGCTACGGTCGTCCGGCGACAGCTCTACCACGTCATACTTGGCGCCATCCATTGTCTCGGTGCCGGCGTAAGCATACTTATAGCCTTTTTTATACATGTTGAAAATTTTGCTCGGCGACATACTCTCGGCTTCGGCATCATTCTCGGTGATGGTTACTTCGTTGGCATCTTTCAGATAGGTCCACATCAGTTTGCCGTCGTTGATCACCTCCTGCCCGTTCACGCTCAGTCTATACTTATCGCCGCTCACCAGGATGTTGCCCTGCATGGTTTCTTTTACCTTCGCTGACGGATTTTCCAGCGCCTGCACAAAATCAGCTTTGAAAGCCTTCATAGCGCTATACTTCTGGCTCATCGCATTGAGTATCTTGCTGGCTTTCGGGTCTTGCTGTGCATGGGCCAGGTTCACAAACAGCAGCACTGCCAGCAATAGAGAGGTTAATCTTTTCATGTTAAGTTTCGTGTTATTGATTCCTTATCCCAGGGTATTCAATAACTGTTCCAAACTATACTCGTCGGTAATTAAAACTTCGCGCGCCTTGCTTCCTTCAAACGGTCCTACAATGCCAGCCGACTCCAATTGGTCGATCAGGCGGCCGGCACGGTTGTAGCCCAACTTCAGGCGGCGCTGCAGCAGCGAGGTACTGCCCTGCTGGTGCTGTACAATTACACGGGCGGCATCCTCAAACAACGGGTCGCGGTTGCTCGGGTCGAAATCGGCTTTATCGTTACCACTTTCATCGCCCACAAACTCTGGCAGCAGGTAGGCATCGCTGTAGCCCTGCTGGTTCCCGATAAAGTCGCAGATGCGGTCTACTTCCGGCGTGTCTACAAACGCACACTGAATGCGCACCATATCCGAGCCGATGGAAAAAAGCATATCGCCCTGACCGATCAGCTGGTCGGCACCGCCGGCATCCAGAATAGTGCGGGAATCGATCTTCGAAGTTACTTTAAAGGAGATACGTGCCGGGAAGTTGGCTTTGATGATACCCGTGATCACATTTACGGACGGCCGCTGCGTGGCTACCACCAGGTGTATACCAATGGCACGGGCCAGCTGCGCGAGTCGGGCAATCGGCGTTTCCACCTCTTTGCCGGCTGTCATCATCAAGTCGGCTAACTCGTCTATTACCAGCACAATGTAGGGCATAAAGCGGTGGCCCTTTTTGGGGTTAAGCCGGCGCTCCACAAACTTGCGGTTATACTCTTTCAGGTTACGGCAGCCGGCGTCTTTCAGCAGGTCGTAGCGCATATCCATTTCCATACACAACGAGTTGAGCGTGTTCACCACCTTTTTGGTATCGGTGATGATCGCTTCATCCGTGTCGGGCAGCTTGGCCAGGAAGTGGCGCTCGATCTTGTTGAACAGCGACAATTCCACCTTCTTCGGATCGACCAGAACAAATTTAAGTTGCGACGGATGGCGCTTGTAGAGCAGCGAAGTAAGTATAGCGTTAAGGCCAACAGATTTACCCTGGCCTGTGGCACCGGCCATCAGCAGGTGCGGCATCTTGGCTAAATCTGTAATAAATACTTCGTTGGTAATGGTCTTGCCAAAAGCAATCGGTAGGTCCATGTCGCTCTTCATGAACTTCTCTGTGGCGAGAATGGATTTGATAGACACCATCTCTTTTTTGGTGTTCGGCACCTCAATACCAATTGTACCCTTGCCCGGAATCGGGGCAATGATACGAATACCAAGTGCGGCCAGGCTCAGGGCGATGTCATCCTCCAGGTTCTTGATCTTGGAAATACGCACGCCCGCGTCCGGCACAATCTCATACAGTGTTACTGTCGGCCCAATGGTGGCTTTGATACTGGCGATGCTGATGTTGTAGTGACCCAGCGTGTCCACAATCTTGTCCTTATTCGCCTCCAATTCCTCCTTCGTCACCTGGATCTTGCTGCTGCCGTAGTCGGTCAGCAGGTCGATGTGCGGGTACTGGTAGCGGGCTAGGTCTAATGTCGGGTCGTAATTCTCGCCGGCGATATGTTCCGACTCCTCCTCTTCCGGCGTTTCTTCTATCTGCAACGCCATCTCAGGCTCCTCGGAGTACTCAAACACTTCCTCCAGTTCTGCATCTTCGGGCAGGTCAATGTCCAGCTCCAGGGCAGGAGCAGCCGGTTTGGCAGGTGCTTCCGGCTTTTTCTCCAGCGCACTCAGTTCCATTTCCAACGCCCGGTTTATCTCCTCGTCCTCTTCTACCTCAAACGGCACCTCTTCTTCGTCTTCCTCAACTTCCAGCGAGGCAGTCGGGTCGGCATTATGGTTAACGCCCCGCGACTTGTAGCTCAACACATCGCCCAAAGACGAAGCATAGTTTTTCTCAGGTGCCGCATCTTCCGCTGGCACTGCCGCTGCTTTCGGAGCCCAGTTTATACTTGTGATGTTAAAAAAGCCAACCAGGAACACCAGCAGCAGGAAACCCAGCAGCAGCCAGGAGCCCCAGCCAATCAGGCTGTTGAGCCAGATGGCTGTTTCAATGCCGATGCCGCCGCCCATAAAGCCAAGGTTATCCACGGCATGAAGCGAAAACACGGTATAGCCCAGCGTCAGGCTCAGCCACAGTGCACTGAAACTACACAGGCCCAGGATATAGGTCATAGATACCGTGACGCGCTTAAACACAATGCGCAGCCCAGCAAAGAATAGCACCGGAATCACAAAAAAGGCACCGATGCCCAGCCAGTCGTAAATGAACAGGTGCGACACCCAGGCCCCGAACAAACCTAACCAGTTCTCCGCCTCCTGTCCCGATTCTTTCAGACCGGTGCCGTTCACCGATTCCACCACGCTCTGATCGGCAGGCCCGGTGAACAGGTACGACACAAAGGCGATGGTTAAAAAGAAGGAAAGCAGCAGCAACGTAAAGCCGATAAACAGCTTAAAGCGCTTGTCTTTCAGGAAGCCAATGCGGATACGGGGCAGCGTCGGCAGCTTCAAAGACATCTTCTTTTTCGCTTTTTTCGGCTTCTCCCCTACCGGTACATTTGCTCCGCGCGGCTCGTTCTTACCCCGCACCTCGTTCTTCCGCCCTGCTTGCAGCGTATCGTTTCTGTAAGTGTTCTTGGCCATACCCCTTGACTAAAGTTAAGATTCCAAATTTACATTTTTTTGGAAGAATGCGTTCAGGAAAGCTGTTTCGTTTTTAAATTTAGTGAGGGAATAAGTATAGGATAAATTCAATACTGAAGTATGTATAGCTGCTGGTTTAGTTCTGTCATCTTCAGGTGATCTTTCTTCTAATTGTAGCTTTTGATGGGAGTTAGTTGCAGCTGTGGCGGCTGTACTTGCTGCCTGCTTTTATTCTCAGGCTATACTTATCAGCTGCTGGTTCTCAGTTATACTTTCAGGCTATACTTGGTAGCTGCTGCTTTATACTTTATCTAACTAGCTATCCTTACTTGCTCTCGTTCTTCCTCAGTTTTATACTTGCCTTGTTTTATCTTTCGCTTTGGTACCCTCATGGCCGGGAGGCCACGTTCTGGGGGTGCAGGGGCCCCCGACAAGGGCATCGCGCGGTGGCGTGAAGCTGCTCCTCGCTTCGCTGCGGGCTGCCCCCTTACGGGCACCGCAACCCGCCAAGGCGCTCAACCAAAGGACTGGAATCTCTCCAATAGCTGCTGTTTTTACTTTAGCTGAAGTATAAATTACTAGTGTACTGGCGCGAATCTCCAGAGTCGTGACTTGAGGTGAAGGTGAAGTTTCTGATTTCTCTGGCCGAAGGGACAAATCAGCACTACGAGCAAAGCCTATACTATACTTCTTCAACAGCCGTAACTACAAAACTTATACTTCTCCAAAGCAGCGACAGAACTCCCCTCCTTAGACAAGCGAGAACGTGAGTTCGAAGCTTGCGAGCGTAGCTCTGAGGGGCAGGGGTGGTTGGATAAAGCCTGCCTACTGCTCCAGCAGCTTTTTGTTGATGCGACTCACAAGACCGGGGCCTTCGTAGATGAAACCGGTATACAGTTGCACCAGGTCAGCGCCTACCTGTAGCTTCTCCACGGCATCTTCCGGGGTCATGATGCCCCCGACGCCAATAAGCAGGATCTCCTCGGGCAGAAAAGTGCGCAGGTGGCGGATTACCTGCGTGGCATGCTGTGTTAAGGGTTTGCCGCTCAGGCCTCCCATCCCAATCTCGCTGATCCGCTGCGCCGGCGTATACAGGCCCTGCCTGCCAATAGTCGTATTTGTGGCAATCAGGCCATTGAGCCGGGCTTCTATGGCAATCTCGATGATGTCGTTGAGCTGGTTGAGGTTCAGATCCGGGGCTATTTTGAGCAGCAGGGGCTTGGGCTGGCGGTGCTTCTGGTTTTCCTCCTGCAGCGACAGCAACAGCCTTTGCAGCGGCTCCTTGTCCTGCAGCGCCCGCAGGTCGGGGGTATTGGGTGAGCTGACGTTTACCACAAAGTAATCCACCACGTCAAACAAGGCTTTAAAGCAGTAAAGGTAATCATTGAGGGCCTCTTCATTGGGCGTTACCTTGTTTTTGCCGATGTTGCCGCCCACGATCACGCTGCTCTTTCGCTTCTCCAGCCTTCTTACTGCCGCATCCACACCCTCGTTGTTAAAGCCCATGCGGTTGATAATTGCCTGATCCTGCGGCAGGCGAAACAGGCGGGGCTTCTCGTTGCCGTGCTGCGGTTTGGGCGTGAGAGTGCCAATCTCAATAAAGCCGAATCCAAAAGCGGCCAGCTCATCCACCAGTTTGGCATCCTTATCAAAGCCTGCGGCCAGCCCGACCGGGTTCGGAAACTTTAGCCCAAACAATTCCCGCTCCAGCCGCGGGTTCTGTACCTGAAATAGGCGCTGGCTCAGGCTGGCAGCAAAAGGCAGCTTGTAGGCAGCTCTAACAGCATCGGTGGTGAGGTAGTGTACTTTTTCAGGGTCGAGCTGAAAGAGCAGCGGGCGGAGAAGGCTTTTATACACGGCTGCAGAATTAAGTTTATGTTGCTGGCAAAGATAAAAAGGAAAGTAGAAAGTACTTAGGAAAGGGAGATTATCTTAGCCTGGCATCATCGCTAACATGCAACGCCTCTTTTTCATCAAAAAAGTGTACCTTCCTCCTTCCCACGCCTATGCCGTCTGTTATGTTCGATGCCTTGTACCAGTACATGAGCCCGTTTATTTCTTTTACTGCGCAGGAGAAGCAAGTGCTGGAGCGCGCCTTCACGTTCCGGCAGGTTCCGAAGAAGTTTGTGCTGGCAGCGGAGGGCAAGGTGGCGCAGGAGCTATATTTTATAAACAAAGGGCTAGTGCGGCTATACTATACCAAAGATGGCGAAGAACTGACGGGCTACATTTTTAAAGAGCATCTGTTTGCCAGCAGTTACGACAGCTTTTTGCGGCAGGTGCCAAGCCTGCAGACCTTAGAAACGCTGGAGGATTGTGCGTTGCTGGTAATCAACCATAGCAGCCTGGAGCAGCTGTATCAGGACCTGCCAAAAATGCACATCGTAGCCCGAAAGGTGGCCGAGCAGCGGTTTATTAATGCGCAGCAGATGCTGTCGTCGTTTGTGCTGGACAGCCCGGAAGAACGGTACCGTAAGTTTGAAGCGCAACAGGGCGACCTGCTCCTGCGGGTGCCCCACCACATGATTGCCTCCCTGCTGGGCATTACGCCTGTTTCGCTGAGCCGCATCAGACGGCGCCTGATGCAGTAGCCTTGCCTGTTTTCTTTACAATTGTTAACGGCGCTCAGGCACCTGCTATACTACCTTTGCGCCATCAAACAGGCAATGCCACAACAGATAATCCTATGAAAAAGAATCTATTAGACAAGACCACCGCGGCAGAACTGATGGCACGTGCCAATGCGCTGCAGGCAGATAGTAAAGGAAAATGGGGAGAGATGAACGTAACGGAAATGCTGCACCACTGCAATCTCACCACCGCCCAGGTACTGGATGGAGACATGGAATGTAAACCGTCGACCTTAAAGCAAAGGCTCCTACGCATCCTGTCGCTGTATGTGGTGCCGCAGTTTCCGAAGAACCTGCCGGGAGCTGCCCGCAACGATACGAAAGGTAAAATTGACAGCGGGCAGTTTGCGGTGGAAAAGCAAAGGTTTCTGCAGTTGCTGGACAGATTCGGCAACCACAAAGCGCCTATTGCTTTAACACATCCGGCTTTTGGCAACCTGAACACGCGGCAATGGGGCCTGGCTGCCTGGATGCACCTGGACCATCACCTGCGGCAGTTTGGCGTGTAGTTCTAAACGTAGGATACAGCATCCGGAGAGAAGGAAACATATACCTCGTCCCCGGCCTTCACGTGGTTATCTCCCGTTTTCATCGTAATCATTATGCCCGGAAGCTGCACTTCTAACTGGCAATAGCTGCCAAAGAAAGCTACTTTGGTAACGGTACCCGCAAGCGCCTGACTTCCTACTGCAACTAGTCTAAAGCTTTCGGGCCTTATTAGTATACTTTTACCGTTTACCTGCATGCTTGGTAACGCAGCAAAAGCTTTTGCCTGTGCGGGAGCGATGAGGTTGTAGCTACCGAAAAGCGCAGCCACATACTCGTTAACGGGCTGCCGGTAAAGCTGCGCAGGTGTTCCTTTCTGCAATATCTGGCCGCCCCGCATCACCAGGATTTCGTCGGCCCAGGGCAGCGTGTCGTGCGGGTCATGTGAGATAAGGATGCAGGTGATCTCCAGTTGGTCGCCAATGGCCTGGATAACAGCTTTTAAAGTATCTTTGTGAGCTGTATCGAGGTTCGAGAAAGGCTCATCAAGCAGCAGCAGCCTGGGCGAGGAGACCAGCAGTTTAGCCAACGCTATCCGCTGCCGTTCCCCTCCTGACAGCTGATTTGTGCGCCGTTTAAGCAAATGGCTGATGCGGCATATCTCATAGATATTGGCTGCCTCCTCGTCTGTTAGGGTATTGGCGTAAGCTAGTACCTGCTCTACCCGCAAAAACTTCTGCAGCTCAAACTGCTGCGACAAATAAGCAATTCCCGGATGGCCGGGCACCAGCTTTTCAGTCGGGCCTTTCACGCGTTCGCCGTCAAAGAGCACCTGGCCTGCACTGGGCTGCACCAGCCCGGCTATAACCTGCAGCAGGGTACTTTTGCCGGAGCCAGTTTCGCCTGCTATGGCTATTTTCTGAAGCTCCTGCAGGGTAAAGCTAATGTCTTTCAACACCGCGCTCCCCTCTTCGATCATACTTATACCTGCTACCGTCAATAAACTCATATGCTCAGAAATGTCTTACAAAAGTATAGCTTATCCTACCATCAGGCATCAGCTTAGCTCCTTGGGTGAAAATCTTTAATGACCTGTTTTAAGTAATCACGGTCGAGGTGAGTATAGATTTCGGTGGTGGTGATGGACTCGTGGCCCAGCATTTCCTGCACCGCACGTAGGTCGGCGCCTCCCTCAATCAGGTGTGTGGCAAACGAGTGGCGGAACGTATGGGGGCTCACCGTTTTCTGTATGCCCGCTTTGGCTGCCAGGTCCTTGATGATGGTAAACACCATTACCCGCGACATTTTAGCGCCCCGCCGGTTAAGGAAAAGGATATCTTCGTTGCCTTTTTTGATGGTGAGATGGCAGCGCACGCTCTCTCTGTATAGGGTAATATGCTTGAGTGCATCGCGGCCAATGGGCACCAGCCTCTCTTTATCGCCTTTACCGGCTACTTTCAAAAAACCCGCATCGGCATAGAGGTTGCTCAGGCGCAGGTCCAGCAACTCTGATACGCGCAGGCCGGAGCTATAGAGCGTTTCCAGCATGGCGCGGTTGCGCGTGCCCTCCGGCGTAGAGAGGTCGATGGCGGCCAGCAGTTGCTCAATCTCATGAAAGTTGAGCGTGTCGGGCAGCTTACGGCTCAGCTTCGGCGCTTCTATTGTGTCGGTCGGGTCGGTCTGCATCATGTCTTCCATGATCAGGAATTTATAAAAAGCGCGGATGCCGGAGAGGGTGCGCGCCTGCGAGTGCGGCGTCATGCCCAGTTTGTTCACCCACTGCAGAAACTCCCGAAGTATGGCCGGCGTGATGCGCTCCGGTGCCACCTGCAGGTGCTTCATATCCAGGAAATCTACCAGCTTACGCACATCGCGCAGGTATGCCTCCACCGAGTGGCCGGACAGCGACTTCTCGAGCCGCAGGTATTGTTCGAATTGCTTGGTGCAGATAGGCCAGTTCACAGAGTTGAGGAGTTAGAGCGTTTGGAAGTTAAAGAGTTAAAGAGTTAAAAAGATCAGGGTTATACTTTACTTCTTAACGGATGTAAGGTAATGGCGTCTTCAGCTTTATATTTTGTGTAGGGTCTGTTCATACATTGCCTACACAGTTTAGCCGTTCAGCAATTCAGTCCTTTGTCCGGCAACAAACAATCCGCAAGAATTATGCTGGCACAAAGGTAGTTAATCCTTACCTTTGTTAGCTTGGAAATTTGCAACCGGCATCATACCCTTCCCTATGAAAATACTCATTCTGAATGGCCCGAACCTGAACCTGCTTGGCACCCGCGAAAAATCGGTGTATGGCAGCCGCTCTTTCGAAGATTATTATGCAGAACTGGAAAAGGACTTCCCCGATCTGGAGTTGTCATACTTTCAGTCCAACGCCGAAGGTGCTTTGATCGATAAGCTGCATGAGGTGGGCTTCAGTTACAAAGGCATCGTGTTTAACGGCGGCGCCTATACCCATACGTCCGTTGCCATTTCAGATGCGATCAAGGCGATCGATACGCCTGTGATTGAAGTGCATATCTCCAACATATATGCCCGTGAAGCATTCCGGCACAAAAGCATGTTCGCCGCTTACTGTACCGGCAGCATCGCCGGGTTTGGGCTGGAGAGCTATCGCCTTGCCCTGCAGTACTTTCTGCGCCTGAAGCCAAAACAAATCGGCTTCGGTATAAAAAATGTATAACTCCGGCCGTTTATACTACGTCAATCTTTAATTATCAGCATCATATAGTTTATTAACTATATTAAGTTAAATTCCCTTATGCTCAACTTTTATCCCGGTCCGTCCAAGGTATATCCCGAAGTGCGCAACTATCTGACAGATGCGTTTGATGAGGGTATTTTGAGCACGCCGCACCGGGGAGAGCAGTTCGTGCAGCTGTCGCGCGATGTGGTAGGCTCTATTAAACGCCGGCTTAACATTCCGCAGGATTACTATATCTTTTTCACTTCCTCCGCTACCGAGTGCTGGGAAATCATCATCCAGAGCCTGACAAAGCGGAAGAGCACCCACATTTATAATGGCGCTTTTGGCGAAAAGTGGTATGAGTATGCCCGCAAGCTGCGCCCCGAAGCCGAGGGTATTGCTTTTGACTTGAACGAGCCGATGCCGGTGGAGCAGCTGCAGGTAAGCGCTGATACGGAGCTCATCTGCTTCACACAAAATGAAACGTCGAACGGTACACAGGTATCTCCTACCTGTATCCTGAACCTGTTCAACCGCTTCCGCAACACGCTGGTCGCTGTAGATGCCACCTCGTCTATGGCCGGGCTTAACCTCAAGATGATCAAAGCCGATATCTGGTTTGCGTCTGTGCAGAAGTGCTTCGGCCTGCCGCCCGGCTTAGGCATTATGGTGTGCTCGCCGCGCGCAATTTTCAGGGCCAAGCAACTGGCAGAGCGGGGGCACTATAACAGCTTGGTGCCTATGTATGAAAAGATGCTGAATTATCAGACTACCCATACGCCCAATGAGCTCAGCATTTACTTGCTCAAGCGGGTGCTGGAGGACAGGCCTTTTATCAAAACCATTGAGGAGAAGCTTACCGATCGGGCGCAGGAGCTGTATACTTTCTTCGAGCAGTTTACCGATATAAAGTTGCTGGTGGAGAATGACGAAGTACGTTCTAAAACAGTGTTGGCCCTGCAGGCCAGCGAACGCCTGGTAGACGACATTAAAAAAAGAGCTTTACACCACAACATGCGCCTCGGGAACGGCTACGGCCAATGGGCGCGCACTACCTTCCGCATTGCCAACTTCCCGGCCATCGAGGATGAAGAGTACGAAGAACTCAAGCGGTTCTTCCTGCATTATTACGCCTGATCAAGCGGTTAAAGTTCAGAATTTAGAAGGTTAACAAGTATGAAAGTTTCAGGTGCGAAGCATGCGGAACTCTCATACTAAACTTTAAAACTCTCAAGCTTTCTAACTCTCACACCCATCAACCTTTAACGCATCCATGTTTAGTCTGAAAGAGATCGCCTCTGTTACCCTTACCCTTTTTGCTGTTATTGATATTATTGGCTCCATTCCCATTATTATTGGCCTGCGGAAACGCGAAGGCAAAATAGAATCGGAGAAGGCAACCATCGTTTCAGGCGTTCTGATGATCGCTTTCCTGTTTCTGGGCCAGTCTATCCTAAAGCTTTTCGGCATTGATTTTCAGTCATTTGCCCTGGCCGGCTCTATTATCATTTTCCTGATCGGGCTGGAGATGATCCTGGGCAAAGACTTTTTCCACTCAGACCCGGAATCAAAAAGCGGCTCCATTGTACCGCTCGCTTTTCCACTGATCGTGGGCGCCGGCACCATGACAACCCTGCTGTCGTTGCGCGCGGCTTATTCGCTGCCGAATGTGCTGATTGGCATTGTGCTGAACCTGGTGTTTGTGTACCTCGTGCTGAAAGCCTCTAACCGGATAGAGCGTATACTGGGCAAAGACGGCGCCAACGTACTTCGGAAAGTTTTTGGCATCATTCTGCTTGCCATCGCCATCAAACTTTTTAAAACAAACCTGTAAGAGATAAATGGTTAAACGGTTGTCATCATTATACCTGAACAACAATTTAACTATGCAGCAATCAAACAATTTAACATGATAGAGCTATTTACGGATGGATCTTCACGTGGAAACCCCGGGCCGGGAGGCTATGGTACGATCCTGCGCTGGAAGCAGCATGTGAAAGAGATCAGCGAAGGCTTCCGCAAAACCACCAACAACCGGATGGAACTGCTGGCCGTCATCGTGGGGCTGGAGGCCATTACCAAGCCCGGTATGCCGGTTACCATCTACTCCGACTCGAAGTATGTAGTGGATGCAGTGGAAAAAGGCTGGGTATTCGGTTGGCAAAAGAAGGGCTTTACCGGCAAGGCCAATGCCGATCTGTGGCAGCGCTTCCTGCGGATATACCCCAAGCACAAGGTAAAATTTGTATGGATTAAGGGCCATGCCGGCCACCCCGAAAACGAACGCTGCGACGAACTGGCTGTAGCTAGCGCCCTCTCACCCAAGCTCCTCATCGATGAAGGGTTTGAGTCCGGTGCCTTTAATAGTAAGTAATTTTAAATAACTGAATATTGAATGATGGTATGGAAGCAAGTTCTTCCATACCATTTTATTCTCAGCGCGCCAACTTTTCTAACAAATCGGTTATTCAGAAGTCAGTTATTCAAAATTAAGGCATGCCTAATACCTATTTTCAGTTCAAGCAGTTCCGGGTTGAGCAGGAACTATGCGCCATGAAAGTATGTACCGATTCCTGTGTGTTCGGCGCGTATGTGGAGGTGGCGCAAGCAGCGCACATACTGGATATTGGCACCGGAACCGGCTTGCTTGCCCTGATGGCGGCGCAGCGAAGCAGGGCAAATGTAGAGGCCGTTGAGATAAACCCGGCGGCGCAGCAACAGGCTTGCGAAAATTTTGCCGCCAGCCCCTGGGCGGCACGCCTGCACCTGCACGCCATGTCGTTGCAGGCATTTGCAGCAAAAGCCGGGCAGCCGTATGAAGTGATTCTTTGCAACCCGCCTTTTTTCCAGGATTCACTCCGATCAGCGGATGCTGCCAAGAATACGGCCAAACATACCGGCGAACTGCTCTTTGATGACATCCTCGCTTTCGCACAACAGCATCTGGCGCAACAGGGAAAGCTATACGTGCTGTTGCCGCCGGCAGAAGCGGCTCATTTTGCCACCCTGGCTACAAACAGAAGCCTATACTTAGCCGGGACGCTGGAAGTATACACTCGCCATGGGGGCAAATGTATCCGGCATATCCAGACCTATACCTGCACGCCTTCTGTCGCTCCTGCACTGAAGCAATTTTATATCCGGGAAGCAGACGCGGTAACTTATACGCCGGAGTTCGGGGCTTTGCTGCGGGATTACTATCTGGCATTCTAACCCCTGACGTGCGCAGGGGAGCAATACACACCAAAAGGCTTTCAGGCCTCAACTGATATCCTGTATTTTGATGATCTTTTCATCCTTAAAGTAGAACATGGACCTGCCTTGCAGTGAAATCGTAGCACCAGCTTTCATTCCGTTCGGCATATCAACGGCCACTATACCGGTATAATCAATTTCAAGCGCTGCCACATCATGCGAAAAGTAGATGCTTTTTACCCGCTGCTCTCTTTCCCGAAAGTACCGGGCGGCCTGCTCTGCCTGCTTCTTAAAAGCGGAAATGCCCGGTAGCCTCAGATTTGTGGTGCCGTTTGAGATATTCTCAAAAGCAATGTCCGGATGGAGATCTTTGACCATACCAGCCACATCAAAGCGATTATACGCGTTGATGTAGTGCTCTATTAGCTGCTGCTTTTGCGTGTCGTGCTGCATATGTATAAGTTCCAGACGATAACACTCCTCTCTTGTCCCAACTAGAAAAGGCAAAAAGAAGTTTTTATTTAAGATAGACGTTGCTCCCTAGGTCGTTTCCCGTATTATTTGCTCCTTCTCAACAAAGTCGATTCCGTACGTTTTGAGCTCGTCCAGCACCGGCCCGTAGAGTTCCGGGTAGATCGGGATCAGCACACCGCGCCGCGTTATCTTGCCCTGTAGCAGCAGCTTGGCAAGTATAGCTACCGGAAGACCCACTGTTTTAGCCATCGCCGTATGCACCTCATCCTCCCCTGTTGCCACCAGCGTAGAAGTTACCCCATACTGCTTTCCCTCCCGCTCATATTCAAACAAATGCTGCATCACGATCATGTCTTTGTCGCCAGGTGCCAGCGTCCATTTTTCTTTCAGGATCTTCTCCAGCACCTGCGCCGGTGTAGCTCCTGCCAACCCGACAGACTTGACTGAAAACAGCTCCAGCCATTCCAGTTTCCGCATTACTTCCCCATCTTGTGGTATGCCCAGGTATAAACTAAGCCGTTCGGCAGGGTGCTGTTCTTTGCTGGTAGGCGGTGGCAGAAAAGCTTCAACAAAGCTGCGGTAGGTCATGGTATCGGAGCCGCTCAACATATAGCTGTCATCTGTCAGGCCGAGCTGCACGAACACATCCCAGGCCTCGCAATAGCCTTGCCTGCGCAGCGTGCCGCGCAACATGGTCGGGATATCCAGCAGGCCGTAAGGTTCACGGTAGCTCAGAGAGTCACGGTTGGCATACCCTTCAAAATCGCCGTAGCCATCTACATAGAGGTGATCGGTGCGGCGGAACAACCGGTGGTACGGAATATACTTGTACTCGCCTTTCTTGATATACTGTGCCGTGCCCTGCCCGGCCAGCACCACATTGCGCGGATTCCAGGTAAACTTATAATGCCAAGGGTTGTTATCCGACTCCGGAGCTACAAGCCCGCCAGTATACGACCGGAAGGAAGTAAGCCTGCCCCCTGTTTCCTGTATGTGTTGTATCACCCGCATAGCCGACATGTGGTCAATGCCAGGGTCAAGGCCGCACTCCATCAGGATGGTTAATCCTTTCCGCTGTGCCTCCTGGTGCAGTTCTCTAAAGGCTGGGGTCACATAGCTAGCTGTGATCAGGTCCTTGCCCTGCTGCAGGCACTCGCGGGCTACTTCTATATGAAAGGCAGCCGGCAACAGCGAGATCACGAGGTCTGCCTGCTGCACTTCAGCGGCGCGTTGCGCGGCATTGTGTACATCAAAGAAGATGGCTTTAGCAAACGGTAGCGCTGCCACAGTTGCCTGCAAATGATCAACTGTAA
This sequence comes from Pontibacter chitinilyticus, assembly GCF_039748935.1. NCBI lineage: Bacteria > Pseudomonadati > Bacteroidota > Cytophagia > Cytophagales > Hymenobacteraceae > Pontibacter > Pontibacter chitinilyticus. Next base: position 257,636 of record NZ_JBDIZJ010000004.1, read on the forward strand.
TATCGCCGATGGTAATTTGCCAGTCTTCGGCTGCAGCATGGTCAAACAGGTACCGGATCAGGGAAGAAGCGGAGCGCCCGGCGCCCAACAGAAGGATGTGTTTCATAGTTCAAGTATAGGTTTGCCTTAATTTAAGCATTAACGGGGCCAAGACAAATCTTGCCTATGTTTTATCAGAAGATAAGCTTAAATTTAAAGCCCTTTTCTAAATTTCTCATTTACGTGACCAAGAATGGCAAGCGAATTGATATTAAATATCCGGGTAGAAGTGTTGGCTGATGAAGAACTGAATGCACAGGAGAAACAGGTAATGGAGCTTGCCCGGCAAGCGGCCAATGATGCCTACGCACCTTACTCTAATTTTCTGGTGGGTGCGGCCCTGCTGCTGGAAGACGGCAGCCTGTACAAAGGCAGCAACCAGGAGAATGCGGCTTATCCTTCCGGCTTATGTGCTGAACGCACAGCACTATTTGGCCTAAGCGCTAATAAGCCTAATCAAACCATTAAGATGCTGGCTGTAACAGCCCGCCGCCGCTACGATGCCGATTACCTACCAGCAATGCCTTGTGGTGCCTGCCGCCAGGTAATGGCCGAATATGAGCAAAAACAACAGACACCGGTAATGGTGCTGCTGCAGGCGCCAGATGGCCAATACTACCGCTTTAAGTCTGTTGCTGACCTGCTTCCTTTCCAGTTCACAAAAGAAAACCTTTAGTCCATATTTTAGTTAGTAAAAAATAAAGTTGCAACATTGTTCGCTGCTTTTACTTATACTTTCTTTTATGGAAGTATAAGTGCTAAAAAGCAACCATCCATGAGAGAAAACAAACTAGTAATTCCCCGAACTGCCCGATACTATACCCTTGGTACCCCTTCCAGCAACATTCAGGATCTGTGGATTGTCTGCCATGGGTATGGCCAGCTCGCCCGCTTTTTTCTGCGCACGTTTAATACCCTCAACGACGGCCGCACCCTGGTCGTGGCACCGGAAGCACCTTCCAAATTCTACCTGAACGGCTTCTCCGGAAGAGTGGGCACCTCCTGGATGACAAAGGAAGACCGCCTTTCTGAAATCAAGGACCAATCTGCTTACCTCAACCTGCTTTTACAGGAGCAACTCGAGCAGCTGCCACCCGATGTGCGGGTTACGGTATTCGGCTTCTCGCAAGGCGGTACAATGGCCTGCCGCTGGCTCGCATCGGCGCAACTGCCGGTACATAGGCTCATCCTGTGGGCTGCCTTTTTCCCGGATGATCTGGACCTGAGCTTTGGGATGAACACCTTTGAAACAGTAGCTGTAGCAGCTGTTTATGGCACACAGGATGAGTTTATTACCCCAGAAATTCTGGAGCGGCAGCGGCAGCTGGTCGATGCGTTAGGCATCAGGCCGCAGGTGTATACTTTTGATGGCGGCCACACCCTAGATACGGATGTGCTGCAACGAATAAACAGGCAACTGGGCAGGTTCTAACCTAGGCGAAACCGGATCAGCTCATATTGTCTGGTGTACGGCTCTGTTTGTGCCACCTACGCGTAGTTATTTGCGCTCCCACATGCCCGCCATTACCACTTCCAGCAGGTGCTGGTCCGGGTCGCGGAAGTAGAACGACAGGAAACCACTGCCCCAGTCATACTCCTGCTCTATGGCGATGTGCTGGTGCTGCACCTGTGCTTTGTGCTTTTCGTAGTCGGCCTGCTCCACCTCAAAGGCCAAGTGCAACTGACCGCTGCCATAATGGGGCGGCAGTGTGCCTCCGGCAGCTGCGGCAGCGGCAATAAAGCAGAGCAGCACCGATTCCCCTGCCCTGAAAAACACATGCCTGCCTGCTACCTCGCCGATCACTTCCAGCCCCAGTTTGCCCTGGTAAAACGCTTTCGTCTTCTCCAGGTCCTGCACATACAGGCAGGTTTCCTTTATCTTGTTGACCTTCATCTTAGCTGATTTAAAACTTTCGGCTTTTACTTTGTTGTATAAAGTATGAACGTCTGTTCCGGAGTTCACGTTAAACAATAGGCCGCTTTTACGCCCCTACATTCCCTATACTATGAAGCTTGTGCTAAAGGTCTTACTTGTTTTTCTGCCCCTCGTCGCGCTCCTATTTTACTTTACACGCAATAAGTCCGCCTGGAACAGCAAAAACATAACGGCAGCAGCTCCCGCCAGCACTCCTATGGCAGAGCGCTTTGTGAAGCTGGCCGCCCTGCCCCGGCAGGTACAGGAAAGCTCTGGCATAGCTGCCCTGCCCCAACAGCACGGCCACTACCTGACACATAACGACTCGGGTGGCAAGCCGTACCTTTTCCAGATAAATGAAAAAGGAGAGATCGAGAAAACAATCGAACTGCCTGTATCTAACCACGACTGGGAAGACCTGACGATGGATAAGCAGGGTAATGCATACATCTCTGATACAGGCAACAACGACTACGACCGCGATCAGTTGGTGATCTACAAAGTAAACCCTGCCGCCCCAAATCAGGTGCAGGAGATACGCTTTAGCTATGGTGCTGCCTCTGAAAAGGAACACAAAATAGACGCTGAAGCACTCTTCTGGTACAAGGGCCACCTATACCTCACCACTAAAGACAGAGACAAAAAGCGCGTGGCACAGGTATACCAGTTGCCCGACCAGGCAGGCACTTACGAGGCCAAAAAGATAGGCGCAGTCGACTTAAAAGATAAGATTACGGGTGCTGCGGTGAGCCCAGAAGGAGATAAAGTGGCCTTGCTGGGTGATGGCATGCTATACTTGTTCCGTGACCTGGATGATGCGGCTTCGTTCTACAAAAGTGAACCGCAGGAGATTGACTTGGATGGCGGCGGGCAGACAGAAGGCGTTACGTTTAAAGATGAGCATACGCTGGTAATTACCAGCGAAGGAGGCAACCTATACCAATACAGCCTCCGGTAAAAGAACATAAATAAAAGCCCTGCCACCGTAACGGTAGCTGGGCTTTTATTTTTAAGTACGTTGTTTCTGTTTAGGAGCCGGGGTATCATCTTTCAGGTGCCCTCCCGGTAAAGCGGGCGTCGGCTTCAGCCATACTTTAATCAGGATAGCAACGCCTATCAGGATCAGCGGGATACTAAGAATTTGCCCCATGTTTAGCGCCAGTTGGTTCTCAAATGCCTCCTGGTTTTCTTTCAGGAACTCCACTAGAAAACGGAAGGTAAACAGCGTTGTCACGAAAATGCCAAATAACAGGCCGCGTGGCAACGCACTTTTATACTTGGTCCAGAGCCAGTAGAGCAGTACGAACAGCAGGAAAACGCTAAGCGACTCGTACAACTGCGTCGGGTGACGCGGCACATGCGAGAATTCTTGGCTACGCTCAAATACAAAGCCCCACGGCAGGTCTGTCGGATGGCCGAAGATTTCGGAGTTCATCAGGTTGCCTAAACGGATCAGTGCGCCGCCCAAGGCCACCACAATCACAATGCGGTCCAGCACCCATACATAGTCGAATTTATACTTGCGGCTGAACAACCAGAGCGAAAACAGGATGCCGATCGTGGCGCCGTGGCTGGCAAGGCCGCCTTTCCATATCTGCAGGATCTCAAGCGGATGGCTCAGATAATAGTCCGGCGCGTAGAACATCGTATGGCCGAGGCGGGCACCCACCACCGTACCAATGATCATGTATAAAGTAATCACATCTACATCCCCTTCCGTCCGCCCTTCGGCTACGTAGATTTTCGTCAGGATGCGTTGCCCAATTACAAAGCCGAGCGCAAACAACAGCCCATACCAGCGTACGCTCAGCGGGCCTAAATGGAAAATCTCAGGATCGACGTTCCAGGTAATGTAGTTCAGAATACTATTCATAGGTGGGATACTAACAGCCCAAAGTTACGATAAATAGACTACCGACAAAACGTCGCCTAGTATCGTTCTGGTATCGGAGAACAATAAAGTATAAACTGCTAGCTATGGTATGCGGAGCAACTGGTAAAAAGCAGTGGGCACAGCTAAAAGTACAGCTATGCCCATTAGCTTTAGTTTTTGTTCAGCTATTTTTTACCTAGCGCCGCAAGCTCGTTTCTGAAGCCGCCACTCAGGATGGGAAAGCGCAACCAGCTGCGCGGATCCAGGTTATAGTCGTCAAGGTGAAAAGAAGGTGCATACCGGTCCCGTTTCCATTGGTTGCGGGCCCATAAAGTATAAAACTTGCTTACCCATGCCTGCAATACCTCTGGCGCTGCTACCTGCTGCTCCAGCAAGTGCTGGTATACCTGCTGGGGAGACAACCGGTCATAAAAAGCCATCCGTTCGATCTGGTTCAGCACGTCGTACGGCATTAGGTCTTTCTCGTCGGTCTGTGCCTTTTCCGCAGGGCGCAGCTCGGCACTTGGTTGCAGGTTATTCACGTACTGCAGGCCCTCGTAGCCTAGTTGCAGCTGTGCCCAAATCAGGAACTGCCGGATAAAGGCTTTATCAATGCCCGCGATGGGTGAGATACTGCCGGCGGTGTCGCCATCCATAGTAGCATAGCCCACAGCAGATTCGCTCCGGTTGGAGGTAGCCAGCAGCAGCGCATTGTTGATGTTGGCCAGCATCCAGATGCCGGGGGCGCGTACGCGGGCCTGTATGTTCTGCAAAGTAATGTCATCCTCCTCCCAGGTCAGCGGCCGCTCCAGCACATCCTCAATCGTGGCCACATAGTCAGTTACCTCTTTATCAATGGTCCAGTTATAGAACACGGCACCGATGGAATCAGCCAGTTCTTTGGCAGAAGTATAAGTATCGTCGGAGGAGTTGATCGTACCTTGGTAGGCGCAGGTAAGCAACCGCTTCACCAGCGCTTTCCCCGCCTGCTCCGGGTGCAGCGAATCAAAGTAGGCGGCATCTTTCAGGCCGAAAAGCTGTGTTTTAGCCACAAAGCCCAGTACGCCCAGGCTTTCCACCCCGCGGCGCACCATCTCAGCCACCGCCACGGCGCAAAGCGAAGAATCTGCGCCACCACTCAGCGACAGTACAAACCCACGGCTGCGACTCTTGCGCATGTAGTCGAACAGGCCCAGGCTCAGGGCAGCAATCAGCTCTTTGTTTTCGTCTATCGGTGGCAGGTACTCAATCACCTCTGTAAGCTCAGGATTATCTGAGAAGCATACTTCCGCTACCTCCATGTCCACGTTTTTAAAACAAAGCAAGTCGTTGCGCCGAATCAGCTTGCCATTTTGCGCGATCAGCACCTCGCCGTCGTAGATCATTCGGCCGGCCTCGTTGCCGAGCAGGTTAGCGTACAGGTATGCGCACTGGTACTTTTTAGAGGCATCCACCACCAGGCGGTAGCGGACGTCTGTTTTACTCAGGGCAAAGTGGCTGGCACTTGGGTTCAGGATGAGTTGCACGCCTTTGGGCATGTGCCGTTCGGCCGGTCGGTTGGGGCGCCAGGCATCCTCGCAAATCTCAAAAGCATACTTTATGCCCTGCTCTTCATAAATAATGTCGCCGATGCGATAGGTCTGGCCCAGCATCTCAAATTCCACTATTTCGTTGGCAGGCCAGGGCTTAAACCAACGGGTTTCATAGTGCACCCCGTCGTTTGCCAGAAACTGTTTGGCTGTAAACCCCTGAATCTCCTTGTTGCGGATAATACAGGCCGTGTTGTAAACAAAGCCATCTACAATAACGGGTAAGCCTACTGCTACCGTAATATTGTCGCACCATTCCTTTATTTTCAGTAACTGCTGAAAAGCCTCCTCCGACAGCCAGGAGCTCAGGTACAGGTCTTCGCAGCCATACCCTGTAATGCAGAGTTCGGGCAACAGCAGGATATCAACATTGTTAGTGATCGCCTCGGTGATGGCATCTTTTATATTGAGCAGGTTTCCATCCCAGTCAATTGGTGTCTGGTTCAGGGCAGCGCCCGCTAAGATGAGTCTGGTCTCTTTCATGTAGCTATTTAACGCATGGAGGCACAGGCAAGTTGATAGTTAACGGCGGATTGTTGAATGGTTAAATGGTTCGTTTGAGAAAACACAGATCAACAATTCACCACTTAGCAATGAAAACAATTAACTAATCTTGAGCGAGGTCAGGCTTTTCTCGGCGGCAGCCTGGTCTGCTTTCTTTTTGGAGAGGCCTGTGCCTGTGGCAACAGGTTTATCGTCGATGTATACTTCGGATGTGAACTCAGTGGTGTTGCCCTGCTGCTTCCGCTTCACAATTTCAAAGCGTATATCCAGGTTTTGGCTCTGGGCCCACTCAATTAGTTTACTCTTAAAGTTTGAGGTGGTGTTGACCAGCTGATGCATGTCTACGTGCGGCTTCACGAGCTTGGCAAGTATAAAGCGGCGGGTAATGTTGTAGCCCTTGTCTAAGTATACGGCTCCAACCAATGCTTCCAGCGCATTGCCATTCACCGATTTGTGGCGCATGTTGTGGTTGGTCGCGTCTACGCGAACCAGCAGGTTAAGCCCTATTTTCAGGGCAATGTGGTTCAGCGACTCGCGGTTAACGATTCGGGAGCGTATCTCTGTCAGGAAGCCTTCATCTTCGTAGGGAAACTTGTTGAAGAGGTATTCTGCCACCACAGCGCCCAGAATGGCGTCTCCCAGAAACTCCAGCCGCTCGTTGGTTTCGTGCTTTCCGGCATCGGTCTGCCGCACAAAAGAAGTATGCGTCAGGGCCAGTTTATACAGGCGGATGTTATCAGGCGTGCTACCGATCATGCCGGTAATGGCGCGCACTAATTCTTTATCTTTCCTGAATACTTTGTGGTAAAAGCGGCGAACCGGTTTAAGAGGCCCAAACACTAGTCGTTCAGTTGACGGAATACTACGGAGGTGTTGTGGCCTCCAAATCCGAAGGTGTTACTCAAAGCAACTTTCACATCGCGCTGCTGGGCCTTGTTGAAGGTAAAGTTCAGGCGGTTGTCGATGTTTTCGTCGTCGGTGAAGTGGTTGATGGTTGGTGGCACCATGTTGTTCTGGATCGCCAGAATAGCGGCCACAGCTTCTATACCGCCTGCGCCGCCGAGCAGGTGCCCGGTCATACTTTTGGTTGAGCTGATGTTGAGGTCGTACGCATGTTCGCCAAATACTTTCTGGATAGCAGTTACCTCAGCGCCGTCTCCAAGCGGGGTGCTGGTGCCATGCGTATTAATGTAATCTACTTCCTCCGGCTTGATACCTGCATCGCGCAACGCATTTTGCATCACAATCACCACGCCTTCGCCCGTAGGGTCGGGGGCCGTAATGTGATAAGCGTCAGATGATAAGCCGCCGCCAATAACTTCCGCGTACATTTTGGCACCGCGGGCTTTGGCATGCTCATACTCTTCCAGCACCAGCGCGCCGGCACCTTCACCCAGCACAAAACCATTGCGGTCTTTGTCATAGGGGCGTGAGGCAGTCAGTGGATCATCGTTGCGCTCGCTCATGGCTTTAAGCGCATTAAAACCACCGATACCAGCTTCTGTGATCGCTGCTTCAGAACCGCCGGTAACAATCACCTCTGCCATACCCAGGCGGATATAGTTGTAGGCAGCCACAATCGCATCCGAAGAGGAAGCACAGGCTGAGGTGGTCACGAAGTTCGGTCCGCGGAAGCCATTTCTGATCGAAATATTTCCGGAGGCCGAATCGGCAATCATTTTAGGAATAAAGAACGGGTTAAAGCGGGGGGTGCCATCGCCCGTGCCATACTGAATACATTCTTCCTGAAACGTTTTCAGGCCGCCAATGCCGGAGCCCCAAATAACTCCAACGCGGTCTTTGTTCACGTTTTCCAACAGTCCGGAGTCCGCAATGGCTTCGTTGCTGGCCACCAGCGCAAACTGCGTAAAAAGGTCCATTTTACGAGCCTCCTTGCGGTCAAAGTAAGTTTCAGGGTCGTATCCTTTTACTTCGCAGGCAAACTGGGTTTTAAATTTACTCGCATCAAAGCGTGTTATAGGTGCGGCCCCACTCACGCCATTGACTAATCCGTTCCAGTATTCCGAAACGTTTTTTCCAATTGGCGTGAGTGCGCCGAGCCCAGTAACTACGACTCTCTTAAGCTCCATAAGCTGTTAGTAGAGGGATAGATAGTAGAAATGTGATCCTTAGTAATTGTAATAAAGGGGGATATTACTTCGCGTGCTCTTCCAGGTAGCTCACGGCCTGACCTACTGTAGAGATGTTTTCAGCTTGATCATCCGGAATAGAAACGTTGAATTCTTTTTCGAATTCCATGATAAGCTCAACGGTATCCAGTGAATCAGCGCCGAGGTCATTGGTGAAACTCGCCTCCGGAGTAACCTCTGACTCTTCAACACCCAGCTTATCGATGATGATAGCTTTTACTTTTTCTGCGATTTCTGACATTTTTCTTATAGTTTATTAAAACACTGTGCAAAGAAATATATTTCAGCAGACAATGTCAAAAAAAATTACTCTATTCGTCTATTTGCAAAAGTTTTATACCTTGTCTGCTGTTTTGCACCCAGACCTTGTTACTTTTAGGGTTTTGAAAAATACCCTATGAAAACACTGCAACTGGATATAGAGTACAATTACGACTTTGAGGTGTATGGGTTGGTTTCGCATGAAAAGGAATACAAGCTTGCCTGGATGCTGAATAACCTATTTCGCCTGCACTTGGTAAAAAAACAGGACTTGTGTCATGACCTGATAGGGAAAGGTCGCTTAATTATTTCTAACTTTGAGTACATCACCGAGCATGGCATGGCGCGGCTGTTTCAGAATAAAGCGCGCGCAACGCATACATTAATAAAGCCTTTTCTGCTCCCCGATATGAAGGAGTATGATTATGTGCTGCAGATAAAAGGACTCCTGCAGCACTTACACCCGCAGGAGTTAGGCAGCAAATTGCTCCGCTCGCCGCTGGTGCAATACGTAAAACAATTTGATCCGCATACATTAAAGTTTAAGGAGAACCTGCTATTTTAAAGATGGAAATACCTTTCAACAAAACAAAAGTTTTGGCCACTGTTGGGCCTGCCAGTAATTCGTACGAGCGCCTTCTGGCCCTTGTTAAAGAAGGTGTTGATGCCTTCCGCCTGAATTTTTCGCATGGGGCACACTCCGAGCACCTGCAGGTAATCGAGTATGTGCGCGAGATCAACCGCCAGCATGGCACCAGCATCTGCCTGGTACAGGACCTGCAAGGGCCCAAGATTAGGTTGGGTGATGTAGAGGGCGGCGGAGTCGAGATCAAGGCTGGTCAGCACATTCAGCTGGTCTGCGACGGATCTGTAAGCACCAAAGACAGGCTGTCTACCATCTATGAGGGCCTGGCCAGGGACGTGAACCCCGGTGATATGATTTTGCTCGACGATGGTAAACTGGAGTTGAAAGTACTTTCTACTGACAAGGATATGACCGTGGAAGCGGAGGTGGTTTACGGTGGCATTGTGAAGCCCCGCAAAGGCATCAACCTGCCCGACTCCAGCGTATCAGCCCCTTCAATGACGGAGAAAGATATCGAGGACCTGCACTTTGGCCTTGACAATGATGTGGAGTGGGTGGCACTATCTTTTGTACGCCGCGTAGAAGATATCAACGAGATCAAGAACATCATTAAAGCGCGTGGCAAGGATACGCGCGTGATCGCCAAAATCGAAAAGCCCGAAGCGATCACCAATATCGACGAGATCATTCAGGCGACAGATGCCATCATGGTAGCCCGCGGCGACCTGGGTGTGGAAGTAGGCATGGAACTGGTGCCCATGATGCAGAAGATGCTGGTAGAGAAAAGCAACAAGGCTGCCAAGCCGGTCATTATCGCTACCCAGATGATGGAGAGCATGATCGTGAACCCGCGCCCAACCCGCGCCGAGACCAACGACATTGCCAACGCCGTAATTGACGGAGCCGACACGCTAATGCTGAGCGCCGAAACTGCAGTAGGAGCTTACCCGATCGAGACGATCCGCAGCATGAACCTTACCATCAAAAATGTGGAGGCCAATGCCGATATCTTCAACAAGTCGTTTGTGCTGAACCCGCATTCCAAAACCTTCATCAACGACAGCCTGGTAGCCAATGCCTGCTACCTGGCCCGCGACACCAATGCGCGCGCGGTGATCGGTATGACCAAGTCTGGTTATACTGCCTTCCAACTGGCCAAGCATCGCCCCAAGTCCGACATCTTTATCTTTACTGAAAATGAGCGGCTTTTAACCACGCTGAACCTGGTGTGGGGCACCCGCGGGTTTTACTATGATAAGTTTGAGTCGACGGATGCGACTATCACCGACATCAAAGAAACATTGCTGCAGGCCGGCCACATCAGCACAGGCGATGTGTTCATCAACACGGCCAGCATGCCTATGAACGAGCAAAAGCGTACCAACATGATCAAGCTGAGCATCGCTTAATCAGAGTCGTTATACTTTACTTGAAAGCCTGAGGTGTTCCGCCTCAGGCTTTTTGTTTTGCTGCCGCGGCACTTAGCAGTTACTCCTCGGCAGCTTTGCCCTGCAAGTATAAAATACGTCAGCCTTTATACTTGGGCAAGTATAAAGGCTGACGTATTACAAATACAAAAAGCCTTGTACGGCATGTACAAGGCTTTTTAAGGCTATTCCAGCAAAAATTAAGCGGCTACGGCCAGGCCGTTCACAAATTTAGCAAGCTTAGACTTGTTGTGAGCTGCTTTGTTTTTGTGGATGATGTTTTTCTTAGCCAGACGGTCAAGCATAGAAGAAACCGTCTTGTAAAGTTCTTGCGCCTCGGCCTGGTCAGTAGTGTTCTTCAACTTTTTGATAAACGTACGAGTCGTTTTCGCCTGATACTTGTTACGAAGACGTTTAGCGTTATTCGCTCTGATTCTCTTTAATGCCGACTTATGGTTAGCCATGTTATTCTATAATAATTATAAATCTTTTGATTCTGTTTCTGAATGAGTTTGCAAAGATATAGGCTTTACATTTAATTTCCAAAGTATGTTTCGGATAAAATAAGCAGCTGCATCTTGCAAAGCTAAAACAAACAGCTTCAGGCGATTCAGCTTTCGTTTCAGCCGCAGCCACCTGGTCCAAGTATACAGGCTAAAGGTACAAACTTTCGCTTCCGGTTGCAAACAGCGCCGCTTCTGCTGGGCAGCGCCAAAACAGTGACGAACATCATAGCTTTGTTACTGCACGCGCCTTACCTTTGCCCCAATGCCACTGCGCCACACTATATGGTCCCTGCTGCTCACCGCCCTTGTGCTGGCGAACGTGCTAGCTATGCCCTTGGTGCGGCTTGGCTACGAGCTCAACAAAAGCTACATCGCCGAAAAACTCTGTATAAACCGCGATAAGCCAGTAATGCTCTGCAACGGCCAGTGCTTCCTGCAGGAAAATCTAAAAAAGGCCAACCCGGAGTCCAAAGGTCAAACCGGCTTCAAAGTCAAATCCATTTCGTTTGAGTACCTGGGTGCCGCGCTTGCTTTTGTGGCCACTGTGTACCCGCAGACTACTGCGGCCGGTTACGGCACCTACACTGCCGGCGCTTACAATGCCTATACTTCCCAGATCCTGCACCCGCCGCAGGTATAAATCTTTGTGAGGCTGCTATTGCTAATGGCTTAAGTTTTTCTGTTTGGGACAACTGTGCCTTTGCGCCTGTGCCTGCCGTAGCGCTTTTTAAATGTGCCCATCACCGGTAGGAATGCCACGCCTGCGGTGGACAGGTTGAGAAAGGTCTACGCCTGATGCGGCTGCCCCTGAGGCGACGCACTTTGCCTCGGCGTAAACTGCGACATCCTCCTGTTTCTCCATACATTAACTGACGAAGGTTTTGTGCAGAACAAAGCTTTATCGAATCCTTTTCAGGAAAGGTAAAGATTTTCAAAAAGAACGTTCATGAAACGATTTATACTTTTGCTGCTGCTCGTGACGGGCATCAGCCAACTGGCGCACGCGCAAAAAACCCTGACGGGCAAAGTGCTGGACGCCACCACCAAAGAGGCGTTGCAGGGCGTGACGCTGCGGCTGCTGCATACTAAAACCGGCACCATTACCGGTCCCGGCGGCAGCTTTATACTTCCTTCCGCCGCCGCTGCCGACACGCTGCTGGTGTCCTACATCGGCTATACTTCGCGCCGGTTGCTAGTATCGGAGGCGCCTACGCTCATCCAGCTGCAGCCCGCTCCCAGCCAGCTCAACCAAGTGATTGTGTCGGCCAACCGGGAGCAGCAGGCGCGTGCCGAGGCGCCGGTCGCCATCAGCGTCATCTCCAAACAGACGATACTTGATACTAAAGCCGTGACGCTGGACCAGCTGCTGAACAAGGTGAGCGGCGTGTACATGGTGGACCTGGGCAACGAGCAGCATACCATGGCCATCCGGCTGCCCATCGGCTACAGCAGCCTTTTTTTATACCTGGAAGATGGCATCCCGATCCGAACCACCGGCGACTTTAACCACAACGCGCTGATCGAAATCAATATGGCAGCCCTGAAAACGATTGAAGTGGTTCGTGGCCCCGCCTCTTCGCTTTACGGCAGTGAGGCGATTGGCGGCGCGATCAACTTTATCACGCAGGCACCTGCGCAAGTATTTACGGCTCACCTGGCGGCCGAAGCAGGCAGCGGTGGCTACCGTCGTACCGATTTCAGCGCCTCCAATACCTATGGCAAGCTGGGCATCTATGCAGGAGGCTACTACGCCGCACAACGGAACGGCCTGATCGCCCACAGCGATTTTGACAAGCTGGCCCTGACATTACGGGCAGATTATGTGTTCAGTCCCCAAAGCAAGCTGGTTACCTCTGCCACCCTCATAGATTACAACACCGACCAGACCGGCGGCCTCGACAGCACGCATTTTTATCGCAAAGCATACGGCAGCCTGCAGACGTTTACGTACCGCAAAGTACAGGCGCTGCGCCTGCGGAGTACGCTCGTGCACACCTGGAACAACGCCAACAGCACGCAGGCTACACTCTTTTTCCGGGCTAACACCATCAGCCAGAACCCGTTTTATGCCATTGCCAACAGCAAAACAAACCCGCTCGCTGCCAAAGGCGAAATAAATGCTGACGGGTTTCATAGTTATGGTTTGATCGCGCAGCACCGGAAAACTTTTCCTTTTCTGAACGCGCAGCTGATAGGTGGTATAAGTATGGATTACAGCCCGGCAACGTACCAGGCGAACTTCATTGCTATTAACCGGAACGACGCCGGCGTGTACACCAGCTATACCCGCTCCGATTCGTTGCTGACGGCTTATACCGTGCAGTTGCTAAACACTGCCGCCTATGCGCAAGCGGAGCTTACCCCTTTGCCCAACCTGAAAGCTGTGGCTGCATTCCGCTACGACCGCCTGGATTATACTTTCGATAATAAGCTGGCTCCAAGTGCCTTTACCGGTGCGCCCGATGAGCAGAATGGTTTCAAAAGCATCTCGCCCAAGCTGGGGCTGACCTATGACTTTGGCCGGAATACGGGCACTTATGTTAATTATAGTGTAGGGTTTGCGCCACCGCAGATCTCCGAATTGTATCGTGGGGTAAAGGTGCCTACTTTACAGCCATCGCACTATACCAACTATGAGGCGGGCGGCTGGGTCTCTTTCGACCAGAGCCGGGGCTATGTGGATGTGAGCGTGTATCAACTGAACGGCACAGACGAGATCATTTCGGTGCGGCAGGACGACGGGACATACCAGGAACAGAATGCTGGCAGCACACGGCACCGGGGCATAGAATATACTTTGAAGTATGCTCCCTCCGAAAGTATAGCCCTTCGCTTCAGCGGCACCAATGCCCGCCACTGGTTTACCAATTATGTGGAGCAAGGCACCGATTATGCGCACAACCAGATGGCGACCGCTCCCCGTTTTATCAGCAACGCGGAGGTAACCTTTAAGCCGGCTTTTGCGAAAGGCATGCGCCTGAGCCTGGAGTGGCAGCACCTGGGCGCATACTACATGGATGCCGCCAATACGGAGAAATATGGCGGTTACGACCTGCTGAATGCCCGTGCAGGGTATAGCTGGCGGGGCGTTGAAGTATGGCTTAACACCACCAACCTGACAAATCAACTCTATGCCACCACGGTAGATAAGTACAGCTACGGCAAAAGCTACCGGCAGGGGAATCCCCGCACCGCCACCGCAGGCATCGGCTATAACTTTGCCGGGCGGCAGCGATAGCAGCAACATATCTCACCAGAGCTTCTTTATTAATTATTTCTATATGACCAGATCATTTTCCATACTTTTTTGCAGCTTTATACTTGTTGTCACAGGCTGTCAGCCCAAGGCAAAGACGAAAGCACAGCAGGCTCCTGCGGCGGTAAGGCTCTCGGCGGCCGGCATGAAAAGCTCCTGCCCTTACCTGACCAAAGACGCGACAGGTAACCCGGTGCTCTGCTGGGTGCAGGCTACCGATACTACCGGACACCACCTGCTCTACTTTGCCACCTCGCACAACGGTGGCAGCACGTTTGAAGCACCCAAAGCTATTCCGACCTCCAAAGGCGTTTACCCGCACGATGAGAACCTGTCGAAGATCATCTATAAACCGAATGGTGATATGTTGGCGCTGTTTGCCGTGAGCAACCCAAGCGATGAGAACAGCTATGCCGGGCTGGTATATTACACGCAGTCGTTTGATGGCGGCGACAGCTGGACAGCACCGAAACAGCTCTCCGAGAACACTATTCGCAGCATCGATGAACGCTACTTTGATGTGACGCTGCTGCCTAACGGCGAAGTAGCCGCAGTCTGGCTTGACTCCCGCAAAGAGAATGCCGATAAAGCACAGAAGCATATGCAAATGAATGAGGGTACAAGTATGAAGGGTATGCAGATGGACAGCGAAGGCTCCTCGCTCTACTATGCCAGTACGAATGGTCGTAACGGCTTCGCCAGGGAAAAAGTAATTGCCCGCCATACTTGCCAGTGCTGCCGCACCGCCTTGTATGTAGATGGCCAACGCAGATTGCACGTTGCGTACCGCGGTATCCTTCAGGACAGCATCCGCGATATGATGCACCAGGTATCGGACGATAACGGCAGCACCTTTTCCGCACCCGAGCGCATCAGCCCTGACAATTGGGTAATTGACGGCTGCCCGCACACCGGCCCGGCGATGGCAGCCAACCAGAACGGAATGCACTATGCCTGGTTTACTATGGGCGGCGGAAGCGGCGTATACTACTGCACGCAGCCGGAAGGCAAATCGTTTACGGCCCGTCAGTCGGTGAGCAGTGTGCCCTCCGCCAAACACCCGCAGCTCATGAATTTAGAGAACGGTAACCTGGCACTGGTATGGGATGAAGGCACGCAGCAGGGCAACCGCGTGGGGCTACAGTGGCTGGATGCCAGCGGCAACTTTACAGGCAGAGACTACCTCACACCCGATACGTCCAATGCCTCCTTCCCGGTTATAGCAACGGCTGGCAAAGTGCTGCTGGTAGCCTATACCAAACGCCAGAACGGCCAGAGTGAAGTATGGTACCAACAGGTGCCGCAGCAGTAGTAAGGTTGCAGAGGACTCGTGCCTGATACCTCACTACACTTTCCTGCAAACATAAAAGGGCCGCTGCAAAATTTGCAGCGGCCCTTTTATATATAAATTTAGATATCTATTGGTTGTTGGTATCTACGTCCACATCTACATCCAGGCGCTTGTCGGCTTTGGCTTTTGTTTCTTTCCAGTCATCTTTCAGCTCCTGCCACTCCTGTTTGGTCTTTTCATCCCAGGTATCGCTGTTCACATCCAGTTCAGCTTCCCGGCGGTTGTACTCGGCATCTATGTCCCGCCATTCATCGGCCGTAGCAGTTTCCGCTTTTTCGGTGTTGGTGTGTACCCAATTCGAGAAGTCCTCTAAATTGGTGTTCGCATCGGCATCTGCCACAGCATCAGTCGTCTCCACTTGCGCGTCGTCAATTGCTTCGTTCGTATCCTGCCGCGCTTCCTGGTTACAGGCTACAGTAAACAGGCCTAAAGTCAATGCTATTCCTATAGTTTTGAATCTTGTTACAGTTTTCATAGTTGTATTTTTTTATTGGTAATCCTTTACTTTACGCATAAAGCGCGACAATGATATATAAGTCCTTCAGAATAGATTAATTTTGCAATTTATTCGTAAAAAGGCACAGATAGCTTATACCCGTATTACTACAATGCCTGTTGTACCATCTCCTTATAGAGCCCCGTTTTATCTGTTTAACGGCCATCTGCAAACGATCATTCCTGCCCTGTTCCGGCAGGTAGAGGGCGTACATTATGAGCGGGAGCGCTTGGTGACGCCCGACCAGGACTTCTTAGACATCGATTGGTCCAGAGTTGGCTCTGAAGCGCTGATCATCCTTTCGCATGGATTGGAGGGCGATACCGGGCGGCCTTATATTACCGGCATGGTAAAGGCTTTCAACGATCAGGGCATCGATGCTCTAGCCTGGAACTACCGCAGCTGCAGCGGCGAGCCCAACAAACTGCTCCGCTCCTACCACCTCGGCGCCTCCGACGACCTGGACTTTGTACTGCGGCATGCGCTGCAAGTGGGCGGCTATAAAACAGTATACCTGACGGGGTTTAGCGCCGGCGGTAACATCACGCTTAAGTACCTGGGCGAATCGCCCGCACTGGTGCCGCCTCAGGTAAAGCGCGCGGCTGTCTTTTCGGTACCTGTTGATCTGAAGTCCTCGGCCCAGAAGATCTCCCGGATTTATACACAACGGTTTTTGAGAACTTTAGGGGAGAAATTAGAGCAAAAGCGGCAGATGTATCCCGATGACTTGGACCTAACGGATTACAGCGTGCTCTGGTCGTTTCCGGAGTTCGACGACAAGTATACGGCCCCGCTTCATGGCTTTAAAGATGCCGAAGATTACTATGCCCGTGTCAGCTCCCGCCAGTTCCTGAAAAGCATACAGGTGCCTACGCTGCTGGTAAACGCCCTGAACGATCCCTTTCTGTCGGAGCAGTGTTATCCCATTCAGGAAGCGGAACAGAACCCATGCCTTTATTTGGAAATGCCCGCTGCTGGTGGCCATGTCGGTTTTGCCGCAGGCCTGCGAAACGACCGCTACTACTCCGAAACCCGGGCGTTAGAATTTTTGCTGGAGGAAGTATAAGCTGCCCGGTTGCGGCTCATGCTAGTGCTTTAGCAGCTTTTCTATTTTGATTCGGAAAGGCGCTGCCTAGTATAAAGCAGGCCTGTACCGCAGTAATTTCGGCACCGTTTTAAAGGCAACAGGTAGTTGGAGTTGGTCCTACAGGACTGCCGGCCAGCTAAAACAACGGCTCTGCTACTTCAGCGGCACATACACCACTTTTTTCGTCTCAAAAAACTCTTCGTTAAAGTAATCGCCCAGGTCATATACCTGCGTAATCAGGCCGGATTCGGCAATTTCGTCCTGCAGGTCGCCGCCTTTCAGGTAGTAGAGGCCTTCGGCAGGCAAACCGCTTTTCTTGAAGCTGTTCATTACCCAGGGCCAGAAGTTAGCGAGGCGGGTAACGGCGCGGCTCACCACAAAATCATACTTTTCGCGCACCTGTTCGGCCCGCACATGGCTGGCTGTTACATTGTGCAGGTGTAGGGCACGGGCTATTTCCTCTACCACATGAATCTTCTTGCCAATCGAGTCCACCAGGTGAAACTTTACCTCCGGGAACAGCACCGCCAGTGGCAGGCCGGGCAAGCCGCCACCAGTACCCACATCCAGCACCGATGTGTGCGCCGGAAACGTTACAACTTTGGCAATACCCAACGAGTGCAGTATATGATGCACACCAATCTGCTCCATGTCCTTCCGCGAGATCACATTGATCTTCTGGTTCCACTCCTGGTACAACACGGCCATCTGTTCAAACTTCTGTAATTGATCTTCAGACAGCTCCGGAAAGTAGCCGGAAAGTAACATACGAATGGCGGTAGAATGCGGCATTTTTTCTAATTAACAAGTATAAACAAGTACGCGCTCAGGTAAGGACAAGTATAAACTCAAACTCAAGGCTGCAAAAGTATGAAATTAAGCTTACATGGCGCCCATATAAAAACCCCTGCTACACGGGGCAACAGGGGTTTTAAACGTAATCAATCTATTAACCTTAATTCAAAAGCTTTTTGTCTTTCTTGAAACTGCTGCTTCCGCAGGCGGGCAGCAGTTTCTCTCTAAATGAGGTGCTTCTTGTTTTTTACCATGTCATAGAGCAACTCGCGGGCGCGGTGCAGCTGGGCTTTTACCGTGCCAAGCGGCGCGTTCAGTTCTGTGGCAATTTCTTCGTAGCTCAGCTCATTAAAGTAGCGAAGCGTTACCAGGCGCTGGTATTTGTCCGGCAACTTGGCCACTACGTACTGCATGATCTCGATCTTCTGGTTCTTAATCGCCTCCTCCTGTGGATTCAGGTTCTTGTCCTTAAAATCGATTGTGATCTCATCGCCGTTATCAATTTTGATGGCCGAATCAATGGACATGGTTTTGATGCGGTTCTTACGAATAAAGTCGATGCAGTTGTTGGTAGCGATGCGGAACAGCCAGGTACTGAAGGCATATTCGGGGTTAAACTTATGCAGGTTGCGGAACGCTTTGGCAAATGCCTCTATCGTCAGGTCCTCGGCATCGTCAGCATTACGCACCATTTTTAAAACAACGTGGTATACTGGCTTTTTATAGATACTCATCAGCTCAGCATACGCTTTTTCGTCATTGTCCTCCACGGCGGCCTGAATGAGTTTAAAGTCGTGCTTTGCTTTCGCTGAGAATTGTTTGTTTACTTCCATCTGATTTTTTTATACAGTAGTATAGAGCCCCCCAGAAACAGGTAATTAAAGAAATAAGCTGCATCCAACAATGGCAACTTAGGTGCCGACACGTCTTCCCCGAGCCTTCTTGCGGCCAGCACATACACCGGCAGCACGGCCAGGTACCGGATGCCAACAAGCATCCCAAATATAGCTAAATGGCTATGTATAACAAGAAGGACACCCGAAAGTAAGTAAAAAAGGATATTAGAACCCATAAAGGCTCCTATACTTCGTTTGTCGGCTGGTTTGTACTTGCTACCGACAGACAAATGCCTTCTTTTCTGTGTTAGCCATTCCCGAAACGTCTTTTTAGGAATGCTGGCAGTCTGCGCCTCTTTATCGATAACAATACTAACTTTACTATTGTTGGCAGCATCCCGGACAAAAAGATCATCATCGCCGCCGGTCGTTCTGATATGCGAGGCAAACCCCTTATTTTTAAAGAAACACGCTTTGGTGTAGGATAAGTTTCGCCCTACCCCCATGTACGCGCGCCCTCTGTTTGCATGAGACAGATACTGAATTCCGGTCAGCAAGGTTTCATATCGGATCAGTTCATTTAAAAATCCTTTGATTTGTACATACGGAGAGTAGCCTAATACAACCTCTGCGCCGTTAGTATAGCCCTGCTGCATTTTTGCAATCCAATTTTTGCTGCAGGGGCGGCAATCGGCATCTGTAAAGAGCAAGTGCTCATACTTGGCAGCGCGTATGCCCAGGGCTAATGCATATTTCTTGGCATTCAGGTAATCTGGTGTTTTCTTGATGGTAACGACGCGGAAGTTTGGAAATTGCTTTTCCAGTTCATAGGTATAAAATTCGGTATCATCTTCAGAGCGGTCGTTCACCAGCACCACCTCAAATTCAGGATACAGCTGGTCGAGCAGCAGGGGCAGCAGTTCAACCAGGTTCTCCAACTCGTCGTTTGCCGCCACAATGATGGACACTGGGTGCTGTACGCCCGCATCGGGGTCTTTATACTTTGTAAGCGGCAGAAAATAAATCAATACAAAGTATAGCTGCACCAGCACACACAGCCCCAGCAGCCCTAGAAGTATAAGTGAAATCAAATTGTTGTTTGTTAGACTGTTAAGTTGTTGAGTGGTTACTTGTTGCTCGCCGGATCAGGCTAAAGCCGGCATTTGGAGCTGTGTGCATCAAGCACAAGAATGTGCGGACAGGCAAAGGTATAAAGCTGCAATTCTTATACTTTGCCTCATACTTGCGTTTACACGTTAATCGGCTTTGCCCGAGCACCTAACAATTTAACCATTCAACAGTTAAACCATTCATCAACAAAATTAGGCATTCTGCAGGCATTTCCGAAAGCCCGGCCGAATTAATAATAGATTGGGTTTTGTGCCCTGCTAGTTTGTATCTTTGCTGGTTATCTAAAACCAGTACAAAAGAGCACAAGCCGCTTTAGGCCCGCTGGCTGCCGCGAAATTAGTTTTGCACGCTTGCCGGCCATTATACTACCATGCAGTTTTCCTTAGTAGCCACAGATACGCAATCCAAAGCACGCGCCGGCGTGGTGCAAACCGACCACGGCGCCATCGAAACGCCGATCTTTATGCCGGTGGGCACCGCCGGCACTGTAAAAGCAGTGCACCAGCGCGAGTTGAAAGAGGATGTGAAAGCCGAGATTATCCTGGGCAACACCTACCATTTATACTTGCGCCCGGGCCTGCAGGTGCTGGAGCAGGCAGGCGGCTTGCACAAGTTTAACGGCTGGGACCGGCCCATCCTCACCGACAGCGGCGGCTACCAGGTTTTCTCGCTGGCGGGCACCCGAAAGATCAAAGAAGAAGGCGTAAAATTCCGCTCGCACATCGACGGCTCGGCACTGGATTTCACGCCGGAGAACGTGATGGACACACAGCGCATCATTGGGGCCGACATTGTGATGGCTTTTGATGAGTGTACCCCCTACCCTTGCGATTATACTTACGCTAAAAACTCAATGGAGCGCACCCACCGTTGGCTGCAGCGCTGCGTTGATCGTTTCGACAGCACAGAACCCAGGTATGGCTATTCGCAAACGCTCTTCCCGATCGTGCAGGGTAGCACCTACAAAGACCTGCGGGTGCAATCGGCAGAAACAATTGCCAGCTTTGGTCGCGAGGGCAATGCCATTGGCGGTTTGTCGGTAGGTGAACCGGCTGAGATGATGTATGAAATGACGGACCTGGTGTGTGGCATACTACCTGCCGACAAGCCGCGTTACCTGATGGGTGTGGGCACGCCAGCCAACATCTTGGAAAACATTGCCTTGGGCGTGGATATGTTTGACTGTGTGCTGCCGACGCGTAATGCCCGGAACGGTATGTTGTTTACTACGCAAGGCATCATCAATATCAAAAATAAAAAATGGGCCGATGATTTCAGCCCGATCGATGCGGAACTGGGCGGCTACGCGAGCACGTTTTACAGCAAAGCGTACCTGCGCCACCTCATCCACAGCGGCGAGTACCTGGCCGGGCAAATTGCGAGCGTGCACAACCTTACCTTTTACCTGTGGCTGGTGAAGCAGGCGCGCCAGCAAATCCTAAACGGAACTTTCCGCACCTGGAAAGATGTGATGGTACAGAAATTGATGACGCGTTTGTAGAGTTAGAGCGTTGTGGAGTTAAAGAGTTTGAGAGTTAAACTTTCTAATCTTTAACTTTTAACTTTCTAACTCTTTAACTCTCTAACCTTTTAACTTCCAAACTCAAGTTGAAGCTGCTCGATAAGTATATCCTCAAGAAGTTCCTCTCCACGTACGTGTTTGTGGTGCTGATACTGGTTGCCATTATCTGCGTGATCGACTTTACGGAGAAGAACGACGACTTTATTGAGCACCATGTAGCGGTGTCGGAGATATTGGTGTATTACCTAAACCTGTTCCCCTACTGGGCTAATATGCTTAGCCCGATCACAGTGTTCATTGCTACCGTTTTTGTTACGGCCAACCTCGCCTCGCACACCGAAATTGTAGCAATACTAAGCAGTGGCGTGAGTTTCCGGCGCTTTCTGGTGCCCTACCTGATGGGCTCCAGCATCATAGCTGTGGTAATTTTTGGGTTGATTGGTTGGGTGATCCCGAACTCCAACAAAAAAACAGTAGACTTCCAGATCAAGTATGTCAAGAACCCTTTTACGTATGACAGCCGCAACATCCACATAAAGGTGGCGCCGGAAACATACGTGTACATGGAGAGCTATAACAATACGGCGAATGTGGGCTATAATTTTGCCCTGGAGAAGATTGAAGGCACTAAGCTGGAGCGCAAACTCACCTCTAACAACATTACCTGGGATGCCGAGAAAAAGAAGTGGCACGTAGACAGTTATACCCTGCGTACATTCAACGGCGAAAAAGAAACGCTGTACAAGGGTGCTGCCTTAGATACCACGCTCAACCTGCTGCCCAAAGACTTTGAGAGCACTTACCGGCTGGAGCAAACTATGACCTTACCTGAACTGAACCGCTACATCAAGGAAAAGATAGACCGTGGCGCCGAGGACACGGAAACCTACCTGATCGAGAAGTATGAGCGCTACAGCTATCCTTTTGCCATCATTATTCTCACCATTATCGGCGTGATCCTGAGCGCGCGCAAGGCCCGTGGCGGCGTTGGTTTTCAGATCGCGCTGGGCTTTTTCCTAGCCTTCATCTTTATTATTTTTGTTATCACCAGCCGAAGCCTGGCGCAGGTAGGCGACATAGACCCCAAGTATGCCGCCTGGATTCCCTCTACCATCTTCACCGGAATCGGCCTTTTGTTATACCGGTACGTTCCGCGCTAAGCTATGCCTCGTCTCAAAGATTTTCTGGAGCTGCACTTCATTATTTTCCTGTGGGGCTTCACCGCCATTCTGGGCAAGCTCATCAGTATTCCGGCAGTGGAACTGGTTGCCATCCGCACCTTTATTGCGGCGGCGGCACTCGGGCTCATCATTTACAAACGCGGTACTCCATTCTGGATGGGGCGCAAAACAGCTCTTCGGATCACGGGCGTCGGCTTTCTGATTGCGGCGCATTGGATTCTGTTCTTTGCCTCTGCGCGCATTGCGTCTGTATCTATCTGTTTGGTAGGTATGGCCACCTGCAGCCTCTGGACCTCCCTGCTGGAGCCGCTGGTAAGCAAGACGAAAGTAAAGCCGCATGAGATTCTGCTGGCCCTGCTCATTATTCTGGGCCTGTACATCATCTTTAAAAACGAAACAAACCTGCAGCACATCCAGGGCATTGCCATGGCAGTCGGCTCGGCCATACTTGCTTCTGTATTTACGATCATCAACTCTCGGCTGGCAAAAAAGATACCGCCTACCACCATTACCTGCTACGAAATGGGCGGTGCCTGCCTCGCTACGCTGCTGTTCTTCCCATTTTACAGCGAGTGGTTTGCCGCAGGCGGGCAGCTGAACTTCAGCCTCACAGCCCTGGATTGGGTATGGGTGCTGGTGCTTTCGCTGGCTTGTACGGTGTATGCCTATACAGCTTCGGTGCGGCTGATGCAGCGCATTTCGGCCTATACGATAAACCTGACGGTGAACCTGGAGCCGGTTTACGGCATCCTCCTAGCCTTCCTGATCTTTAAAGAGAACAAGCAGGTGTCGCATGATTTTTATATCGGGGCAGCGATCATCCTGCTGAGCGTGTTCATCTATCCGGTACTCGACGCATATGCAGAACGCCGTAAAAAGCTAAAGCAGGCCTTTCCAGATAAGGTAGTGATCGGGGAAAACTAGTTCTGCCGGCACTTCGCCTTTAAACAACCCGTAAATGGCAGAGCCGGAGCCCGTCATGGCGGCATAGGAGGCGCCGGAATTATACAGCTGCTCCTTTATCCGGGGCAGCTCCGGGTATTTGGGAAACAGCGCTTTCTCAAAGTCGTTCTCCAGTGTGTTCCGCCATACTTCCACTTCTTCTTTCAAAAGGGCTTTAAGGTTGCAGGCGGGCGCTTTAGGCGTGATGCTGCCATACGCCTCTGCCGTAGTAATGTGAACGCCGGGGTAAACGATGAGGCACGTATAGCCACTCAGGTCCAGGGCAACAGGCGTAAACACATCGCCGCGTGCGGTGGCCAGTACCGGTCTGTTCTGTATAAAAAAAGCGCAGTCGCTGCCTAGCTGCCGGGCATACTCCTCCAGCGCTTCTACGGGCAGTTGCAGGTCAAACAGCTTGTTTAAACTACGTAGGGTAAAAGCCGCATCAGCCGAGCCACCGCCCAGACCGGCGCCCATTGGCAGCACCTTGTGCAGGTGCATCTGTACCGGGGGCAAGTTGAAATCCTGGCGGAGCAGTTCGTATGCTTTTACACATAAATTCTCCTGCCAGTTACCGGGCACCGGCAAGCCTGTTGTATGGAATTGTTGCTGATGGGCAGGCAGAATCTCCAACGCGTCCGTCCACATGACCGGGTAAAAGCAGGACAGTAGTTCATGAAAGCCATCAGCGCGTTTAGCTGTTACATACAGGCCGAGGTTCAGCTTGGCGTTAGGAAAATCAAGCATAAGCAAGCAATATACGTTTTGGTGCTGCAAGCTATAAAAAGGAACGGAAAAGTCTGTTCAGCGGCATGCTATACTTCGGCGGATTTGCAATGGCAAAATAGGTAATCAACGCTGCCGCTACGAAAAGTGCGCATTTTGAAGTATAAACGCAGATTTGCATAGAAGCGAACAAATCCGTAAACTGTGGTGTTTAAGCCGATCAGGAATCAAGTATAAAAAATTATAACATGTATCAGCAGTATGGCAAGCGGGTGTTGGATGTGGTAGTGGCTGGCGTAGCCCTGCTGGTATGCGCGCCGTTGCTGCTGTGCCTCTGCCCCTGGGTGTATGTATCCAACGGAGGTACTATACTTTTCCGGCAGCAGCGCCCGGGCCTGCATGGGCGGCCGTTTTACCTGTACAAGCTGCAAACAATGGCGCAGACCCGTACGCCCGCCGGGAAACTCCTGCCCGATGACCAGCGCCTGACCGAATTTGGCAAGTGGCTGCGACAGTTATCCCTTGATGAGCTCCCGCAATTCTACAATGTACTTCGGGGTGATCTGAGCCTGGTGGGGCCGCGGCCGCTGCTGATGGAGTACCTGCCGTTGTATTCTCCTGAGCAGGCGCGGCGTCACTCTCTAAAGCCGGGCATTACCGGCTGGGCGCAGGTGCACGGGCGCAACAACATCAGTTGGGAGCAGAAGTTCCGACTCGACCTGTGGTATGTTGATCATATCTCGTTCAGCACGGATGCTTTTATACTGCTTAAAACCATTAAACGCGTGGTGCTTCGCCAAGACATCCAAATGGCCGGCCATGCCACTGCGCCACGGTTTACAGGCTCAAACGTACCCGCATGACAGACATTGCCATTGTGGGAGCCGGAGGATTAGGACGCGAAGTGCTGGTGCTGCTCCATCAGATAAATGATGTGATGCCGCAGTGGAATGTAACCGGCTTCTATGACGATAACTTGCCGGCCGGCTACCCGATTGATGACTATACTTGTTTGGGGACTGTAGCTGATTTGGCTGAGCTAGATTATCCGCTTTCCATTGCAGTTGGCATCGGAAGTCCTGTTATAAAAACAACCATCGTAAAAAAGCTGCAACGCAATCAGCACCTTTGCTTTCCTACTTTAATCCATCCCGCTGTACAGCTTAAACCTTACCAGCGAATAGAACTTGGGGAAGGAGTGATCCTCAGCCGGGGTACCATTTTGACAACTTCGATCCGATTGGGCCACCATGTTTTTGTAAACCTAAGCTGTACGATTGGGCATGATGCTATATTGGAGGATTACGTTGCCTTGATGCCAGGTGTCAATATTTCCGGAGGTACACGGATTGGAGCAGGAACTTACATGGGAACAAATGCTACAGTCCTCCAGAACCTGCACATAGGTGCAGGCAGCTTTATAGGAGCGGGCGCCGTAGTTATTACAGCCATACCTGCTGGGAGCACTGCCGTAGGCGTGCCAGCAAAAATCATCAAACAACATGAATTATAGACCCGGACGTATTTTCTTGTCGGTGCCACATATGGGTGGCCATGAGAAAAATTATGTACTGAAAGCGCTGGAGGATAATTGGGTGAGCACGGCTGGTCCAAACCTAGCCGGTTTTGAGCATGACATCTGCCAGCATACCAATGCCCGCCATGCCGTTGCCCTGAACGCCGGTACGGCCGCTATCCACCTGGCATTGCGTGTGTTGGGTATCGGCCCTGGCACCGATGTATTTTGCTCCTCTTTTACCTTTGTAGCTACTGCCAACCCGATTCGCTATGTGGGGGCCACCCCGGTGTTTATAGATAGTGAACCCGACACCTGGAACATGTGCCCCGATGCGCTGCGACAGGCAATTACCGCCCGCATAAAAGCAGGCAATAAGCCTGGTTGCATTCTGGTGGTGCACTTATATGGCATGCCTGCCAAGCTGAAAGAGATTATGGAGGTAGCAGCCTTGTTTGGTATTCCGGTGGTGGAAGATGCCGCGGAGGCACTGGGCTCCCGCTATGGTGGCCACCAGGTAGGTACGCTAGGCGCAGCAGGTATTTTTTCTTTCAACGGCAACAAGATCATTACGACTTCGGGCGGCGGTGCGCTGGTAACGGCAAGCGAGCCATTGGCTGCGCAGGTACATTTCCTGGCGACGCAAGCCAAAGATCCGGCTCCATTTTACCAGCACTCACAGCAAGGTTACAATTACCGCCTCAGCAACGTGAGTGCCGGCATTGGCCGCGGCCAGCTGGAGGTGCTCGAAAAGCGCGTAAAGCAGCGGCGCGAAGTATTTACTTACTACAAAGAACGCCTCCAACAAGTAGAAGGGCTGGTCTTTCTGCCGGAGCCGAAGGGTTGCTTCTCCAATCGCTGGCTCACCACAGTGCTGCTGCCCGAAGGGTATAGCCCCGAAAGTATACGCCTGGCCTTGGAAGAAGAGAACATAGAGGTACGGCCGCTCTGGAAGCCGCTCCACTTGCAGCCACTTTTCGAGGAGGCGCCTTACTATGGCGATGGATTCAGCGAATGGCTGTTTTCACGCGGCCTTTGCCTGCCCAGCAGCAGCAGCCTCACCGAAGAAGAACTAGACAAAGTAATCAAAGCGCTCCTGCGGCAACTCCCGCAGGGCTAGGCACTACCTTAAATATGCGCCAGCGCCTGCTCCAGATCAGCAATCAGCTCTTCGGGTTCCTCTATACCCACCGACAGGCGAATGACGCCTGCTGTTATACCTAGTTTCTGCTGCTGCTCCGGCGCCAGCGAACGGTGCGAGGTACCCAACGGATACGAAATAGAAGTGCTGACACCTGCCAGCGACGGCGCAAACGGAATCTGCTTTAACGCCTGCATAAAAGCATTGACAGTAGCCGTATCATCTTTGATTCTAAAGCTCAGCATCCCGCCAAACTTCCCCTGCCCCTGCGCTTTCGCCAGTTCGTGCTGTGGATGGCACGCTAAGCCGGGGTACCATACCTCCTCTACTTTCGGGTGTTGCTGCAGGTAAAGGGCCAAGTGCTGGGCATTGCTGCAGTGCTGCCGCATGCGCAGGCGCAACGTTTTCAGCCCACGTGCTGCCAACCATCCTTCAAACGGACTCAGGTTCAGGCCATAAGTCATCATCACCTGCCGCACCCGCTGCAGGTCCTCCTGCTCCCGGCACACGACGACTCCGGCCGTTACATCGCTGTGGCCGGAGAGGTATTTGGTTACACTATGGATTACCACATCAGCGCCCAATTGGAGGGGTTTAGTAAGTATGGGCGTAGCGAACGTATTATCAATGACCAACTTTATACCTTGCTGCTTTGTTTCCTGTGCCAGATGCTGCACATCCAACACCTGCAGCAGCGGGTTGCTCATCGTTTCGGCGAGAAACAGTTTAGTATTGGATTGCACATAAGGCTGCAGCGCATACGTAGCGGCAGACGGCACGGACGTTACCTCCAGCCCCATCCGCGAAAGCTCCTTCACCAGCAGCGAAGAGGAACCGCCATAGATCTCTTCGGCATACAGCACATGGTCTCCGGCTTTGCATAGCGCCAGTATCGCTGCCAGTATTGCCGACATACCTGACGAAGTTACCACCGCTCCTGCACCTTCTTCCAGTTTGTTCACCTCCTGTGCCAGCTCATCGGTATTGGGATTGCCGTAGCGGGTGTACATATAGCTCTGGCCGGGTTGCGCAAAGTATAACTCCAGCTCGTTCAGGTCTTCAAAGGCAAAAACGGAGGTTTGGTAAATAGGTGTGGTCTTCGGATGAATGTGCGGCATAGTCAGCAAGTATAAATTCGTTCTGAAGTTAAGGAGTATTTGCGGGATGTAAAATGGTGCAGCCGTTTAATCTGCAGGGCTAGTCTGAATGTTTGCACCCGGAAAGTTGTAATTGAATGGCACAAGACCTTTTAGTAAGCTGCTCCAAGAACAGCATCGATCTCCTCATATCCTAAAGATAAGGTATTCCGTTATTTATCTTATATTTACTACCAGCTATGTATTAGTACTCAGCAGGTACACGGGTTATCTCAAAGGCAAAGCAACTCCACCTATAATGCAGATAACCAGAATAGCTGTTCCGGTTATTGGCTACAATTAGCTGTTAGCAGGAATAACTCCTGTTATACTCTAGTTGGCACCAATTATGAACTATAGAAAGATATTTTTATTAGCAGTTGGCGGTATACTTATAAGCCTATCATCACACGCCAACAGTTGCCCTGGTCAGAAATGGGCAACTTGGAGCATTGCTATAGTTCAGGAAGAAATTAGAAAGAATGAATTAATTTTCTTAGGTGAGGTTCTTACTTCAGATGGCTTTAACTACAGCATGAGGGTGATTGACGTCTTCAAAGGAGAAATCCTTTCAGACACTGTGTATGGTTCTTACAAGCATAAGTGCTATTTACCTCCGACAGAAGGTATATGGGTTGTTTATTCTAAATTCGAAAAAACAGAAAAAGGCTTACGGCTGCTGGACATGAGCAGTCTTTCCAGAAGCCTTTCGCACCCGTTGTCCAACAATATACCATTTCTACCGAATCCTTCAGAACTTATTGCAGCACGTGCGACAATGAACGACAGTGCGTATAAACAGGTGGTTAAAGTAATGTTTGAAGAGGTTGAAGCAGAAGAAGAAAGAAAAATGCTACCTGTCTTCCTAAAGAACTGGATGAATGAATATGCTATGTTAACCGCAAATAGAAGAGTATACAGTAGTCGCCCTGAATCGTTAGCTGATAAAGCTCATAATATAACTTCATATGTTGCTCTAGGTGTGGCTTTGATAGCTTTAGTTATAGCCCTACTGAAAAAATAACTAAGTGCCAACCACGTGTATGCTTCATGCTTCGGCTACGCCTTGCACGTCGGCTGCACCAGTCCGTTACTCTTTTAAATAGAAAGCTTAATTATGATAAAGATGCGAATAAAAGTAAGCTTTCGCTTAAATAATCAAGCAGCATCGGCTGGTTTCATACTGCGTCACCTTGGCGAGACAATAAATAGGTTTTTGGGTGTACCCTCAGCTGTGCAGAAGATATAACGATGAGCAAATCCGATACAGGACTAGGTGAGGACCTTAAATAAGTATGCATCCCATTGTACATGATTGTAAAATGGCTCAGAAGGTTTATAGAGGACTTAAAACAACAAGGCCTTCTGTTTCAGCGAAACAGAAGGCCTTGTTTATACTTAGGGATAAGGCTGCTATTCGATCACGGACTCAGCAAGTACAATGATCTTGTTGTTCAGCACTTCTACCACACCACCATCTACTGTAAAGAACTCTAGTCCTTTGCTGGTTGTCAGGCGGATGGGGCCTCTTTCCATGGTACTTATCAGCGGAGCGTGTAGGTTCAGCACTTCAAAAGAGCCATTGGCTCCCGGAAACTGCGCTGCCTCCACCTCTCCGGCGAAAACTTTTTTATCAGGTGTGATGATCTCTAAAAACATCTTTTATAGTTAAGAGTTCAAGGTCAAGAGTTAAAAGCCACCATTGGAAACCAACTTTTGCCTTTTAACTCTTAACTTTTAACTAAGAAACCTATTTTGCTTCGGCCAGCATTTTCTCGCCTTTCGCAACAGCATCTTCAATGGTACCTACCAGGTTAAAGGCAGATTCCGGCAGGTAGTCATACTTACCATCCATGATCTCGTTGAAGCTGCGGATGGTGTCTTTGATGTCTACCAGTACGCCTTTCAGGCCAGTGAACTGCTCCGCCACGTGGAACGGCTGCGACAGGAAACGCTGTACACGGCGCGCGCGGTGTACAACCTGCTTGTCCTCGTCAGAAAGTTCGTCCATACCCAGAATGGCGATGATGTCCTGAAGTTCTTTGTAGCGCTGCAGGATCTCTTTCACACGCTGTGCAGTGTTGTAGTGCTCGTCGCCCAGCACGTCAGCTGACAGGATGCGGGAAGTAGAATCCAGCGGGTCCACGGCCGGGTAAATACCTAGCTCGGAGATTTTACGGGAAAGTACGGTAGTGGCATCCAGGTGAGCAAACGTTGTTGCCGGAGCCGGGTCCGTCAAGTCGTCGGCAGGTACGTAAACGGCCTGCACAGAGGTAATGGAACCGCGCTTGGTAGAGGTAATACGCTCCTGCATGGCACCCATCTCTGTGGCCAGCGTTGGCTGGTAACCTACCGCTGATGGCATACGTCCCAAAAGGGCCGACACCTCAGAACCTGCCTGCGTAAAGCGGAAGATGTTATCGATAAAAAACAGGATATCACGACCAGCACCAGAGCCGTCACCATCACGGAAGTTTTCCGCTACTGTAAGACCAGCTAAGGCTACACGGGCACGTGCCCCTGGTGGCTCGTTCATCTGGCCAAACACGAGGGTTGCCTGCGATTTTGCCAGCTCGGTCATGTCCACTTTGTCCAGATCCCAGCCGCCTTGCTCCATCGAGTGGGCGAATTCTTCGCCATACTTGATAACGCCAGACTCGATCATTTCACGCAGCAGGTCATTTCCTTCACGCGTACGCTCACCTACACCGGCAAACACAGACAGACCTGCATAAGCTTTCGCGATGTTGTTGATAAGCTCCATGATCAATACAGTTTTACCTACACCGGCACCACCGAAAAGACCAATTTTACCGCCCTTCACATAAGGCTCCAGGAGGTCGATTACTTTTATACCTGTATAAAGCACTTCGGATGAAGTAGCCAGATCTTCGAATCGGGGAGCTGACCGGTGAATCGGCAATCCGCCGGCGCTCACTGGCTGCTGAATACCGTCAATGGCTTCGCCGATCACATTGAAGAGGCGTCCTTTGATACCTTCGCCTGTCGGCATGGTAATCGGGCCTTCCAGATCGAGCACCTGTGCGCCGCGGGTTAGGCCTTCCGTAGAGTCCATCGCAATGGTACGCACGCGGTCTTCGCCGAGGTGATTCTGACACTCCAGAATGATCTTCTGGCCATTGTCTTTCGTCACTTCAAGGGCATCTAAAATATTTGGTAGTTTCGTGTTTTCACCCACAAAGCTAACGTCCACCACCGGGCCGATAACCTGGGTAATTCTGCCAATATTCGCCATTTGACTTTGTTATATGTATTAACTATTGTTACGGAGTTATTTCAGGGTGCAAAAATAAGGTATAAATTCCTGAATTCCATGCAACCTTTTAAAAACTTTTAAATGCCTCAGCCTGAAAGAAAACCGCAAAACGGCCCTTTCTATATTAAAAGTGCCATACTAAAAGCTTGTATTCCGCCACACAAGGCAGATGGGAACAGCGCAAGCTTCGCCTGTAGGTCGGATGTGGGGTAAGAAAGTATACTATGGTTGCCTTTCAAAATTCGCCTGGTATACGATGTATAGTATAAGCGGCCTTTCAGATGGCTAGATTTCGATTCGGAGCACCCACTTTCCCGGCTCCTCAACCACAAATTTCACTTCCCGGTCGTAAACGGCGGAATTCATTTTGTTTGCGGCCCTGAACCGAACGCTGCCTTCAAAAGGAAGATTAATATTATCAAACCCTGTAAAACTTCCGTTCGTCATTGTCGCACCGCTGCTTCCGGTCAGTTGCAGGTCTTCTACCGAGCCAATCTGTGAGCCAAGCCGTGTGATCTGAACCTGCACACTGCTGCCCTGATCACCTCTTTTCATGAGGGTGGCTTTATCTACATCCCGCGCCAACACGACTTTCGTCTTCCTTGTTTCTTTTGTTCTGGCAAGTCTTCTCTTTTTTTTGCCTGAGCTTGTAGCAGTAGTATCCTGGCGGGCAACCACGTGGGTAGCTGCTAGCAATAGCGGAACAGGGGCCTTAGGCATACTGGAGAAGATAATACCTACACTTGCGAGGGAAACAAATAAAAGTGTACAGAAGGAGCTCATAGCTACGCGATTATAGTTCAGCACTAAATATACCTTATTCTACTGAACATCAAAGCTATCGGGCACCTGTTTCTCTACAAGTGGCTCAGCATTTCTATCTGCTGGTCGTTCAGCAGGATGTAGCGGTTGTTGAAGGGGTTAGCGTAAAACTTCTCCGCTATTACATACTCACCGGACTTTAGCTTATGTATGTTATAGCTGAACAAGCTGTTTGACCGCTCCATGACTAACTCTGTTGTACTCAAATCTAACTGGCGGCCACACGTGGTGGTTACTAAATCGGGATTGACTGTTGTAACTGGCATAATAAAAATAAACTGTGGACAATTCTTTACGCATAAACTATAGGCAAGTGACAGACTATGAGGATAAAAACCTCTAAAGTTTTCCACAGCAGCCCTAGCCATACTTTGCCGTGGTAAAAACAACAGCTTTGGCTGCACCTTAAAACAGAAATGCCTACTTTTGCTTATCCGTTACAAAAGCCAGACTAAAAGTGGAACAACAACTCACTACCATAGAAACCGCCCAGAAGCTCGGCCTTCTGGAAGAGGAATTTGAACGCATCAAACAAATTTTAGGTCGCACCCCTAATTTTACAGAGCTCAGCATCTTTTCAGTGATGTGGTCGGAGCACTGTTCTTACAAAAACTCTATTGTTTGGCTTAAGAAACTTCCTAAGAGTTCTCCCCGCATTCTGGCCGAAGCCGGTGAAGAAAATGCCGGCCTGGTAGACATTGGCGACGGCTATGCCTGTAGCTTTAAAATAGAATCACACAACCACCCCTCAGCTATAGAGCCATACCAGGGCGCTGCAACCGGCGTGGGAGGTATAAACCGTGATATTTTCACAATGGGTGCCCGCCCGATCGCGCAGCTTAACTCTTTGCGCTTCGGCAATCTGCGCTCTGAGAAAACACAGCGGCTGCTACGCGGCGTGGTAAAAGGCATCGGCGACTATGGCAATGCCTTTGGCATACCTACGGTTGGCGGCGAACTCTTTTTCGACGAATGCTACACGATCAACCCACTGGTCAATGCGTTTTCTGCAGGCATCGTAAAGGTGGGCGAAACAGCCTCTGCTACGTCTTACGGCGTAGGCAACCCGGTATTTATAGTTGGCTCGGCCACAGGCAAAGATGGCATCCATGGCGCAGCATTCGCCTCGAAAGATATTACCGAAGACTCGGTGAATGACCTGCCATCAGTGCAGGTAGGCGACCCTTTCCAGGAAAAGCTTCTGTTAGAAGCCTCGCTGGAAATCATACAGTCCGGTGCTGTGATCGGTATGCAGGACATGGGCGCCGCCGGCATCACCTGCTCTACCTCCGAAATGAGTGCCAAAGGAGAACATGGCATGGACATCTGGCTGGATAAAGTTCCTACCCGCCAGGCCAACATGGTTCCGTTTGAAATTCTGCTTTCCGAAAGCCAGGAGCGCATGCTGATCGTGATGAAGAAAGGCGAAGAGCAGACCATAAAGGACATCTGCGACAAGTGGGACCTGTATTGCGAGCAGATTGGTGTCGTAACCGAAGGCGGACAGTTGCGCTATTACCAGAATGGCGAACTGGTAGCCGAGGTGCCTGCTGAAGACCTGGTACTGGGCGGCGGCGCACCCGTTTACCACCGGGAGTACCGTGAACCTGCCTATTTTGCAGAGGCCCAGAAATTTAGCATAACGCAGGTACAGGAGCCGGAAGACTACCAGGCAGTGGCCGAGTTTCTGGCTACGCATCCCAACATCGCCTCCAAGCGCTGGGTGTACCGCCAGTATGATTCGATGGTAGGCACAGCCACTACCACCACCAATGCCCCTGCCGATGCGGCCGTAGTAAAAGTAAAAGGTACCGACAAATCGATTGTGGTGACAGTGGACTGCAACAGTCGCTATGTGCATGCCGACCCCGAACAGGGATGCGCCATTGCCGTAGCTGAGGCTGCCCGCAACATTGTGTGCACCGGCGGCGAGCCTGTAGCTATTACCAACTGCCTTAACTTTGGCAACCCCTACGTGCCCGAGGTATACTGGCAGTTCGTTGGCGCCATCAAAGGTATGAAAAAGGCCTGCGAAGCGCTGGGTACGCCGGTAACAGGTGGCAACGTCAGCTTCTACAACCAGTCTTCTGACGAAGGTCCCGTATTCCCGACACCTACTATTGGTATGCTGGGCATCATGGAGAAGAAAGAGAACCAGATGACACTTGCTTTTCAGGAAGCCGGCGACCTGATCTATCTGCTGGGTGATGCGCAGAACGACATTGCCTCCTCTGAGTACTTGTACGCTTACCACAATGTAAAGCTCTCCCCTGCTCCATACTTCGACCTGGAGACAGAGTTGAACGTGCAGGCGGCGGTGAAAGACGTAATCGAGCAGAAACTGGTTCGTTCGGCGCATGACGTGGCCGACGGCGGTTTATACATTGCGCTGCTAGAGTCTGCTATGCCAAACGAACTGGGCTTTGATGTAGAAACCGATAAAAATTTCAGGAAAGATGCGTACTTGTTTGGCGAGAGTCAGAGCCGCATTGTGGTTTCTGTTTCGCCGGCAAAACAGGCGGAGTTTGAAAAGTCGCTGCAAAACAAGTCTGTGAATTTCAAAAAATTAGGTACCGTTACCCGCCACGACTGCCACATTGACGGGGAGCTCTTTCATGCAATAACGGTTGCCAAAAAGCACTATGACACCGCGCTAGAGCAGATTTTAGACTAACATTCTGAAATAATTTTTCAGCAAATGTTTGCAGTTTAAAATCGTCTCTCTATCTTTGCATCACCAAACGACAAAGGGGGCTTCCACCCCCGCGTTGTGCGGTAGTTTGTCCGATGGTGTAACTGGCAACACGTCTGATTTTGGTTCAGAAGAGTCCAGGTTCGAGCCCTGGTCGGACAACATAGAGAAGAACAGTATCCTGGAATGGGTACTGTTCTTCTTTGCTTTCAGCCCTCCTTGTAACTAATTAAAAATCAGAAATGTGTGGTGGCGGGTATCTGAAATTTTGGTAGCTTTGCGGGCATAGTAACCTAAATCCAAACCCAAAACGTTAGCTTTTAGCAACCTTATGCCTCAGGTAAAAATATTTTCTGGTTCCGCATCGCAATACTTATCCGAAAAGATTGCAGCCGCTTACGGCACCAAGTTAGGCGACCTTACCATCTCACGCTTCAGCGACGGAGAAATTGGCGTTCACTATAACGAGTCTGTTCGTGGCGCCGAAGTTTTCATCATCTTGTCTACCTTCCCACCTGCTGATAACCTGATGGAGCTGATGCTGCTGGTAGACGCTGCCAAGCGCGCCTCCGCGCATAAAGTAATTGTGGTAATGCCTTACTATGGCTATGCCCGCCAGGACAGGAAAGACAAGCCCCGGGTATCAATCGGTGCTAAAGTGGTGGCCAACGCCATCCAGTCGGTAGGTACAGACCGCCTGATGACCTGCGACCTGCATGCCGGCCAGATTCAGGGCTTTTTCGATATCCCGGTAGACCACCTGGATGGCTCCGCTATTTTTGTGCCTTACCTGCGCAGCCTGGACCTGGGCAGCGACCTGATCTTTGCTTCACCAGACGTAGGCGGCGTTGTACGG
Source organism: Pontibacter chitinilyticus (assembly GCF_039748935.1). Classification (NCBI taxonomy): domain Bacteria; kingdom Pseudomonadati; phylum Bacteroidota; class Cytophagia; order Cytophagales; family Hymenobacteraceae; genus Pontibacter; species Pontibacter chitinilyticus. The sequence continues at coordinate 293,249 of NZ_JBDIZJ010000004.1, forward strand.
ACACGTGCTTTCGCCAAGAACTTTGGCGCTGAAATGGTAGTTTGCGACAAGCACCGAAAACGTGCTAACGAGATCGCTTCGATGCAGGTGATTGGTGACGTAGAAGGTATGGACGTGGTATTGGTGGATGACATGGTAGATACAGCTGGCACCATTACCAAGGCAGCCGAACTGCTGAAAGCGAAGGGCGCGAAATCGGTGCGGGCCATTGCTACTCACCCTGTACTCTCAGGGCCAGCTTATGAGCGCATCGAGAACTCCGTGCTCGAAGAATTAGTTGTATCTGATACAATTCCGCTCAAGCAGGAATGCGCCAAGATCAAGGTGCTTTCATTCGCCAATCTTTTTGCCCGGGCCATCAATAATGTGGTAACGCACGAGTCGATCAGTTCGCTGTTTATCTAATTAATTGTTGCATGGCTGCATGGTTTAATGGTTTATTCTGTGAATAGCACTTTAACCGTTTAGCAAAACAACCATCGAAGCCTAACAATTTAACCATTAAACAATCAAACAATTAAAAAAAACCGTACCTTTGCGGCCTAATATTATACTTACTAAACAAATTTTATGCAAACATTAGAGATTATAGGGTTTAAAAGAGCAAATCTCGGTAAGCAGCAGGCAAAAGACCTGCGCAATGAGTCTTTTGTACCAGGTGTAATGTACGGTGGCGAAGAGCAAGTTCACTTCTACGCACCTGCTATCCTGTTCAGAGACTTAGTTTATTCGCCGGAAGTATACGAGGTAGACCTCAACATTGAAGGCACGCACTACAGAACCGTTCTACAGGATGCACAGTTTCACCCTGTAAACGAAATGTTGCTGCACGTAGACTTCCTGCTCCTGCACGAAGACAAAGAAGTGAAAATGGATATACCTGTGAAAATGGTAGGCGTTTCGCCTGGCGTTTTAGCTGGTGGTAAATTGGTTACCAAACTGCGTAAGCTGAAAGTGAAAGCCCTTCCGGCCAACCTTCCGGATTATGTGGAGGTGGATATCTCTGACCTGGAATTGGGTAAGTCTATTAAAGTAGGTAAGATCAAGACTGGTGACTATGAGATCCTGACCAACACTCTGGCTCCGGTAGCAACAGTTACAATTCCACGTGCCCTGAAGAGCGCACAGGTGGAAGAAGCCCGCGGCGGCAAGAAATAAGTTTAAGCAGCGCTTACTTATCAAAATCCTGTCCTGCCACTGCGCAGGACAGGATTTTTTTTGATCTGTTACTAAATTAATGCTCCAAACTATAAAACGATGGCTGGGCCTTGCTCCCGCCATTATTGAAGCAACACATATGAAATACTTGATTGTAGGACTCGGCAACATCGGGCCTGAGTATGCAGACACGCGCCACAACATCGGCTTTATGGTGCTGGACTACCTGGCACAGAAGTATGGCGCGGCTACCTTTGAGGTGAGCCGGCATGCTTTTGTAACGGAGATCAAAAGCAAAGGCCGCACCTATGTGCTGGTAAAGCCTACCACCTACATGAACCTGAGCGGCAAAGCGGTGGGCCACTACCTCAACAGCCTGAAACTGCCTGCCGAGCAGCTGCTTGTGATCACAGACGACATTGCACTGCCTTTCGGCAAAATCCGCATCCGCGCAAAAGGCAGCGCCGGCGGTCACAATGGCCTTAAAAATATAGAAGAGACGCTCGGGCATAACAATTACCCCCGGCTGCGCTTTGGTGTGGGCGATGCTTTCCATAAAGGTAAGCAGGTAGATTATGTACTGAGCAAGTTCAGTCCCGACGAGCAAGCGGAATTACAAACGCTGATCGAGAAAGCAGCCGATGCTGCCCTGGCGTTTGGCACCATTGGTCTGGAGCGAACCATGAACCAGTTTAATACCAAGTAGACTCCCTGTGGAGACGCAAAATTGGCATCTCCTGCTGTTGCCATCCCGACTGTCCTGCTTAAAAGGCGTGTAATTGGCGTCTTTATATTACCTGTACCTATGAAACGGTTCTTCCTCCTTTACCGCAATGCGTTCGGTGGCCTCTCCAAAGATGCCTGGATGATGTCAGTGGTGATGCTCATCAACCGCAGCGGCTCCATGGTGACACCTTTCCTGAGCATCTATGTAACCAGTATGCTAGGCTATACTTTGCGGGAAGCAGGCATCATTCTCAGCATCTATGGCATGGGCGCGGTTTGCGGCGCATTCCTGGGTGGCTGGCTCACCGACCGGATCGGCCATTTCAGGGTGCAGTTCGTGAGCCTGACATTGGGCGGCTGTTTATACTTTCTGTTGCTTCGCCTGCATCAGTTTGGCTACCTGGCTGCGGGTGTTTTTATACTTAGCCTTGTGAATGATATGCTGCGGCCGGCAAACGCAGCTTCCATCGCCTACTATGCCCGGCCTGAGAATGTGACGCGTGCATTCTCACTCAACCGCATGGCCATTAACCTGGGCTTTTCGGTAGGGCCAGCCATTGGTGGTCTGCTGGCGGCCCTCTCCTACCACTGGCTCTTTATTACCGATGGCACTACATGTATTGCAGCGGGCATCTTCTTCTTTTTATACTTCCGCAACCGACAGGGCCATAAACCGGTGCGGCAAAAGCAGCAGACAGAAGCACCTGCCCCGGCACTCCGCTCCCCTTACCGCGACCGCACCTTTGTGCTGTTCGTGGTCTTGTGCAGCTGTTTTGCCATCATCTTTTTTCAGCTGTTTGCTACCTTGCCTTTATATTACCGGCAGGTATACGCACTGCCCGAGAGCCGCATTGGCGCCCTGATGGGCTTAAACGGCCTCGTTGTTTTCCTGCTGGAGATGATTACGGTATACTTGCTAGGCGACAAAGTAAATAAAGCCATACTTGTAGCGGCCGGCCTCCTGACGCTTGGCACGTCTTTCGTGCTGCTCAACCTGTTGCCCCACATCAGCACCTTATATATTTCGATGCTGCTGCTAAGTATAGCTGAGATCTGCGCGATGCCTTTTATGGCCACCATTACCGTAGAGCGCTCCAGTACCAGCAACCGCGGCGCCTACATGGGCCTGTATACGATCTCTTATGCTGCGGCGCATGTGGTGTCTCCTTTCCTGGGAACGACCATTGTAGCCGCCTATGGTTTTACTACGCTATGGTGGGTCATGGGTGTGCTGTCGGTGCTGGTTGCAGCCGGCCTGTACCTGATCATTCAGCAGATGGAGCGGGAACGGCCTCTGCAACAGCAGGATGTTGTGGCTACCGCCATAAAACTGACCGCCGGCTAAGGTAAAATTCTAGCACCCGCACCTTTTTGCCTTGGCAAGTGTTAAGGGTACCGATGCTGTTGCAATACATATTACAGTAAGCTTTAGCACTCTGTTGCCGGCACAATGCCGCATTAACCAAAGCTCCGGTATAGGGGCAGCCACTGCTTGTTATTTGTTCGATTATCTCTAACAATACGTAAGTACTGTTGTAGCTTTAAGACACAACCGCAGTTGCGCCAGATTTAAGTAAGCAGCTTTATTATTTTAATATGAAGAACACGACTTTGGAGTATAACGAGGAAGAGCGCCTGAAAGCACTAAGACGGTATGAGATTTTAGACACTCCGGAAGATGGGAGCTTTAACAGGCTTACGAAGCTGGCAGCAAAGATCTTTAATGTCCCTATTGCCATCATCACATTGGTCGATACAGACAGGATCTGGTTTAAGTCGCGCTTTGGAGTGGATGTGGCGCAGATCGGAACCGAACCGGGCTTATGTACCTCAGCCATACTTTCTGATGAAGTGTATGTGATCGAAAACGCCATTGAAGACCCGCGCAGCCTCACCAACCCGCTTGTCGTGTCTGAGTTTGGATTACGTTTTTATGCCGCAGCCCCCTTGCAGACGATGGACGGCTACAATCTAGGCACTATATGCCTGATCGATAAAAAGCAGCGCTACCTCACTGAGCCTCAGAAAGAGACTTTAAAAGAGCTTGCCGCTATTGCCATGGATGAGATCGAAATCAGGCTGGCAGCACGAAAAGCAGCCCGGAGCACAGAACAACTGCTGCAGGCTACCCGATCTCACTTACAAGATACTGCCCTGGAGATAGCTAAAGTACCGCTAGCCAACAGAAGCGAAAGCCTCACCAACATAGCCACCTCTTCAAGGGAGCTTGTTCGCCATATAGAGGGATTTCTGGAAGAGTTGCCGGAATAAGTATAGAGTATAGCTATCAAAACAAGAAAGCTCACCTGGTTTGTGCCAGGTGAGCTTTCTTGTTTTGAGGATCGTCTATAGCATAGGCGCTACGATACCGTACCACCATTCTTGATCTGCTTGCCCGGCTGCATAAAAGCCAGAGACCCATCAGCATTTTCGGCCATCAGGATCATACCCTGGCTCGTAATCCCTTTGATATCGCGGGGTGCCAGGTTTACCAGGATGCTTACCTGCTGCCCGATGATCTCTTCCGGGTTAAAGAACTCGGCGATGCCGCTTACCACGGTGCGCTGGTCCAGGCCTGTGTCGATCTTCAGTTTCAGTAGCTTTTTGGTTTTAGCCACTTTCTCCGCTTCGATGATCGTGCCCACGCGGATGTCCATTTTGCTGAAGTCCTCAAAGGTGATATCCTCTTTAGCAGGTTCTACGGTGGCATTTGCCACATTGGCTGCTTCGTTGGCAATTTTGGTATCCAGCAGCTTTTGTACCTGGGCGTCTACGGCCGCGTCCTCCACTTTCTCGAACAGCAGTTCCGGCTTGCCAATCACATGGCCGGCAGGCAGCAGGTTGGCAGCGCCGGCATCGGCCCACATGCCTGCCTTCATCTGAAGCATGTCGCGCAGTTTGGCTGCTGAAGCAGGCAGGAAAGGCTCCATCAGCATGGCCACGCTACCGGATATCTGCAGCGCAATGTTCATGATGGTTTTCACCCGCTCCGCATCCGTTTTGATCAGTTTCCAGGGCTCGGTATCGGCAAGGTACTTGTTGCCGAGGCGGGCCAGGTTCATCAGTTCGCCCAAAGCATCGCGGAAGCGGTAGCGTTCAATGTACGTGGCAATCACCATCGGCATATTCTCCAGCACGCCCAGCACTTCCTTATCATAATCCGTCAGCTCTTTACAGGCAGGCACAGCGCCTTCGTAATATTTCTGGGTGAGCACCACAGCCCGGTTGATAAAGTTACCAAGTATAGCTAGCAGCTCGTTGTTGTTGCGGGCCTGGTAATCTTTCCAGGTAAAGTCGTTGTCTTTGGTTTCAGGCATGTTGGCAGCCAATACGTAGCGCAGCACGTCGGCCTTGCCGGGAAAATCCTGCAGGTACTCGTGCAGCCACACGGCCCAGTTGCGGGAGGTGGAGATCTTGTCGCCTTCCAGGTTCAGGAACTCATTGGCCGGCACATTATCCGGAAGTATAAAATCGCCGTGCGCCTTCAGCATTGCCGGAAAAATGATGCAGTGGAACACGATGTTGTCCTTACCGATAAAATGCACCAGCTTAGTTTCCTCGTCTTTCCAGTACTTCTCCCAATCATCGGTTAAGGCTTTGGTGGCCGAGATATAGCCGATGGGCGCATCGAACCACACGTACAGCACCTTGCCTTCGGCACCCGGCAGGGGTACCGGCACGCCCCAGTCCAGGTCGCGGGTAACGGCGCGCGGCTGCAGCCCCTGGTCTATCCAGCTTTTGCACTGGCCGTACACATTCGGCTTCCAGTCGTTTTTGTGGCCTTCCACGATCCACTCGCGCAGCCAGGCCTCATACTCGTTCAGGGGCAGGTACCAGTGTTTTGTTTCGCGGAGCACTGGTTTAAGGCCGCTCAGCGTGCTCTTTGGGTTAATAAGGTCCGTGGCATTCAAAGACGTGCCGCAGTTCTCACACTGGTCGCCATAGGCATGTTCAAAGCCGCACTTAGGGCAGGTACCCGTAATGTAGCGATCGGCCAGAAACTGGTGCGCGCCCTCATCATAGTACTGCTCGGTCGTCTGTTCAATAAACTTGCCGTCGTTGTAGAGCTTCAGGAAAAAGTCAGAGGCCGTGTCGCGGTGAATGGCAGAGGAGGTGCGGTCGTATACATCAAACGACACGTTGAACTCCTCAAACGAATGCTTGATCAGCTCGTGGTACTTGTCTACCGCCTGTTGTGGTGTGATGCCTTCCTTTTTAGCACGGATGGTGATCGGTACCCCATGCTCATCAGAACCGCAGATAAACTTCACGTCACGTGCCTGCATGCGCAGGTAGCGCACATAAATATCAGCCGGCAGGTATACCCCGGCCAGGTGCCCGATGTGTACCGGACCATTGGCGTAGGGCAGTGCCGCTGTAACTGTATAGCGTTTTGGATTTGTTGTCATGTGTCAGATTCAAAGTGCAAATATACAAATACCACACGGATTGCACTGCCGCCCCAGCTGCAAAATCGGGTGAGGCAGTTTACCCGGGGCCGGTATTTGCGTAAACCAACGGATAAGCGCTGTGGCAGGGCATCCAAAAGTACGTGCGGCAAGCACCTGCTTTCCTACGACTGACGGCTTGTATAGCCCTGGCAGCAAACGCCCTGCACGCGTTGGTAGATCACGATAAACCCTGAAGAAAAGATGAAAAACAAGGAGAATTTCAGAACGAGAAGAGATGATGGCGATGACCTGGGGGAGCGTAACAGCACCAATAAAGTAACCAGCGACCCGGCGCCGGAAGAGGTAGACCATGAATCTGAAAATACGCCGCCCGAAAACGAAGTATACGTAGACCTGGAACCAGACGAACTGCACGACGAAGACGACCCGCTGGATGTAGGCGGCGACAGCGAAAAGCAGAAGCCTAAGCAAGTATAGACTACTTGTGTACAGCTACCGATGCCCTTACTCAACAGGCGGGACGGTGGTGTTCAGGGGCTGCGGCGCCTCGTGCGTAACAGTATCGGCAGGGGAAAAAGGTACCCGCTGGGGCCGTAGCTTGGTAGGTGTCATGGCCGGTAGGTTTTCATCAAACTGCTCTATGTTGCGCTTCCGGTTGATCTCACTGGCCTGCTCATCCATGTGCTCGCGCAGCCCGGATGCATTTTCCGGAACGCTTACGCGGCGGTTCAGGTCGGCAGCAGGTGCCGCTACCTGCCCCTCCGACAGCGACGTGCAGCCGGTGAACCCTAGCAACACCAGGGCCGCTGCCTGTATCTTATACTTTTTCATATCCTCTACTTTATATCCTACATGCTCCCGTAAAACAGAAGCTATACTTAGGTATACGACGGAAAAGTATAAAAAGAGATATTCTGCAGCGGTGGAGCGCCTGGTGCAGGGCATCAAAACAAAAGCAGCGAACCGGAAAGTTCGCTGCTTTTTCTTGCTATATCTTGCACTGCTGCAGAATCAGCCTTTACCGCCATACACGTGGTCGTAACCTACCTGCGTCAGCATCAGGCCATCCGGAGCGGGGTTGATGTAGCCTTCTTTGGCGAGGTGGTGCTCCGCTTCTTTTTGCACATCTTTATACTTGGGATAGCGCTCCTGCAGGTATGGGTACAGCTGCTGGTAGTGCAGCGTGGCTCCCTCCTGCACCTCCATGCCTTTAAAAGCTTCCATGATGCACTGCGCCAGGTTCTCGATATTATCTGCTTGCGAATGTAGTTCTGCCATCGTCTTTATCTGTTAAGTTCAGTTTAACGTACGGCAGGCAGTGCCGGATTGTTAATAGCGCCTGCCGCAGCCATGTGCTGTAGCAGGCCTGATGTAATACAGCCTCATGCCTCGGATGGTAGCAGGTTGCGGATGCCGTTCCAGAGCGCAATACGCTGCTCGATGCAGGCCTGCGCCACTTCCAGCGCCTCCTGCCATTTTTCCTCGTCATCGCCGCATAGCTCATCCACCATTTGCAAGGCCAGCGGTGTGTGCACTTCCTCATCCAGCTGCACATGGCGGTCCAGGTAATACAGAAACGTGTCGAGCTTGCCGGAAAAGCGGCTGTTCAGGTCGGTGATGAGGTGGCGGAACATGCCCGGAACCAGGTCTTCGCGCCCAAACGTGAAGGCAGCAGCCACCGCATGCGGTTTGCCGGAGTGAATGATGCGGAAAGTGTTGCGCACAAAATACTTTACCGTGGCATCTACCTGCACCAGGTCTAAGGCACTGTTCACACTTTTGCCTTCGCTTATACTTTGCAGCAGCTGCTGTATTTTATCGGGGTTGGCTCCACACTCAGCCATGGCGCGCAGGTACAGTTCAAAATGGCTCACTGGTCTGCCCTGCTGGTCTATGTCGGTCTCCTCTTCCAGCACGATCTCATTTACCAGGCGGCGCGTGAGCGGGTTGCCGGTCGGCACCCAAGGCAACGTAATACAGGTCAGGTCGCGCTGCAGGGCTTTTAGCAGGCTCATAAAATCCCAGACGGCAAACACATGGTGCTCCATAAAAATCCTGATGTCCTCGAGGGTTTCCAGGCTCTGGTATACATTGTGGCGGAGCAGTTGTTGCCGGTGCTCCCGTAGCGCCTGTTGCAGCGCCTCTATGCGATAATTCATACTTCTGATTTTTTTTTAAGACAGGCAAAAGCCCGGGCGGGTGCAACCCTGCCGCTGCGGTATACTTTTTTTACTGCCATAAAGGTACAACAGCCTGGTTGAAAACACCCTTTTTCCGGAAAACGCTACAAGCCGAAGTATGGCCCGGCCGCACTAAAGTATACCACGTCTCAGCACCTTAACTGGCTCACCTGACTTGTTTTATACTGGCTGATTTCTTCAGAGACGGAGGCTTAGGCTAACCATTTTGTCCTTCTTTTAACCTGTAAAATAGCCCACCAAGAACTTAATATACACATAACATGTTTATTTCGAGACGCATACTTAAAGTATAAACCCTTTTTTGTACCTTTGCGGCTCGAAAAACCAATTCAATGCAGAACATTCGAAATATCGCGATCATCGCACACGTTGACCACGGCAAGACTACGCTCGTGGACAAAATCATCCATGCTTCCAAACTTTTCGCGGAGCACCAGCAGTTTGACGACCTCATCCTCGACAACAACGACCTGGAGCGCGAGCGAGGCATTACGATCGTTTCCAAAAACGTGTCGGTGCGCTACAAAGACGTAAAAATCAATATCATCGACACGCCTGGTCACGCCGACTTCGGTGGCGAGGTGGAGCGCGTACTGAAAATGGCCGATGGCGTACTGCTGCTGGTAGATGCCTTTGAAGGCGCCATGCCACAGACGCGTTTCGTACTGGGTAAAGCCATTCAGCTGGGCCTTAAGCCAATTGTAGTGGTAAACAAAGTGGACAAAGAAAACTGCCGCCCCGACGAGGTGCACGAGCAGGTATTTGACCTGATGTTTAACCTGGATGCAACGGAAGACCAGCTGGACTTCGTAACCCTGTATGGCTCCAGCAAGCAAGGCTGGATGAGCACCGACTGGACACAGCCCACCGATAACATTACGCCCCTGCTGGATGCCATCATCGACGTGATCCCGCCGGCTCCATACCGCGAAGGAACACCCCAGATGCAGATCACCTCGCTGGACTATTCTTCTTTTGTGGGGCGTATCGCCATTGGCCGTGTGCACCGTGGTACCCTGAAAGAAGGCATGCCTATTGCGCTTTGCAAAGCAGACGGCTCCATCAAGAAAGGCAAAATTGCTGAACTCCAGATTTTTGAAGGCCTTGGCCGCAAGAGCGTTCCGGAAGTATCTGCCGGCGAAATTTGCGCCGTAACAGGCATCGAAGGCTTCGACATTGGCGATACCATTGCAGACGCGGAGAACCCGGAGGCACTGGCACGTATCTCTATCGATGAGCCAACCATGAACATGCTGTTCACGATCAACAACTCTCCTTTCTTTGGCAAAGAGGGCAAGTTCGTGACTTCGCGCCACCTGCGCGACCGCCTGTTCAAAGAAACGGAGAAAAACCTGGCACTGCGCGTACAGGAAACAGACCGTGAGGATACCTTCCTGGTATTCGGTCGTGGTATCCTGCACTTGTCTGTACTGATTGAAACCATGCGCCGCGAAGGCTATGAACTGCAGGTAGGACAGCCACAGGTAATCTATAAAGAAATTGATGGCGTTCGTTGCGAGCCGATCGAGCACATGGTAGTAGACGTGCCCGAAGAAACAGCCGGTAAGGTAATTGAGCTGGTAACGCAGCGCAAAGGCGAACTGACGATCATGGAGCCGAAAGGCGACCTGCAGCACCTGGAGTTCAACATTCCGGCACGCGGCCTGATCGGTTTGCGAAATAACGTACTGACTGCTACTGCTGGTGAGGCGATCATGAACCACCGCTTTAGCCGCTACGAGCCGTATAAAGGCAATATTCCTGGCCGTAACAACGGTTCTATCATCTCGATGGAAACAGGCGCAGGCACTGCTTACTCGATTGATAAGCTGCAGGATCGTGGTTTCTTCTTTGTTGATCCGGGCGTGGAAGTATACATGGGCCAGGTAATCGGGGAGCACAGCCGCCAGAACGACATCACGGTGAACATTCAGAAAGGCAAGAAGCTGACCAACATGCGTGCTTCCGGTTCTGATAACAACGTGAAAATCGCACCGGCCAAGCACTTCTCGCTGGAAGAAGCGATGGAATACATCCAGAAGGACGAACTGCTGGAAGTAACGCCGAAGAGCATCCGCATGCGCAAAATTTACCTCGACGAGAACGAGCGTAACCGTATGTCCAGAGCCGACGCGTAAGCACTGCTACAAGTATAAACAGAAGCCTGCCGCTGCAAAGTGGCAGGCTTTTTTTTTGCCATTTTGTATAAGTATGGCAGTGCTATCGGAGCAAATCTGCCTGCTGTATTACGAAGGGTGTTGTTAAATTCAAAACATGCTTATCTTGTACTCGGAAGGTGCCCAGGCCAGCAACGCACTTCAAGAAAACGAAACAACATTCTTATGGTAAAACAAATCTTTTTAAACCTGCCTGTGCAGGACCTGGAGCAGTCGAAAAGCTTCTTCACAGCCCTCGGATTTTCGATCAACGAGCAGTTCAGTGATTCCACAGCCGCCTGTATCGTTGTATCAGACACAATTTATGTGATGCTGCTGACACATGAAAAATTCAAACAGTTTACGCCGAAGGACATTTCGGATGCGACCAGGACAACCGAACTGCTGGCTTCGCTCTCGGTGGAGACCAGAGATGAGGTAAACACCATCGCAGACGCTGCTATCGCAGCAGGCGGCACGGAGGTACGCCTGCCGCAGGATCATGGTTTTATGTATGGCAGAGCATTCAACGACCTGGACGGCCATATATGGGAGGTGTTCTGGATGAACATGGATGCCCTGCCTTCTTCCTGAAGTTGTTCCTCTCAAGTATAAACCGGAGGTAAAAATGAAAGTACATACAACAAATTTCAAGAATTGCTTTATCGTAGTAGCAGAAGACTGTCCGGCGGAAAAGGGCCAGGAGCCACCGGTAAGAGATGCCAAAAGATCTGTTGCCAACCTGCAGTACGACTTGTTGCGGCAACATCCTTACCGCTATACTTCAGACGATATCCAGTTTATGGTACATGTGCTACGAAGGGACCTGCCCGAAGCGGAATGGCCGTTGGAAAGAGAACGGTTTTTCTCCAAAGGGCAGCCTTGCTTTCGTGCTTCGCCATTAACCAAGCGCTACGGATGGGGAATTCACAACGACGCTGAAGGCAAAGTAGCCCTGTATGGCGTTGAAACCGATGCTTATCAACGCTTTGCTTCCGGGAACACCGTGGAAGTTGTAAAAGCAATGCGCTCAAAACGAATCTAAAACAGAATACATGCAAAAATACGGTTTACACGGAAAGTTAAAAGCAATCAACGGAAAGGGCCAGCAACTGGCCGAAATTCTCCTGGAAGCCTCCAGGTTAGTGGCTACGGCCAAGGGGTGCCAGCTTTATATTGTCAGTAAAGATGCCGATGATGCTGACTCCATTTGGGTAACTGAAGTATGGGACAGCAAAGAAGACCATGACAACTCCTTGCATGTGGCAGGAGTGCAGCAACTTATCGCGCAGGCCATGCCCCTGCTGAACGGGCGACCTGAAAAAGGGCAGGTGCTCGAGGTGTTAGGCGGGGCAGGAATACACTAACCATTCACTGCTACCACCAACTTGTGGAAAAAGCAGCCATACTAGCGCAGGTTGAAGTATAAACCGGCTGGTAAGGATACAGCTATCGCGCCGCTAAATCATACTTATAGGGAATTACCAGAAAAGTCGTTTGCCTGTAAAAAGCTTTTGCAGCAGATTTACCCAAATTTATTTAAATAAGGAACGGGCTTTAACATCGCCTAAAAGTAAAAACATCACTTTCGGGCAGGTACTAACCATTAAGCTATACTCGGTTCGTGTAATACAACTTACTTTGAATTGCTGCTGTTAGATAGTAACCTTATTTTAAAATAAAGGTAAGCTACACTGCTATGTACAGAAAATTTTTACTGACCGGTTGGAGCATTTTCGCCCTGTTGTTTACCTTTCCGGTGCTGGCGCAGCAAAAGGCTACCAAGCAGCCGCGCCACACGTCCACGCCACCTGCAACTTCCAAATCGAAAGCCAGCCTTGCTACTGCATCTGCGGCTGAAACTCCTGCGGTGCCTTTTGGTAAAGGCATGGAATATGGCCTGCTACGGGTCTGGGCGCCTTATGATTTTATACCGGGCAACAAGGTTGTGTTCCAGGAGGACCTTACAGGAGAAGACAAAGGTGAGTTTCCGGCGCACTGGGAACAGTTAAAAGGACAGCTGGAAGTCGCCACCTACGGGAGCAGCAACACACTTAACCTCCAGGAAAAGGGCACCAGTATCCGGCCATTGCTGCTGGAAGAGAACTGGCTTCCGGATACCGCTGCCATTGAGATGGACCTGCTCTTTGAGACAGATGATCCTAACACGAAGTATAAACTATACTTGCTGAGCGATGCAGCTGCCTATAAAGAAGCCCAACATGGCGCTTACGCGCATCCCATTGAAGTAACCGCTACCGGCATTAAATTCTCAGACGCAGATTCTGTGTCGGCAGCGCTGCAGCAGGCGGGCACCAGGTACCAGTGGCGCCACATATCCATCCGAACCAGCAAAGGCCAGTTAGATGCATACCTCGACCAATACCACCTCCTGCACCTGACCAATGTAAAAGGTAAACCTGCCGGTTTACGGATTGAGGTAGATAAGCGCGGAGAAGCGAACACGATGGTGCGGAATGTGCTGGTGAGCGGAGGAGCGCCGCAACTGCCCGCGCAGCTGCATACCAATGGCAGGATCGTTACCCCAGGCATCCGGTTCGAGTATAACACAGCAACCATGCGCCCGGAATCTGCCGGAACGCTGCATACGTTGCTGCAACTGCTGCAGGAACAGCCAGCTCTCAAACTAAGTATTGAAGGTCACACCGGCAATAACGGCGATCAGAACCTGAACATGGATATGAGCCGGAAACAGGCAGAAGCCGTTAAGGCATACCTCGTCTATCAAGGTATTGCTCCTGCACGGCTTGTGGCTAAGGGCTGGGGCAGCACCAAACCCCTGGATAAAAGCAGTTCCGCCAAAGCCGACTGGAATAATTATCGGCTGGAGTTTATCAAGCTCTGACAGCACCTGGTCCTCACCTCTTATTCAAGTATACTGTCGCCTCTCAGGCCTTTTTCATCTTATACTTCAAACAGGCACAGCCAATTCGTATGCAAGCGGGTTGGCTGTGCCTGTTTCATGCTTAATGCACTGGTGTTAAGCTATTTACTGCCTCAAACCACACTTTTACCCTTATCAGAGATTTATTGAACAACTAAATCACTTATTATTATAATTTTTATTGATATAATACTTTATTTGCAGTTCATATCAATGCTTTTAAACTATGAAAAAGAGTGCATTATTTTATGTAGGAGCCCTTATGCTGCTGTTCGCCCTGCCTGTTCAGGCGCAGTTCAACCTCGGCCGTAAACTCCAGGACAAGATCAATCAGAAGGTTGATCAACAGGTAGACAAAAAAATCGACGAAGCGCTGGAAAAGCCTAAAAAGGGTGCTTCGGACAAGGCAACAGCAAAAGATGTTGCTGATACTAATGCGGCACCGGATGCCGAAACTGGCAGCACGGAAGTCAGCAGCCGGAAAGTATGGAGCAAGTATGATTTTGTACCGGGCGACAAAGTGTTGTTTGAAGACAACCTGGCGGGTGAAGAAAACGGAGAATTTCCGTCGCGGTGGGACCTGCGGAAAGGCAACGCAGAAGTTGCCAGCTTTGGTGATGAGCCGGTAATTAATCTGGTAGAGAGTGGCACGAGTATATCGCCGCTGGTGAAGAAAGACGAATGGCTGCCGGAGACTTTCACGGTGGAGATGGACCTGTACTTTGATACCGACAACCCAAACGTGGCCTATGATCTCTACCTTTACAGTGATCAGCGAAAGTATAACGAGCAAGTACAGGGTCGTTTCTGGGACCCGGTTGAAGTAATGTCCCATGCTGTGCACTTTACCACCTACGGCAGCACCTCTGAGGAACTGGAGAAAGCCGGCACCAAAGGCCAGTGGCGCCATGTATCCATTGCGTTCAACAAGCGCAGCATGAAAGTATACCTGGACCAATACCGGCTGATTAACATTCCGAACGTTGAAGGAAAACCAACCGGCCTTCGGATAGAGTGCGACAAGCGCATTGATGCGAATACCATGGTAAAGAACGTGTTCGTGGCAGAAGGCGGTAAAAAGCTGTATGACCAGGTGCTGGCGGATGGTAAAATCGTTACACACGGCATCAAGTTCGATGTGAACAAGGCCATAATTCGTCCGGAGTCGGTGGGCACGCTGGAGAGCATTGCCAAACTGATGAAGGAGCAGACAGCACTTAACTTTAGCGTGGAGGGCCACACCGATTCTGACGGAGATAGTAATACCAACCAGCGCCTGAGCCAACAGCGCGCTGAGGCCGTGAAAGCATACCTGGTAGCGCAGGGCATTCCGGCAAAACGCCTGGCTGCCAAAGGCTGGGGTTCTGCTAAACCTCTTGACAAGAACAACTCCCCCGAAGCCAAGTCTAACAACCGCCGGGTGGAGTTTGTGAAGCTCTAGCCTACTTATACTTACATTAAGCTGGTTACTGATCCGCTACAGAGGCTTTACTTTTATACTATGATGTTAAGTCCTTTTTAGACTATTCAGAGTCAGTTTAAAATCACCAGTGCCACCCGGTTTAAGGTAGCGGCCTCTTTGAAATGGTAATAAAAGAGGCTCAAATTTACATTCTAATTACGTCACTGGCTGGGACATGCTAACCGGGGCACTGCTGTTTATATTGCTGATGAGCGTATCTGGACTGGTGCTGTCGTACTAAGTGTTTAAAAGTGCGTTGCGGGCTAAAGATAAAGCCCCTGCGGCACCACACCTGGCCATTTCTGTAGTTGCTGCGGATGCCTGCCACAGTAAGTATATGATATAGCGCGGAGCTACTGTACCCTACTTATACAAACCAAAGGGCCGCTAAAGTATAGCGGCCCTTTGGTTTTATCATTTCCGCCAAGCTTTACAGTTTAAACTGCACCGACACCTTCACGCCAAACTTGCGGGTGCCAGGCTCATCCAGGTAGGTCAGGCGGTGGAAAGCATCTACCCGCAGGAAGCGAAAAATATTCTCTACTCCATAGCCAACCTCTACATACGGCGTGCTACCCAGCGATTTGAAGCTGCCCTGCGGCGTACCCGCATAACCTACCGGCGAAAGCAGCGCCTTATTCTGCTGGCTCAGGCTACCATACAGGATATTGGAGGTTGCCAGTACCCGCCATTTTAGCTTTTTGATCAGGGGCAGGCGGTTAAACAGCAAACCCTCGAAGTACTGCTCGTAGTGTAAGGAGGCGTAGGTGTCGCTGGCAAACTCAAAGTAGTTCATCAGGTTATAGGTAGCGTCGTAGTAAAAGGGTGTTTCGTTGCCGGTATGCACCTCCAGCAGCGGGTAAGGCACCGGCGAAAAGATCTTACCTGCCTCCAGGTGGTACACAGCATTGCCCAGCTGCCCCATCGGAAACTCCTGGTCCAAGCCCAGGTCCAGGCGCTGGTACTCCAGTGTAGAGCCAAGGGTGTTGTTCAGCCCCACCGTATATTTAGCCATAAACACCGGCCAGTTGCCATTGCCCAGGCTAATGCGTTCGTTGTCGTTCTGCACAAACACCTCGTTGTTGGCCACGCGCGTCATAAAGCTTACCTCGGTTGTAGTAAAAGCTTTCTCCAGCGCCGGCTGCTCTCCTGCCTGTTTTATGTAAGCAAAATCGTACGTGGGGCTAAAGGCGCGGTTACGAACGGTGAGGCGTTGCGTAATGCCGCGTAGCACGTCGCGCTGCAGGTAAGCACTTGATTCTTTGATCAGGAACGGCCGCTGCAGCGTACCGAACCGCGAGAGGGCCATAAAGAGCGGGCTGCTTTCCAGCTTATCCGACATCAGCCCTACCTGTTCCAGGTCTTCGCTGTGGTGCACGCCCACTTCGCTCCAGCGCTTACGCGATAAAATAATATAACGGGCATTGGCCGCATACTTGAGCTGCCGGTCTTCTGTGCCATAGGCCGCATAGCCGCTCAGCTCCCAGTTATGGCTGAAATCAATATTCGTTTTACCGCCCAGCTGCAGGCGGTGCCCCTCTACGTCGTTATAGGCATACGTATACGGCCATGGCCCCCAGCTCACCTTGCCCAGCTTTTTATAGCCGGTAGCTAGCACCGTAACCAGGTTCGTGAAGTGCGCTACTTTGGGGGTTGATTTGATCGCGTTGATAGTTGCATATACCTGCTGATCGGCTATACTAAGAGAATCGTGGCGGTGTGCATCCCAAAAATCTTCCTGCTTGTTCTGCGCATTAGCCAGGAGTTCCACCGGTTTGTCGAAAAATGCTGGCCGCTGCGGCTGGTTCACTACCACTTCGCGGTACGAGGTACTGACGGTAGCTAGTATGCCGGGGCGGCTCCTGGTAAGCCCCACAATCTTGATGCTGACATTTGTTTTAGAAGGCATCCAGGCGTTCTCTCCCACCGGCTGCGACTCCTGCACCAGGTGAATGCCCTGTACAAAGTTGATATTGGCTGATTTGCTTACAGTTACGTCGATCTTCCGGAGCGCATAGCTGCTGGCAGCTATCCAGATGGTGCCGTTAAATGCGAGGTCCTGCGGCCGCTTCTGCACAACTTTCAATTGATAGCACCAATCATCGCCTAAGTATAAGCTATCCTCCAGCTCATACGTATAGGAGGCTTTCCAACTATCAGCCAGGGGGCTCACAAAGTTCTTCTGCAGCACACTTACCCAGTTCTGGTAAAAGTTGTAGTCCTGGTACGAGCTCCCGATTACCTGCGACACCAGGCTGCCATCCTGCAGGCCGATACCGGTTACTTTGGTGGCTTTGATCAACTCTTTATACTTCCGTGGGTCGCGGTTATAGTAGTAATCCGACAGTGTTTCGGACATGAAAAAGGGCAGCATCTTTTTACCATCGTCGCCTGCCAAGTACAGTTGCGAATCTACGAGCGAGGTAATGGCTTTGCCCATCACGCCTTTGCCCTTCTGCTGGCCCAGGTTGTCTACATCAAACTGCATTTTAGTATAGGCCTCGTAGCTGTACGCCGTTAGCTTGCGCCTATCGTTTGCCTTTTTATGCGCGATAACCTGCCGCATGATGGGCCAGGCTGGGTTTTCGCCGGGGCGGATCACCACCTCCTGCAGTTGTTTGGCGCTTATTCCCAACCGAAAGTCGAGTACCTGCGTCGCCACCCCTTTCTTTACCGCCAGCGTCTGAGGCAAATAACCAACGTAGGAAGCCGTTATAGAATCAGGAGCCGTGGTAAGCCTGATGTTAAAAGCTCCGTTCATGTCGGTTGAGGTGCCGATGGCGGTATTCTTGACATAAATGCTGACAAAAGGGAGTGCTTCTCCTGTGGCAGCATCCGTCACCTTGCCTGCTATTCTGAATTGCGCCTGGCAAACAGAAACTGAAAAGGCAAAAACCAGTAAATATAATAGATTTTTCAAATATATGAGCAAATAGGCGCGCAAAGGTAGAGCTAAATTTCTTATGCTTCCATAGCAATCTGCAATTGTTTTAACAGCAACATAGCCTGTGCGCACGCTTCCAAAACAGCGCCGGAAAGCCGTTAAAAATGCCTGCTGGTTGCTGCTAATATGCTGATTTTCCTTCATTTGCCCTGCCGCACAAGTTTCTTTCCATGTGGCTAATGCCGGCAGGTTTGGTTTGCCTGTTAAGCTACCCGATCCGCCATACTTGTTTCACCTCTTGCTCAAGGCATTTAGCAACGAAATTACTACCGTTCACATGAAAACATTATAAACCGTTTACGTTAGATACATGCATAATTCAAGCGCCCCATATGAGGATTAACTATAAGCAGCTCCCCGTAGCTATATTTATACTTCTACTTTTTTCGGGCTGTGTCCGGAAGAACTATTTCGCCAAAACCCCGGTGGCAGACGCTTCTGTGCTCCAAAAGCTACAGCAAAACCCCACTGCACTGGATAGTGTCACAGTAATTGCCGGCAAGCACTATGACCGCAGCGGCTTTCACAACTTGTTCTGGGGAAAGCACTACCGCAACGTATGGGCTGCGCCTGTAAAAGTGCCTGTTTTTGAGATGGATACTATTAAAGGAGGGCTGGCGTTTACCAAGCTAGGCGGTGGCTTTCAAACGACCAGCATGACCCTGACGGACAAGCAGGGCAAGCAATATGCGCTTCGCTCCCTTGACAAAGACCCGTATGTGGTACTGCCAAAGGCCTGGCGGCACACGGTAGCCCTCGACCTGCTGCGCGACCAGACCTCTGCTGCCAACCCTTACGGCGCGTTGATTGTAGCGCCACTGGCAGCAGCAGCAGGTATCCCCCACTCCACGCCATCGCTGGTGTACGTACGGCCCAATGACAGCGACTTCGGGGAAAACAAAGCCCTATTCAGTGACAAGCTGTTTCTGATCGAAAATAAGTTTGACAGCGAAAAAGACCTGACGCCGCTTATAGAAAAAGCCAACGACATCGACGGTTCCACAACAGTCCTCAACAAGCGCTTTAGCGAAAACGATGTGCATTTTGATGCCTTGGCTTTTGCCAAAGCCCGCCTGTTCGACCTACTCATCGGCGACTGGGACCGGCACATGGGGCAGTGGGAATGGGCACAGTTCAAGCAAAAAGGCGAAACCATCTACCGCCCGATTCCCAAAGACCGGGACAATGCTTTCTTCCGCTTTCACGACGGTATTTTTCCCTGGCTTTTTAGCCGCAACTGGGGCATTCGCAAGTTTACGTCCTTCACAAAGGAGTACAAAGATGTAAAAGACCTTACCATCAACGCCGAATTTATTGATCAGCGGGTGCTGCCGGCAGTAACCCGGCAGCAGTTCGATTCGCTGGCGCAGGTGCTGCAGAGCGAACTGACAGATGCTGTGATTGAAAAGGCGGTCCATCACTTTCCTGCGCCTGTTTTTAAGCTGACCGGCCCTGTAACAATCGCTCGCCTGAAAAGCCGGCGCGACCTGTTGCCCGAGGCTGCAAAAACATTCTATACTATCCTGGCCGAAGAACCCATTGTAGCAGGCACCGATGAAGAAGAACGTTTTGTGGTGAAACGCCTCAACGACAAAGACACAGAAGTAACGGTATACCGCAAATCCGATGAGTACGTCCTCTTTCACCGCATCTTTCACCGCTCCGAAACCAAGCTGATCTCGCTCTACGGCCTGCGTGGCAACGATACCTTTGAGGTAAGCGGCAAGGTAAACGAAGGCATCAAAGTAAAGATCGTTGGTGGCCTTGGCGAAGATAAGATCAAGGACACCTCGGAAGTAGCACACGGGGGAAAGAAAACGTGGGTGTATGATACGGAGCGGGGCACACAACTGGAAGAAGGTCCTACCACTAAAGATAAACGCACGCGCGATGTTCGCGTGCATGCCTTCGACAGGGAAGGTTTTTGATACTTCACCCTCAGCACTGTTCCTTTAGCTACCCATGCACCCATACTTATGAGATCTCGCGCTTTTATACTTTGGATCATCCTGCTGATGGGGCTGCATGCGGTTTTATCTGGCTGCAGTTTCACCCATTCGGTGCAACAGGTGGCCGCGCCCGCGCACATTGCCGCCGCAGACTACAGCGATAGCACGATTACAGTGGCTGCCGGTACGCACTACAAGCGCAGCCGCCTGCATACTTTATTTTATGGCAAACATTACCGCCCTGCCTGGTACACACCGGTGCAGGTCCACGTGCTCGACATCGGCACGGCCAAAGGAGGCTTGCACCCGATGCGAGCAGGTGGCAGCCGGCAAACCATCAACCTTCGCCTGCAAAACCCGCAGGGAACAGAGTATGTGCTGCGTTCTATTGATAAAGAGCCCGCCAGTGTGCTGCCGGAGTGGCTGCAGCACAGTTACCTGGCCGACATTGCCCGTGATGCAAACAGTGCCCTACATCCATATGCGGCCCTGGTGATACCCGGCCTGGCAGCGGCTGCCCACATCTATCACACAACACCCGAACTGGTATATGTGCCCCACGACCCGCGCCTGGGCAAGTACCTGCCAAGTATAGGCGGCACGCTGGCCCTGCTGGAACGGCGGCCGGACGGCGACCAAACCGACAATCCGGAAATGGGCAGGGCAAAAGAGGTGAAGAGTACCCGCTCCGCCATGGAGGAACGCTTTGCTGACAACGACTCCGACTTTGATGCCCGCTTTTACCTGCGCGCGCGCCTCCTCGATATGCTGCTGGGCGACTGGAGCCGGCACGAAGACAACTGGCGCTGGGCCGAACGAAAACATTCCGACAAAGGCTATACTTACCAGGCAATTCCGCGCGACCGTGACAACGTGTTTTATAGGCTCAACGATGCACCTGTGCCGTGGCTCTTCATGCACACAGGCCTCAAGCCGCATTTCCAGACCTACCGCCCGCACCTCAGCCGGGAAGACCTCGAAAACCTGAACCACAGCGGGCGTAACCTCGATGAACTTATACTTGCCAGGCTCTCATGGCAGGACTGGCAGGAGGTGGCCGACAGTGTGCAGCAGGAGCTAACCGATGCCGTAATAGAAAAGGCGTTTCATCGTATGCCCGACACAATCTATCAGCTCACTGCTGCCCCGCTGATGGCTGCTTTTAAAACCCGCCGCGATAACCTGCCGAAGCTGGCCCGCACCTACTACAGCATCCTGGCCGAACAAGTACAAGCCGTCGGCACCGATAAGCACGAACTGTTTGAGGTGGAGGTACTATCAGAGAAAGAGGTGCAGCTGCGCGTGTTTAAAACAGATAAGGATGGCGAAAAACAGAAGCTGTTGTGGCAGCGTACCTTTCTGGCTGATGAAACAGATGAACTGGAATTGTATGGGCTCAGCGGCGATGATCATTTTTTGGTGACAGGGGCCGTTAAGCCAAAGATTAAAATAAAGTTATGGGGAGGCGCCGGCGAGGATACTTACCAGGTACACAGCAAAGGCGCTAATTTTGGCAATGCCATCCGCATTGATGACACCAAATACCGGAACACCTATGATGTGGACAAACATATTTCCATAGCTGTAGATGATGCCATCGCCGCTGACAAGTATGATGCGGCGGGCTGGCTGCTCCGTTACTACCTCAACTGATCTTCTCCTGCAGCTATAGTATAACCGGTCTGTAAAGCACCTGGCTAATCTCCCAGTGTTTGAGCCAGTATGCAAAGATTCTGTTTGAGGCAACTACCCGGCAGAAGATCAAAGCAGTCTGTTTCTGCACATTATACTTTGACATTCCCGCTCCGCTGCTTACCTTTCGATAGGAGAATGCTTTGAATTTAGGATGAATACTGGCCCGAAGTTTACCTGTTGCCCCAGCTGGTGCTGAAGTCAGGACGGCGCTATCCGATGCCTATACTTGCAGGCTCCCATCATACTTTAGTTTTATACCTGGCTTTATCTTTTCCGCTCCTGACCTGAAGAAGCTCAACGCTTACCCGGCCGGGAGTAGATACGGAATCAACTTATATGAACTCTGATAAACTACAGCAACTTTCCGGACAACTGGAAGGAGAGCTATACTTCGACAATACCATGCGTACACTGTACGCCACCGATGCCTCGGCTTACCGGGAAATACCGGAAGCTGTTGCTTTTCCGAAAACAGTTACTGATATCAAAAAGCTGATTGCTTTTGCCAGCCAGCACGGCACCTCGCTGATTCCCCGCACAGCAGGCACCTCGCTGGCCGGGCAGGTGGTAGGCAATGGCATCATCGTCGATGTATCACGCACCTTCAACCAGATACTGGAGGTGAACCCCGAAGAAGGCTGGGTGCGTGTGCAGCCTGGCGTGATCCGGGATGAGCTCAACATGTTTTTAAAACCACACGGTTTATACTTCGGCCCCGAAACCTCTACTGCCAACCGGGCGATGATCGGAGGTATGGTGGGCAACAACTCCTGCGGCTCCAACTCCATTGTATATGGCAGCACCCGCGAGCACCTGCTCTCGGTGAAAGCCATACTAAGCGACGGGACGGAAACGACCTTCGGCCCGCTGAGCGAGGCTGCGTTTGAGGTCAAATGCCGGGGTGAGCATACTTCCGGTTCGCTGGAAACCCGCATTTACCAGGCAACCAAAGCCATGCTCTCCCATGCCCCCACGCAGGAAAACATCCGCCGTGAGTTTCCGAAGCCAAGCATCCCGCGGCGCAACACCGGCTATGCCCTTGATATGTTGCTGGAGACGGAGCCTTTCACCACAGGTACCGTGCCTTTCAACTTCTGCAAGCTGATAGCCGGCTCGGAGGGCACGCTTGCCTTTCTAACGGAGATCACCCTGCACGTCAACCCGCTGCCACCCGCGGAAACTGGCCTGCTGTGCATCCACTGCCACAGCGTGGACGAGTCGTTGCGGGCGAATCTGGTGGCCCTGCACTATAATCCCAGCGCCAGCGAGCTGATGGACCACTACGTGCTGGAGTGTACCAAAACCAACATCGAGCAAAGCCAGAACCGCTTTTTCGTGGAAGGCGACCCGGGTGCTATCCTGGTGGTAGAGCTTGGCAGCGACTCCCGGACAGAAATTGAAGTACAGGCGGAGGCGCTGATACAGGAGCTAAAAGCCAACGGCCTCGGCTACCACTACCCGCTGGTGTTCGGGCCGGATACCAAGAAAGTATGGAACCTGCGCAAAGCCGGCCTCGGGCTGCTGTCCAACGTTCCCGGCGATGCCAAACCGGTGGCGGTGATTGAAGATACCGCCGTGGATGTGCAGGACCTGCCGCAGTTTATCCGTGACTTTAACCTGACGCTGGAGAAGTATAACCTCTACTGCGTACACTATGCCCACGCCGGTTCCGGCGAACTGCACCTGCGCCCGATTATCAACCTTAAAACCGAGGAAGGCAACCAGCTCTTCCGCACCATTGCCACCGAAATTGCGCATTTAGTAAAGAAGTACCGCGGCTCACTGAGCGGCGAGCATGGCGACGGACGCCTGCGGGGCGAGTTTATTCCGTTTATGGTGGGCGAGGCCAACTACAAGCTGCTGGAGGAAGTGAAACGGGTATGGGACCCGGGCAACATTTTTAACCCGGGCAAGATCGTGAACACACCCTCCATGAACACTTACCTGCGCTACGAGCCCGGCCAGGAAACACCCGCGTTTGATACCGTCTTCAAGTTCAACCAAACGGGAGGCGTATTGCGGGCAGCAGAGCTTTGTAACGGCTCCGGCGACTGCCGCAAAACGCACCTGACCGGCGGCACCATGTGCCCCAGCTACATGGTGACGCGTAACGAGAAAGATACCACCCGCGGCCGGGCCAACATGCTGCGCGAGTTCCTGACGCGCTCCACTAAAGAGAACCGCTTCGACCACGTGGAGATCAAAGAGACGATGGATCTATGCCTCTCCTGCAAAGGCTGCAAGTCCGAATGCCCCTCTAACGTGGACGTAGCCAAGCTCAAAGCCGAGTTCCTGCAGCATTATTATGATGCGAACGGCGTGCCTTTCCGCACGCGCATGGTGGGTAACTTTACCAAGGCCAACCAGCTGGCCGCCATAGCGCCGGGCATGTATAACCTGCTGTTCAAAAACGGCACGACGGCCGCCATCGCCAAAAAGATGATGGGCTTTGCCCCAGAGCGCACCATGCCGCTGCTTCAGGAAACGACGCTGCGCAGCTGGTTTAAGAAGCATAAGCGCACAGCCGGCCAGCCGCCGCAGGCCGCTAAGAAGAAGGTATACCTGTTCTGCGACGAGTTCACCAACTACAACGACACGCACATTGGTAAAACCGCCGTGCTGCTGCTGGAGCGACTGGGCTATGAAGTAGACATCCCCAGGCACGAGGAAAGCGGCCGCACTTATCTTTCCAAAGGCCTGCTCCGCGACGCCAAAAAGCTAGCCCAGCGCAACGTAGCCCTGCTCAAAGACCTCATCTCCAGCGATACGCCGCTGGTAGGCATCGAGCCCTCCTGCATCCTCACCTTCCGCGACGAATACATCGACCTGGTAGACGCAGACCAAACCGAAGACGCCAAAACGTTATCCATCAACTGCCTGCAGTTTGATGAATTTATCGCTCGTGAGATGCTCAACCAGAACATTCCGAAAGACATATTTAAGGAGGAAGCGCGTTTGATAAAACTGCACGGCCATTGTCACCAGAAAGCGCTATCTTCGGTACTGTATACCCAGCAGATGCTCACGCTGCCGCCCAACTATAAAGTGGAGGTGATCCCATCCGGCTGCTGCGGCATGGCCGGCTCCTTTGGCTATGAGGCCGAGCACTACGATGTCTCCATGCAGGTAGGCGAGCTGGTGCTGTTCCCTACTGTACGGCAGCAACCGGAAGAAGTGATCATCGCCGCCCCCGGCACCAGTTGCCGCCACCAGATCTATGACGGCACGCAGCGGAAGGCTCTGCACCCGATTGAGGTGCTGTACGAGGCGTTGCGATAAATCTAGAAATTAGGGAGAGCATGCTTTGCCTTCTTCGCACATGGTACCAATAATCGTATGTTTACGCATATCTACTAGTTACCTATAATCAATGAAGTTAAGAATCAGTTTTTTTCTCCTGCTTGTTATTTCTCTCCCATTGCTTGGACAGAACAAGAAAGAGTCGTTCTGGAAGAATTATATTGACGAGGATGTAAGTGAGCTGAACCTGCAGAATCTTGAAAACTCTGACTATACTACAGCTATTAGGTTGTGGAAACCATATCAAGTAGTTGAGTTTATCAAAGTTAATGACTCTGTTTATCAGGGTCAGTTGGTGAACTTTGTAACTAAATTGAACCGCAAAGAGGAAAAAAAGGCAGTAGTAAGCGAGAAGGTAATCATACCAGCATCTGTAACTAAGATTCTCATAGAGCAACTTCAAAAAGAAGGAGTTGAAGAACTTCCAGACAGCTATGATGTAGAGGGGTATGTAAATGGATTGGACGGAACGACATATGTGTTTGAAGTAAGCTCCCGTGATAAGTACAGAGTCTACTCATACTGGGAACCAGAAAACGACCACTATCAAAACTCCGATTTAAGGGAAGTAAAAAGTGTAAGGAATGTTCTTTCTGCAATAAATAAGGAGTTTGACTCTTGGAAGCTTTTCACGTTGTTTAGAGATAGCTTACCTGCTGGAAGGTACCAGTATGGAGGTATAATAATGGTCAAAACAAAATGACTTTAGGTAACAACACCTATAAGGCAGCTATGCCGCCTTATAGCCCAGTACGTTGGCATAAATGACGTAAGATTGTCATAAAGCTGACGCAATACCCAGTAAGGCCATACAATACCTTTGCTGATGAACCAAGAGATAATCAAGATGGGTAATCAGAACTTAGCATCGAAAATTAAGGAACTAAGGAAAAGGAAAGGCTTTTCGCAGGAGCAATTGGCTGAAGAATCAGCCTTACGCTTAAGAATAGTACAAAGCTATTCCATTTTTAAGGTTAAAAGCTTCCAATTATTTCTCCCGGCATTGAACATAACCACTTGCAAGACATCAAAAGCAAAACTATGACAAAGAGCAATACCAAGGAGGTATCCGCAGCACAGCGCGAGGAACTTCTCAGCACCTTGAAAGCCCGCTTTGAGAAAAACAGGAACCGCCACAAAGCGCTAGAATGGAACAAGGTTCAGGCAAAGCTGGAAGCGAATCCGGAAAAGCTGTGGTCGCTTCAGGAAATGGAAAGAACAGGCGGTGAACCGGATGTAGTGGGTTATGATAAAGAAACGGACGAATACATTTTCGTTGATTGTTCAGCGGAAAGCCCGAAAGGCCGCCGAAGTGTTTGTTACGACCGCGAAGGGTTGGAGTCCAGGAAAGAACATAGACCGGAAAATAACGCTCTAGATATGGCTGCTGCCATGGGCATTGAGCTTTTGACAGAAGAACAATACCGCGAATTGCAGCAGCTTGGTAAGTTCGATACGAAAACGTCGAGTTGGTTGAAAACACCTCCTGCAATCAGAGAACTTGGTGGTGCCATCTTTGCTGATTTCCGCTATAACCAAGTTTTCGTATATCACAATGGGGCACAATCATACTATGCCGCCAGGGCATTTCGTGGCTCACTAAGGGTTTAAGCTTTGCTCGATCAACTGATCAGAGTATCCTTATACAAAACCAAAGCCGCCTCCGCTGCCGTGTGGCAATAGGGGGCGGCTTTGGTTTAAAGAGAGGTTTTCTTATTGCTTATGCAAAACCGTTGCGGACGCTTGTGCCGTCGGCAGCACCAGTACTTCGGCCAGGTTGACGTGGGCCGGTCGCGTAACAATAAAGCTGATTAGCTCGGCTATGTCCTGCGCCTGCAGCGCATCGAAGCCTTTGTATACCGACTCCGCCCGCTCTTTGTCGCCTTTAAAGCGTACTTCCGAGAACTCCGTTTCTACCAACCCAGGGTTCACTTCCGATACGCGGATGCCTTCCTGCACCAGGTCCAGGCGCATGGATTTGGAGAGCGCGTCTACCGCAAATTTGGAAGCGCTGTACACGTTGCCGTTCGGGTATACTTCCTTGCCGGCAATAGAACCGATGTTCACGATATGGCCTTTCTTATGCTCCAGCATCAGGGGCAGCACCGCATGTGTTACATAAAGCAGGCCTTTCACGTTGATATCGATCATGGCATCCCAATCATCCACACTTCCTTTCTGGATAGGTGCCAGCCCGTGGGCATTGCCGGCGTTGTTCACCAGTACTTCTATCTGCCGCCATTCTGCTGGCAGCGAGTCTACAGCCTGCTGCACGGCTTCTTTGTCGCGCACATCAAACGCCAGTGTATAAACCGGCACATCGGCCAGCTGCTGCTTTAATTCGTCCAGGCGGTCGGTACGGCGACCGGTGGCAATTATGCGGTACCCTTGTTTGGCCAGTTCCAGAGCAGTGGCATGTCCTATACCGGAAGTAGCTCCGGTCACAAATGCGATTTTAGTCATGGGTATGTTTTATTCAAAGAACAGAATCAGTGAAACGTTTCGGGTGGTAAGCCGATCTATGCTCCGGCTATAGGTCTGCGCATCGTCGTTGATGGGCTTGTGCATGTTCAGCAAACCCTGTGAGAAGCGCAGCTCCGGCGCAAACTTAAAGTATGGATAAAAGATATCCAGTCCTACGCCATACTCTATGGCCAGGTCATACTTGTTTACCTGTATCAGGTTCTCATCTACATTCTCCGGGCTGTTTTTCCCGCTGCCCAGGTCTATCGCAGGCTTAAGCCCTCCCACAAAATACATCCGGAAATTGCCGCGGCGGCGGGCTTTATACTTCAGCAGCAAAGGCAGCTCCACTACGGTAGAGCTAACAGTTTGAATATCTTCTTCGTCCTCGGCCCGGGTGTTGGTAAACACAATCGGCCGGCCGTAAAAGCCTACGCCCGGTACAAAACGGGCATCCAGGTATTGCGCCAGGCGCACATTCAGTACCAGCCCTGTATAAAGGCCGAAGTTGGTTTTGGTATTTGCTGTTAAGTAATCGGCGCCCGAAGCATCGGCGCCGGCCAATTGGTCGGCATACCATTGCGAGTGCTGCAGGTTATAGCGGGTGGCGGGCAGGGCCAGGTAAAAGCCATAGTGGATGGGCTTGTCGTCGTAGCCGGGTTTGTTTTCGCCTTTAATTTTTTCTTGGGCGATGGCTGTATGACCGCCCAACAGCAGCAAAGCCATAAAGCCAAGTATCGTTATTTTTTGCCTGTGTAAATGGAGCTGATACCGAATGTAAGTGAATGCCATTTTGTGCTTTTAAATCCAACTGCTTCAAAGATATTGATAAACTCCTGCCCGTCCGGGAACGCCTGCACAGATTCGGGCAGGTAGGTATAGGCGGCGTTGTCCTTTGAAACGATTTTACCTACCACCGGTAGTATGTTCTTAAAATAAAATTGATAGAGTTGTTTCATCGGGAAAGCCCGCGGCTTCGAGAACTCCAGTACGACAGCTGTGCCGCCCGGTTTCAGCACACGGTTCATTTCAGCAAGTCCTTTGGCCAGGTTCTCAAAGTTACGTACTCCGAAGGCTACCGTAATGGCATCGAAGGTATTATCGGCAAACGGCAGGTTTTCGGAGTCGCCATACTTCAGTTCGATCTTATCCGAGAGCCCGCGTTTAAGTAATTTCTCCCTCCCTACGGCCAGCATGCCCTCCGAAATATCCACGCCCACCACTTTATCGGGGTGCAGGCTGAGGGCTTCTATCGCGAAATCAGCGGTGCCGGTGGCAATGTCCAGCACCAGCTTCGGCTTTTGAGCCTGCAGTAGGCTTACCGCTTTTTTGCGCCAGATAATATCAATACCAGCGCTCAGGAAGTGGTTCAGGAAATCATACTTGCCGGCGATGTTGTTAAACATCGTGGCTACCTGCTGCTTCTTGTTCTCGTTCTGGTCTTTATAAGGTACTACCGCCATGGGCTTGTTGTAAAGTATAGTTCAGGCAAAAATACTGTTCCTAAAACTATATTTCACGGAATATGTTCCGAATTATAAAAAAACCGGCCAGGCGTGTAGGCCTGGCCGGTTTTAGAAGGATGTCAGTGGCTGCTGTGCCGCTGCTATAGGTATTACAGGCTCTGCTGTGCCTGGTCTTCTCTTGGAATCACCTTGAACTCGGTTCTGCGGTTCAGCTGCATGTTTTCTTCCGAAGTATTAGGTACAGCCGGACGGCGTTCGCCGTAACTTACTGTTACCATGCGCTTCGGCGAAATGCCCTGTTTTACCAGATAATCGAAAGCCGCATCAGCACGGTTCTGGCCCAGCGTCATGTTATACTCGTCTGTTGCACGGGAGTCGGTGTTGCCTTGTATGCTGATGTTGATACCAGGATTATCTTTCAGGATCTGCGCAATTCTGTCCAGTTCTCCCAAAGCCTCCGGACGCAGAGCATACTTGTCTGTTTCGAAGTAGATGTTCTGCAGCGCAAAACGACCTGTTGCAACAGCCCCGGTGGTATCGACATAATCGATGTAGAAATTATGTGTCAGGTTGGTGGTATCGCTCAGGCTAACCGGCACGTCAAGCTCGGCCGTTGCAATCTGCTTGTTATCTTTAGACAGCTGCACCTGATACTTGCGTCCTGACAGCACCTGCACGGCATAAGCGCCGGAGTCTGGTTTGGTTACGTCGCGGTAAGCAATCGGACGTTTATCAGCCTGCAAGCCATTAAAGAGCAACTCTACACCAGGGATAACTGTGCTGTCGCGCAGTGAGAACACCTGCCCGTTTACATTGGTAGTGCGGATGTAGTTAATCGTATAAATATCTTTCTCGCCGTAGCCACCAATGCGGTAAGACGACAGGTAAGCATAGCTGCCATCCGGCGCTAAACGGTAGTAGGTATCATCATCCGGCGTATTGATTGGCGAACCCAGGTTTACGGGGCGCGCCCATCTTCTGGCCACAGAATCATACTTGGCCGAGAAGATATCATAGCCACCCATTGAGTTATGGCCACGTGATGCAAAGAACAGCGTGCCGTCCGCAGCAAGGTATGGGCTATCGTCGTCGTAAGGCGTGTTGATGGTTGTGCCCAAGCTTTTGGGTGTCTGCCATCCGTTTCCGTTCGCAGCCCGCTTGGCTACATACAGGTCCAGGTCTCCATTTTCAGAGTAGTGGCTGGTCGAGAAGAACAGCGTCTGTCCGTCCGGTGAAATGTAGGCGTCCGATTCAAAGTCCTGGCTGTTGATGTTGCTGCCAATGCTCTTCGGTGCTCCCCAACTGCCATCTGGCTGGCGTTCTGCCACCATAATGTCGCCGTTATTTTCGGAGCGGTACATCAGCATTTTAGTGTCGTTGTCAAATAACTGGATCGAGGCATCGTGGCCGGGGCTATTCAGGGCGCCTGGCACTGCACGCGGCTTCTCCCACTCATCTTCACCCAGGCGGTTGGTCTCAAAAATGTCTTCGTAAAATTCGCCGTCGCGGGCCTCTTTGCCTCCTGTTACGTTCTGGGCACGGGTGGTAAACAGCAGGTAATTGAAGTCCGACGAAATAACAGGGCTATGCTCCGAGTAAGCGGTGTTAATTGTGCCGCCCAGGTTTTTCACAAACACATCTTTCGGGTTAGCCACTTCTTTTTTAGCGCTTTTGGCATACTTGATCAGCTGTGCCACTTCCTCCCGGCGCTCTTCATTGCGCTTTTTTACCGTTTTCTGGTACTTCTGGAAATGATCTATGGCGCTGTCGAACCGGTAGTTGATATGATCCACGCGTCCCAGCCAATACTCCAGGTCCTTGTCGATATTCGGCTTCAGCTTCTGCACACGGTAGAGGTAATCCGCCGCCTTCTCCTTATCAAAGGTCATGTAGCTGATACCGGCATAATAAAGCGCTTTTGCATTGTTTGGATCGCTTGCCAGCACCTGCTCGTAAAAAGGAATTGCCTCGCGGTAATTCTCTTTATCGAAAAACTTGTTTGCGGACCGTAATTGTTTTCTGGTGCTCTGGGCTGAAGCAGCGGCTGCGAAAAGGCACACCATCAGCAGGAGCAAAGAAAGCCGTGAGAACGACTTGGCAAAATGATTCATGTGTAAAAGTTTTATATAATTCCCTGGCAATAAATATTTAGAAAGGCGTAATGCTTTGTGTAATACATCAGACTCAATGACTGGCTTTGCTTGTATACGTACAATATTAAAATCAGTATATGTCTTAATTTATACTTTTTAATAAACGCGTTGTTTGCATTGCTATGCAGCTAAGTTGGCAAGCACCGCTTTATCCAACATAACCCGCATCAAAGTAAAGTATAAGTATGAAATAAATAATATTTATTTTAACAAGTCACAAATATATAAAATAAAAGATACAGCAAACGAAAAAAACAGGTATAATTTTCATTGTGCTTTCCTTTCCTTCCTCCTCTTAATAAGTATGTTAGAACACTATTTCCGGAAAATAATCTGGTAAATATCCTTCGCACCAAAGCCACCCGGCCTATCAGACGAAAAATAGGCGGTATTCCTGTCGGCGCTCAAAGTAAAGTATACATCGTCCTGGGGTGAGTTGACAGGCAGGCCCAGGTTTTGTGCCTGCGCCCACACTGCCTGCTGAAGCGTGGATCTGAATATATCGAAGCCGCCCATGCTGTTATGCCCGCGGGAGCTGAAGTATAAGGTGTTTGTGGCGGCATCTACAAACGGGGCATCTTCGTCGTACGGCGTGTTAACGGAAGGCCCCAGGTTAAGCGCTTCGCTCCAACTGCCATCTTCCTGCCTGTAGCTCATGTATAGGTCCAGGCCTCCCATACCCCCGGGGCGATCGCTGGAAAAGAAAGCAAAACGGCCATCAGCCGTAACAGCTAACGAGTATACGATGCCGCCCTTGTTGAACGGTGCCCCCAACGGCTCCGGCTTCGTCCAGCCGTTCTGCTGCCACTGCGCGCGGTACAAGCCTTTACCCTGAAAGAATGTGTACAACTCCTGCCCATCTGCCGCCGCCGAAACCATTGCCTGTGCCGGTAAGGCTGCATCAGTATCAAGGAACAGGGTAGATGGCTGCCAGGCATGTTGCCACTGCCGGCTGATGCGTACCTGCTCTACTCCTGCGGCATCGGCAAACTTACGCTTGGTCGGGCGTCGGCTGGTATAAGGTAGCACACTATCGCCGGGCAGCAGCACGGGCACATAGTCGGCAAAGCGCGAGTTGATGGCCGGGCCGGCATTTACCACATCAGCCAGCGGTGGCAGGACGGCCATTGCTTCACCGGCAGCGCACTCCTCCAGCCGCTTCGCCAACTGAGCGCGGTACATAGTTTCATTGCGACCTGTTTTCAGCAGCTCCTGCTGGTAGTAGGTTTTAGCAGAGGCAAAGTCATAATCCTGCTGGCAGGCATCGGCCAGGTATAGCAACAGTTTCTCGCCTATTCTGGGGTCCAGCTTTTGTACCCGGACAAAGTATAGCTTTGCTTTTTTAGGAAGCCGCAGCTCCAGGTAAGCTATCCCCAGCTTATAGTTCGCTTGCACGCTCTGCGGGTCGGCTTCTACGGCGCGGGCATACAGCTCAGCCGCTAGTGCATAATCTTCTACCGCAAAAGCTTTATCGGCTTGGCGGAGGTAATGGTGCACCGGCCCGGCCAAGGTGATGTGTACCGTTAGCAGCATGGCCAGCAACAGCAGCCACACGCTTATCACAGGTCCAAACGCTTTGGCGCCCGCAGGCATTAACACACCCGAATCCTGAATTGGTAAAAAGTGCCTGTACTTCATGTTTGGAAAAATAAATAGTACCTTTGAGGTGCCAGAACCTAACCTGCTTCAGAACCAGGCTAAAGGTAATAAACACATAGGTATACTCTAATATTAACAGGCAAATAGTGACTATACTGCCTTAAACCAGATA
Source organism: Pontibacter chitinilyticus (assembly GCF_039748935.1). Lineage (NCBI taxonomy): Bacteria > Pseudomonadati > Bacteroidota > Cytophagia > Cytophagales > Hymenobacteraceae > Pontibacter > Pontibacter chitinilyticus. The sequence continues at coordinate 326,010 of NZ_JBDIZJ010000004.1, forward strand.
AGATGATCATTAAGGAAGCCAAGTTTTTGATGAGCAATACCAAAGTGGAGCTCTGCCCAACGCCCAATAAACCGGAGTATGCTTTTATCGGGCGCTCCAACGTAGGCAAGTCATCGCTTATCAATATGCTTACCGAGCAGAAAGGGCTGGCTAAAACCTCTGCTTCGCCTGGCAAAACACAGCTCATCAACCACTTTCTTATCAACGATGCGTGGTACCTGGTAGACTTGCCGGGCTATGGGTATGCCAAGGTCAGCAAGGGCTCGCGCGAAGAATGGCGCCGGATGATCAACTATTACATGCAGCACCGCGAAAACCTGACCTGCGTGTTTGTGCTCATCGACTCGCGCCACAAGCCGCAGGCGCAGGATCTGGAATTTATGGAGTACCTGGGTAAAACTGGCGTGCCTTTTGTACTTGTTTTTACTAAAACCGACAAGCAGTCTTCCGTTAAAACGGATTCAACTCTTGCGGCTTACAAGCGTAGACTGCTGGAAACCTGGGAAGAGCTCCCTCCTATTTTTCTTACGTCTTCGACCAGCAGGCGTGGCCGCGATGAAATACTGGAGTATATTGCTGAGATTAATGCCCAGATGCAGCAGCAGTAACAAAGCGTACTACATTTAAGCCGGAGTAGCTGGAGCCCACAGGTGATGTTGAATTTAAATGTTTAGCCTATATGAAAAGTAAAATTTCTTTTTTGTTTCTTTTATTTGCCCTTGCAGCCTTCGGCGCTTCGGCCCAGACAACCGAAACCAAGCAGCAGCCCCCACAGGAAGAGAAAGTATGGACGCCGGACAAAGTGATTCCGGTAGCTGAGTTCTATGAAGGTGGCGTGGAAGCGATGTACAAAGACCTTTATAAAGAGCTGAAGTACCCGCCGCTAGCCAAACGTAATCGTGTGCAGGGCGAGGTTATCCTCAGCTTTACGCTGAACGAAGATGGCTCTACCTCTAACTTTAAGGTGCTGCGCAATGCCGGCGCCGGCACCGGCGAAGAAGCAGTACGTGCTGTGAAGGTGCTCAAGTTTAAAGCTCCCGGCTACGGCGTAAATGCTACCATGCCGGTCATGTTTAAATTATAACCGTTTTATATTTCATTATGCCTATTGATTTAAAACAAGTTGCTGCCATCTCTGGCATGAGCGGACTTTACCGCATTGTTAAGCCTACCCGAACGGGCGTTATTGTGGAGAGCCTGGAGGAAAACCCACGCACCGTAGTGGCACAGGCCCGACACCGCATGTCGTTGCTGGATGAAATTTCTATTTATACTACGGATGAGGAAGGCACAGTGTCTTTGGCAGAGGTGTTCGACCGCATCCACCAGAAGTATGGCGACACCCTGCCCGTGAGCGATAAGCCGGATAATGCCGAGTTGAAGAGCTTTATGGAAGAGGCTTTGCCTGAGTATGACGAAGACCGGGTGTATGCATCAGACATGAAGAAACTTGTGAGCTGGTACTCCATTGTAAATCAGTATGTAGGTTTTACAGAAGCTGATGAAACTGCTGCAGCTACAACTGGCGACAAAAACCAGCAGGCAGAAGACACAGAATAACCCAAACAAAACCCTCCGCCACCGGAGGGTTTTGTTTTAAGTACTTAAAAGGTATGCCCGACGCTTCCGCACTTCTCATCAGCACTACCCGCCGCCTGCAACAGGTGTTTGAGGTAGACAACCTGCCCGCCACAGACCAGGAAGCCCTCTGTTATAAAGTAGCCCGGGTGGTCGCGCACCTGCTCCACACCGACATGAACCGCCTGCTCCACATTTTGTACCGCATCGATGTGGAAGAGCAGCAGGTAAAACAGGCCATGATAGCGGATGATACCGAGACAATAGCTGAGCGTATTGCCCGGCTGATCGTGAAGCGGGAGTTACAAAAAGCCCGGCTCCGGCAGCAGTACAGCAACCGCTAAATGCCGAAGCCATGTGGCTTTGTCCACTAAAGGAAATTTATACTTAAGCCGTATAGCCTAGACATAAAAAAGGGCAGCAACCTGAGTTGCTGCCCTTTTTTATGTCTAGGCAAGTATAAGTAAGATGCAGGTAGATCAGGCCTCTTTCATACCAGCTTCAACTGCAATCTCGGCGTGCAGGAATTCTTCTACCATATCTACCATTTCAGAAGAACCAATGATCAGTGGGCACCGTTGGTGCAGTTCTTCCGGCTCCAGCTCCATTATGCGGCGGCAACCATTGGTAGCTTTACCACCTGCCTGCTCTACAATAAAGGCCAGCGTGTTGCACTCATAAAGGAGCCGCAACTTGCCATTAGGGGCCTTGGTGGTAGGCGGGTAAATGTAGACGCCCCCCTTGAGCAGGTTGCGGTGAAAATCAGCTACCAGCGAGCCGATATAACGGGCCGAGTAGTTGTGCTGCTGGCAATAGCGCAGGTATTCTCTGATGCCTTCCGGAAAGCTGTTAAAGTTGCCGTCATTAATAGAGTAGATGGTGCCTGTTTTGGGCGTCACAATATCGGGGTGCGACAGGAAGAACTCTCCCAGGCTTGGCTCATAGGTAAAGCCATTTACACCGTTGCCGGTCGTATACACCATCATGGTAGAGGATCCATATATAATATAGCCGGCTGCCACCTGGCGCGTGCCATTCTGCAGACAATCCTCCATGGTGCCATCCTGGCCTGCCTTAGAGGTTCTTCTGTAAATTGAAAAGATTGTTCCGATAGATACATTCACATCAATATTTGATGAGCCGTCCAGCGGGTCTATGGCTACAATATACTTTCCTTTGGTGTTGCCAGTCTGGATAATCTCATCCTCTTCCTCTGAAATAATGGTACAAACTTCACCCCCGTTGCGTAAGGCCCGTATAAAGCGGATGTTTGCAATTACATCCAGCTTCTGCTGCTCTTCGCCCTGCACATTCTGCTGGCCATGGGCGCCGGTAACTCCCAGCAGGCCTGCACGGTTTATCTCCCGGTTCACAATTTTTCCGGCCAGGGCAATGTCTCGCAGCAACTGCGATAGTTCGCCTGACGCATACGGAAAATCTTCTTGTTTTCTCATGATAAACCTATCGAGCGTAGTGCCCACAGGTAGTGCAAGTTTGTCGTTCATAAGATGGGTATTTAAATATTTTACATAGTACAAATTTATCGTTTTTAGGCGCATTTCCTAAAATCATTACTTTTGCGGAACATCACTTACACAGCAATGAAAGTATTTAAATTTGGCGGCGCTTCCGTTAAAAATGCAGCAGCTTTCCAAAATCTAGCCCACATCGTGCAGGTGCATGGCGGCACAAAACAACTGCTGCTGGTCGTATCAGCTATGGGCAAAACGACCAATGCGCTGGAGCAGGTTTTTAGTCTGGCCTACCAGGGCAGCGACTACCTTGACGCCCTGCAGCAGATATGGACCTATCACCAGCAGGAAGCGGCTGCGTTGTTTACAGATGCTGCCAACCCGGTACATGCCCAATTAGAGCAACAATACCAGGCCCTGCAACAGGCACTGCTGGCAGTCAGCCCGTCCGGCAGTTACGATATGCAGTACGATCAGGTTGTAAGCTTCGGAGAACTATTTGCTTCGGTTATACTACACGGTTACCTGCAGCAGCAAGGTCTGCCGAATACCTGGGTCGACAGCCGCCAATATGTACAAACCGACAGCACCTGGCGCGAAGCCAAGGTAAATTGGCCCCGTACAGAACAGCAGATAAAACAGGAATTGCCTTCGCTGCTGGAGCACCAGATGGTAGTTACACAGGGCTTTCTGGGGGGTACTGCCAACGGCCACACCACCACCCTTGGCCGGGAAGGCTCCGATTTTAGTGCTGCCATTTTTGCTTATTGCCTGGATGCGGCCGGCATGTGGATCTGGAAAGATGTGGAAGGCTTGCTGAATGCTGATCCCAAGCACTTTACAGATACTGTTCGTTACCCGGAGATATCTTATCAGGAAACAGTGGAAATGGCTTATTACGGAGCCTCTGTCATTCACCCGAAAACAATAAAACCTTTGGCTAACAAGCATATACCGCTGTATGTTAAGTCTTTTTTGAACCCAACCGGCGAAGGCACCAAAGTATGCGACTGCCGTTTTGAGAAGCTGCCACCAGCCTATATCATCAAAGAAAACCAATGCCTGATCTCCTTCAGTGTGAAAGATTTTACGTTTATCTCCGAAAAGAATTTAAAGACGATTTTTAGCGTCCTGTCTGAATTGCGGATCAAAATAAACCTGATGCAGAACTCCGCCATTTCGTTTTCTATTTGCACTGATTTTTACCAGGAGCGCCTGCACCACCTGATAGAGGCCCTCCACGACCAGTTTGTGATACACTATAACACGCACCTGTACCTGTATAGTATAAAAAACTATGATGCGGAGAGTTTGCAAAAGATTATGCAGGGCAAAGAAATCCTATTAGAACAGCGCACCCGCACTACTTTTCAGTTAGTGTGCCGCTAAAGTCATTATGCTGATTACGTACAAATAAATTAGAACATTTATACAAATTCATTTTATAAATATATTTAAATGTACTTTCTTTGCATAATTAATTTTGCCTATGAAACTTACTTTTACAAACTCTAATGCAGCCTGCTGAGAAAATTACAACCCGTTTTGTATTAAAGCTTCTTCTTCTTTTTGTACTCCTTTTCTTCGGTGTCATGCTCAAAGTCTCCAAGATGACCGCACATGCAAATGCGCAGGATGCAAAAGTTGGAGAAACACCTGCCATGGATACGTCCAATATGCACCTGAAGCAATCTCTGTATTTCCGTTTGGTGAACCACGACAAGCAGTCTGCCAACATATAGTATAAACTGGCTTAAAAGCATTCTTTTCCTGCAGGCGTAATTCGCCTGTCAGTACTTTGATGCAATTAATTCCTGCTGCGGCCATGCTACCTGTAGTGGTACTGCTGCTGCCGGCAATACCATTACAGGCAATTCTCAGCCCTGTTTGCCTATTGCCTGAATATTTTCCTATCCTTTATTGCTCTTCTACATAGCCGTTTCCTTGCCTTCAAACAGGTTTGCATACTTATGTTTGCATCTCCTGCGGGCATTACACCTGCTTTACCCTTCTACCTGCAGAATTATTTGCTGATGGTTTGGAGCACTGCTGTCTTTCACTTACTTTTGCAGCATTAATTCTTATATAAGAATTTTTCTCCACTAAAAAAGAGAACATGCAGCAGTTAACCCGTCAGGAAGTCCACCAACGCATCGCAGCCGCAGGCCTGAAAGCCACAAGCCAGCGCATGGTAGTGTATGAGGCTGTGCTGGAGTTGCATGATCATCACCCGACAGCCGAAGAGGTTTACCAGCAGCTTAAGCCGGCTAATCCCAGCATTTCACTGGGCACCGTCTACAAGGCCCTTGATGCTTTTGTGGAGCATAATCTGGTACTGCGTGTGCTGTCAGAAGAAAGTGGCAAGCGCTACGACGCAAACACGATGCCGCACAGCCATATTTACTGCAGCAACACCAAAGAGATCATCGATTTTGAAGATCCGGAGTTGGAGCAGCTTTTGGCGACATTCTTTCGTAAGCGCGCTATGAGCAACTTTGAGATAAAGAGCGTAGCAGTGCAGCTGACAGGGAATAAAGTGGAACCGGACAAACAAATCAGTATTTCACAAGTAACTAAATAGATTATAAATTTTAAGATTAATTGTAAATGGCAGTATTAGTAGGTAAAAAAGCACCGGCTTTCAAAGCTACAGCAGTTGTTAATGGTGATGAAATAGAGGATAATTTCTCCTTAGAGCAGTATATAGGCAAACAGCACGTTATTTTCTTCTTCTGGCCAATGGACTTCACGTTTGTTTGCCCAACAGAGATCATCGCGTTCCAGGATAGAATGGAGGATTTCGAGCGTAAGGGCGTAGCCGTAGTGGGCTGCTCTACCGACACGCACTTCTCTCACTTCGCCTGGCTGAACACGCCACAGGACCAGGGTGGTATCCAGGGTGTTAAATATTCCCTGGTAGCAGATGCAGCTAAAACCATCTCCACAAACTATGATGTGCTGGCCGGCCATTACGAGTATAACGAGGAAGGTGAAATGACCTTTGTTGGGGAGCCCGTAGCTTACCGCGGTTTATTCCTGATCGACAAAGAAGGCGTGGTACGTCACCAGGTAGTAAACGACATGCCGCTAGGACGCAGCATTGACGAAGCCCTGCGTATGGTAGATGCCCTGCAGTACTTTGAAGAGAAAGGCGAAGTTTGCCCGGCTAACTGGGAAGAAGGCCAGGAAGGAATGCAAGCCACAAAAGAAGGTGTATCCAGCTACCTGGCCAACAAAGGCCACTAAGCGTTATTCACAACAACTTACAAACAGCCTCTGCCTTACAGCAGGGGCTGTTTTATTTTCAGACCTACTGTTTTAGGTTTTTCCTCCTAATGTAAAAGAGTAGGCCCGCAGGCAACATTTGCCCTTGCTAATTGTATCAGAGTGCTGGCTATTTGCCATACTTCGGCAATTGGTTCTGGGCGAAAGAGAAACTGCCACCTAAACGAAATACCTCCCTTGGAAGCAACTCTTAAACTAAACCGCTCTTCACAAAAGGCAATCACGTATATTTGCACCGCAGAAACATGCACGTTCTGTAGAACTCAGGAGGTCGTTTGTCAGCCATAAGCTTATAGTTACTTTGAAATTTCTCTACGACATCGGTATCAGAACCTATGCAGCGGCCTTGGCATTAGCGGCTCCATTTAACCCGAAGGCCAGGCAGATGCGGCAGGGACGCCAACGCCAGTTTGAACGGCTGCAGGAGGCGTTGCAGGGTAACAGCGCACCGGTGGCGTGGTTCCACTGCGCCTCCCTGGGTGAGTTTGAACAGGGTCGGCCTGTGATAGAGGCTTTTCGCCAGGCTTACCCGGATTATAAGATCCTGCTCACCTTCTTCTCCCCATCGGGCTACGAGGTCCGCAAAAATTATAGCGGTGCCGATTACATTTTCTACCTGCCCCTGGACAGCAGCCGTAATGCCAAGCGGTTTCTGGATCTGGTACAGCCGCAGCTGGCCGTGTTTGTCAAGTATGAATTCTGGCACCATTACCTGCTGGAGTTGCATCAGCGGCAGATCCCTACCCTCTCTATCTCTGCTATTTTCCGGCCTAGTCAGGTATTCTTTAAGCCATACGGCAACTTCAACCGCGAGATGCTCCGCTACTTTACACATATTTACACTCAAAATGCACAATCGCTGGAGCTGCTGCAAAGTATAAATATCCGCAATGCCAGCGTAGCCGGCGACACTCGCTTTGACCGGGTGCTGCAAACAGCGGCTTCGGTACAGCGCTTGCCCCTGGTAGAAGCATTTGCACAACAGCAGCAGGTGATGATAGTGGGCAGCAGCTGGCCTGCCGATGTAGCGGTACTGTTGCCGCTGATAAAAAAGTATAGCACCAGTATGAAATTTATCATGGCGCCGCATGAGGTAAACGAGACAAGTATAAATGCCGTGATGCAGGCAGTTGGCACAGAGGCCACACGCTATTCAACGGCAACAGCTCAGACTGTAACAAAGTATAAAATCCTGGTGATCGATAATGTTGGCATGCTGTCGGCTTTATACAGCTACGGCACTTATGCTTACATCGGCGGTGCTTTTGGCAAGGGGCTACATAATACCCTCGAAGCAGCTGTGTTCGGCCTGCCATTGTTCTTTGGGCCTACGTACGATAAATTTCAGGAGGCCCACGACCTGGTGGCTTTACAATGCGCTTTTCCGGTGCAGAATTCCCAGGAGCTGCTACAGGTTTTTGAACGCATACAGCAGTCACCGGAAACAGTGCAGCATATCACCACTACCGGAAAACAATACGTACAAGCACAGGCAGGCGCCACAGCCCGCATTATGGCCGATGTGGCGCTGCTGCTAAAATAGCATACATGAAAGGAGTAATCATAAAATCTACAGGTTCCTGGTACCTGGTGCGCGACGAAGCCGGGCAACTGCACCGGGCACGGCTACGGGGCAAATTTAAGCTGCAGGGAATGAAAGTGAGCAACCCGCTGGCTGTTGGCGATCGGGTGGAGTTTGATATAGAGGGCACGGAAGAAGCAACGGCAGTCATCCATAAAATAGAAGATCGCGAAAACTATATCATCCGCCAGAGCACCCACAAAACAGCTTATGCTCATATTATTGCCGCCAACCTGGACCAGGCGCTGCTGCTGGTAACGCTGGTTTCGCCCCGCACCTCGTTTGGCTTTATCGACCGCTTTTTGGTAACAGCTGAGGCATACAGCATCCCCACTACGCTCATCTTTAATAAAACAGATTTGTATGATGAGGACGTGCAACATTACCAGCACCAGATCAGCCTCTTGTATGACCAGATCGGTTATTCAAGCCTCGCTACTTCAGCCCAGACCAACGAAGGAATTGACGCGCTGAAAGCGCTGTTGCAAGGCAAAACAACACTCTTCTCTGGTCATTCCGGCGTAGGCAAATCCACGCTCATCAACCTGCTGGTGCCAGATCTGGCACTGAAGACCTCAGAAATTTCTGATTTTTCGGATAAAGGCGTGCACACCACTACTTTTGCCGAAATGTTTGAGGTAAATGACGCCACGTTTATCATCGATACGCCTGGTATAAAGGAGCTTGGTATCGTAGATATTCCGGCGGCGGAGCTCAGCCACTATTTCCCGGAAATGCGCGAGCGCCTGAACCAGTGCCGCTTCCATAACTGTACCCATTTCAATGAGCCGGGCTGCGCTGTAATCGAGGCGGTGCGCCACAATGAGATCGCCCTCTCCCGCTACGAAAGCTACCTAAGTATGCTGCACGGCGGCGACAACCGGAAATAAGGCGTGTATACTTGCTTTATGCTACAAGCCACGCCGTGGCGTGCTGCTCGTCGTAAAAGTTATGGTAAGCCACAGTCGTATCGGGTAGTGCCAGCACATCCTCAACCAAGGCTTCTACAAAGCTCTCGCGGCTGGTGTTTGTAGTTCCCAAACGGGCAATGCGGGCCAGGCGAGTACCAGCCAGTTTGTTAGCAAACGTGGTATTCAATTCTTTATACTCCTCATCCGTCACTGCTGTTATGTCCTCACGCGAATCGATCAGGAGCTTTTTTATGTCGTAGTTCCGAATAGTCTCTAACAGCTTTTGGAAAGAATAGCCGAACTCGTCCCTGGTAGCACCTTTGCTGTCCAGCCACTTTACTTTCAGAATATCAACGGCGGCATCGTATTGCATTTCTACCAGGCCATCTCGGTGTAATATCATGTTTGCCGGCACACTTTATCAGTTTTCTGTAAACAGAGGACAAGATAAGAATATCTACGGCCTTTTAGCAGCTTCCCATAAGTTTTCAGAACCTACTATACAATCTTGCGTAGTCCGCATCTCTTTAATACAAAATCGGTTCTTAGGAGCTGGTTGTTAACCCTGTCTCCCTTGCTGCGTTAAAAAGTGTTTCACTTCCAAAAGACAAACATGAAACTGGAGAACGCACACATACTGATAACAGGTGGTACGCTGGGCATTGGTTATGCCACTGCTAAGCTACTGGTAGAACACGGCGCTGCGGTGGCCATCACCGGGCGCGACAAAGAACGCACGCAGAAAGCGGCAGAAGAAATCGGAGCAATGCCCATCACGGCCGATGTAGCCAACCCTAATGATGTGCAGCGTACCTTTGAGGTATTTATGGAGAAGTATGACCGGCTGGATGTGCTGATCAACAACGCAGGCATAGGTATAGCCAGAAGAGTGGAAGACCTGACCATTGCAAATTTCGAGCAAATTTACCGTGTTAATGTGTTTGGTGCGGCTCTGATGGCGGCGCAGGCTGCCGAAATCTTCAAAAAACAGAATGCTGGCAACATCATCAACATAGGCTCAACAGCGGCCAGCAAAGGGTATGAAGGCGGCTCCATCTATGCTTCGTCTAAAGCTGCCCTCCGCAGCATGACGCAGAGCTGGCAGGCCGAGCTGCGCCGCTACGACATACGCGTGATGCTGATAAACCCCAGCGAGGTAACCACTGCTTTTGGCCGTGAAGACCGGCAGGAGCGGGAAAGCAAGCCTAACAAGCTGCGAGGTGAGGAGATTGCATGGGCTATTAAAGGCGCGCTGGAAATGGATAGCCGCGGGTTTATACCGGAGCTAGCCGTCTGGGCTACCAATCCTTTCTGAGTTGCAGGGCAGCAACAGAATACTTCACGCCCTTTCGTAATAAGCGGACCACATTTTTCTGATACTTTATACTATAGTGTGGTAGTTTCCATACTATAAAACAGCCTCCCGCCGCACGTATAGTTCTGCGACGGGAGGCTGTTCTTTTTTCCTCCTGCATCTTACTGCAGGAGCTTCAATTACTAATGTAAGTATAATGTCACCCGCCTGTTTACCGGGTTTACAGACTTGTTAGCGGAGGAAGCTTCGCCTTTATATTCTGCTCTGATCCGCTCTTTGGCAATACCCTGCTCCTGGAAAAAAGCAGACACGGCTTCCGCTCTCTTGCGGCTTAGCACCAGGTTATAGTTGGGATCTCCCTGCTGGTCGGTATAGCCGGCAAGCAGTAACTGCAGGTCAGGGTTATCTTTCAGCAACCTTACAAAGGTGAGCAAGCTGTTATAGCTCTCCATCGGCACCTTGGCAGAATTAAAAGCAAAGAACACGTTGGTCGAATCACTCACTGGGGCAGGACTGCTTACCGCAACAGGGACAGCTACTGCTGTAGTAGCGGGCGCAGTAGTACCTGGTGTAACCGCCCGTGCCGCCGGTGCTTGCAGGCGCTGTAGCTCTACTTGGTATAAAGTCAGGCGCTGCAAAATGCTATCATTTAGCGCCGCCTGCTCGTCCATGTAGTGCAATACACTATCGTTCTGCAAGTAAGAGGCATTTTCTGTTTCCTGCTCCGCTGCCATGGCATCATTTGCCTGCAGGGCATTTAGCGAGTCCAGGTTGCTGCGCAGCTGGCGGTTGGTTCTGTTTGCCGCTTCCAGTCTTCTCCTGTCATTATCCAGGAGTAAAGTCATCGTTCTGTCGCGTTGTCCTGATCGGTCAGCATAGGACCGGTCGATGGGTACGTAAACAGTACGCTGCTGTATCTGTGTTCGGGTTGCGGGCTGTTGCACGCGTATGGGGTCCTGGCGGACAGGTGCCGTTGTTGTTAAATTCTCGGCATGCTCCTCCTCCACCTCGCGGTCCACTTCGGTGCTGCGAGCTGCCTGCTCCTGGTCCTTTACCTCTTCATTTCGTTGCGCTTTGGACTTTTGCTTTCCTTTTTGTTTGTTTTTGGTATCGGCCACAACAGCATTGGTTTGCTGCCGGACAGTATCAGCAGCGGCACGGCTGGCAGTAGCCGCCCTTGTCCGAGGTGATGGTGCTGTGCGTGTCGTATCAGCCTGTCCTCGTCTGGCAGCTGCAGCAGCACGGCTTGTATCGGTATCAGTGTATACCATCTGTCGGCTGCCGGCCGGCACAGTAACAGCTGGTGGGTTTACGGTCATACTGTCAACTGGCACCAGGGTATACTTCGTTACTCCACCTGCCTGGTTTTGCTGGTTGGTTGTATCAACAGTAACAAGCCTGCTGGTAAAAGGAATGATGGCCAGATCGGCTTTTGCATCCTGAATCAGCGAATCGCCGGGAGACGTTAAGGGCAACTGCTGGCGGGCCGCTTTGGTCAGGCTGTCTGCTGATGGGTTATGGCCAAGCTGCACCGGCTTAGGTTGAACCTGAAGTATAAAGTCCAGCATACTTCTGTCTGCCCGCTGTGGCAGCAGCTCCCCTCCGCTTGTAGCATACGTATCCGCTTTGCCTACATAGAATCGCGGGGCTTTGAACGTCGATTCTTTCTGTCCGAAACTATAGGCAAGGGCCAGACCACCGTGCAGAATAGAATTGTTATGCTTGTTTTGCTCAACTACCAGCGGCGCCAGGTGCTGCTTGGTGTTGTAGATCGCCTCTGCCTGCAGGTTAAGCTGTAGCCTGTCCGTTAGCCGGAATTTGAGCCCTACGCCGAACGGCACCACCGGCATACGGCGTGTCTCCTGCGTTTCACTCCCAACAGTGGTTTGCAAAGTGCTCAGGCCATAGCCGCCAAAAAAGTATGGCGACAGCTGCGCAGAGGTATTGAATATCCAGCCATTGTCGGTATAGAAGTATAGCCGGCCCGATATCATCCGTGCTTCTGTAGTGAAGGAATTTCCCTGAACTCCCCAGCCCTGCACGTGTCCATACGTGGCACTGGCAGCAACACCAAACGTGTTTCCCAGGCTTTTACCCAGTTCAAACCGGTAGAGCAGGTGGTTGTTCGCAGAAAAATAAGTGCTGGCATCCTGATCGGGATTATAGTAGTCGGCAATGCCAACATAGCCCTTGACGTGCCAGTTGTAGTGGTCGTGCTGTGCCGAGGCTTGCAGTGCGCAGGCCATCAGCAATATAAATATAAGTATCTTCCTCATGGTTAGCGGCTTAAGTTTAACCATAAGTTCACTTCCAGGCTCAAGCCAACAAATGGCCTAACGTAGATCCTATCTAAGCTCAGGTCTGAAAGGCTGTTACCACCTTTTTTGTCCTGCAGTACCGTAGCGCCGGCATTCAGGCGGATGAAGGGCAGCACCTTGTAGCCAAGTCCAACAAACACCGGCCGCTGCACCAATGGCCCTGTCGCTACCTTGCCATCGCCAAAATCCAGGTTCTTGAGAAACACACCTGCCGATATGCTGGTGTTGTTCCAGAAAGCAGAAGAGAAAGGTGCTTTACCCAGCGGCAACGAAATGCCTGCATAAGGCGCTGTATCGGAGGTAAAATTGCTGGCGCTGCCGGAATAGTATACTCCGCCATAGCCGAAGTTAAGGGCGATCACATTTTTGGTTTTCTCCGTAGCGTAGTCCTTTATGATCTTGGTATCAGTCAGTGCATACAGCTGTGGCCCTACGTATTGCGCTACCTCTCCCTGTACCAAACTTTTTAAAGCTTCCAGTTGCTCCTGCGCATACTTTAACCGGATTTCCGTTTTGTCAGCGTCCTCTTTACTAAAGATGTTAAAGCGGGCTTTTTTGAGGTTCAAGTCCTGTATCTGCTTCAGCTTATCGAGCACGATATCCGAAAAACCATCAAACTTATAGTTGATCTGGTTTCGGTAAAGCGACAATCCCTGGTTTACAATAGCATTCATATCGCTGCGAACGGTACTGGGATTCTCCCGCATCTCGATGCTGTTTCGCTCTACCTGATACGATTGATTGATGTAGGCGGAGAGCGCTTCATTTACCTGCCCCAACAACCGGCGCTGCTGCCTAACTGTGATCGGGGAGTAAAAGTTGAGCACAAACGTATACTCTTCGTTGCCACGCAAGGGCTGGCTAACCGGAATAGAAAACGTATTCTGCCTGCTGCCAACCCGCCGTTTCCAGGAGTTCTGATAGAATGGTTCTTTCTTTGTATTGCTCGACTCATATAGTTTCAGTTCTACCAGGCCAATGGTGGGGCTGGTTTCTCCGGTAACTATAAACTTGGTTTCAGCAGGCAATGGCTGGCCATCGTCGAAATAAGCCCGCTCGTAGTTAAACATAACAGTTTTGTACTGCGCCATAGCAGGCATGCTCACTATCATAAAGATGAGGAGTACGTAAAGTTTAGATTTCATAGTTTTTGTATTTTATGATGGTTATCAACAGGCCGGGGCACAGCGGCTGCTGCAAGGCCCCGGGCAGATCAGGCAGCATGTTGCTGTGTTTATTTCCTGCTCCAGGAGAGGTAGATCCCTGTTGTTCAGTAGCGCTGCCGTTGCACAGGATTTACTCGTAAATCTGCACTACAGGTTACTGATATTACACTATTTTTACATTATTAGTATACGGGATAAAAACAGGAGCAATCGGATAATGTTTGTTTTTTACGTTAATTTATACAATTCAGCAGGTACACAGGGGTAAGAAGTAAGCTAGCTGCCGCAAGGCTAATTTCAGCTATTTACCAGATCAACAAAACGTTACACGGGCTATTACATGCCATCACTACCTTTCCCTTGCGGCATAAGATTGGAAGCTATTTGCTAACTGGGGCTTTATCCTATACAATTCTTCAAATCTGATTTCTCTGCTGCTATTGATTTTATAACAGAAGAACAAGTATGATAAATTGCACTTTTATACTATTCAGTTTTATACCTCAGGCTCTTGCCTCACATTAAAGCTGCTTCTGCTGATGGGAAGTATACATGCGCAAAGAGCCGGATATTACAGATTGGCAGAAGCGGAAGGCATCTTTTAAGTAGACTGTGTTAAAAACAAAAAGGCTCCCGGGCAATCTCGCCCAAAAGCCTTTTTGTTTTTCTAATGTTCCTGCACCCGCTCATGCGGAACGAACGACGTGCAAGGCTCTACTTCTCTGCCGGCACCAACACTTTATTGATGATGTGAATTACACCGTTGCTGCTCTCTATATCTGCTTTTTCAATAGCGGCGCCATTGATCATGACATCTTCCAGCTTTTTATCTACTTTCAGCTGCCCGTTGCCCAGCGTACGCAGCGTGCTGCCACTCTGCAGGTCTGCCGCGCTGATTTTTCCGGCAATGATATGGTTCTGCAAAATATTAACCAATCGCTGCTTGTTCTCTGGCTTCATCAGGTCCTCCAGGGTACCCTCCGGCAGCGCATCAAAGGCTTCGTTTGTAGGAGCCAGCACCGTGTAGGGGCCGGTACCACTTAGTTCCTGCACCAGGCCGGCCTGCTTCACAACCGAATCAAACGTGGTCAGTTCCGCGTCAGAAATCAAGTTTTCCGTGATGCTCTTCGATGGCATCATGGTATAGGCTCCGAGCGAAGCGCCGTCCTGCTGCACGTTGGCCTCCTTGGTCTGTTGGGCTCCCGGTGTATTCGGGTCAGTCATCCGGGCATCTTCCTGCGCGCCGGGGCTAGGCTTTGTTTCCCGCTGCAGTTCGTTCTCAGCATTCTGATCGTTTGTGCCGCAACTTATAAGTGCGGTACTGCAGCATATAGCAATGGCATAGGCCAGTCTCCTTGTTTTTTTCATAGTGTTACTTTGTACTCTCTTGGTTGATTTTGACACTTACCGGCAGCAAGAATGGCAGCCTAAGCCGTAGCAAATCCTGCCGCTTAGGTTTCTTAAACTATAAATTGCTTACTTTTGTTATCCGGATTGATTTTTAAGCTTAACCAGAAATATACATGAGAACTGCAGAGATCCATACCGACAAAGGCGTGATGAAAGTAGAGTTTTATGAGAAAGACGCTCCTAAAACCGTACAAAATTTTATAGACCTCGCCAACAAAGGCTTTTATGATGGCCTGACCTTCCACCGTGTTATTCCCGACTTTGTGATACAGGGCGGCTGCCCTAACTCGCGCGAAGGTGCCAAAGGAGTGCCCGGTACCGGTGGCCCCGGCTACAAAATAGACTGTGAACTGACCGGTGATAACCAGTACCACGACCGTGGGGTGCTGAGCATGGCCCACGCCGGCCGCAATACCGGGGGCTCTCAGTTCTTTATTGTACATAGCCGCAAAAACACGGCCCACCTGGACCGTAATCATACTTGCTTCGGCAAAGTGGTAGATGGACTGGACGTGATAGACGATATTCGTGCCAACGACCGGATTCAGAAGATTGTGGTAAACGAGGAATAGTCCCGCTGCAGGCTATACCTGTAAGTATAACCTGCTTTGCATTGTTTTAAGTATAGGCCGCTCCTAACCAGGGCGGCCTATACTTTTATCGGGTCAGCTGGCTCAGCACAAAGGCTACCAGAAAACCTGCCACCGTGATCAGGCCGGTAAAGTCGTGGGCATACTCAAACGCTTCGGGTATCATGGTATCAGAGAGCATGGCCAGAATAGCGCCGGCAGCCAGCGCCATGGTAGCAGAGACAACTTGCGGCGAATACCCGCTAAACACAGAATAGCCCGCCAGCGAAGCGCCACCAAGAATCACAGCGATGCTCAGCCACACACCAAAAACATAGGTTTTGGAACGGCCCGCCTTTTTCATTCCTGCTGAGCTGGAAAGGCCTTCTGGAATGTTGGACAGGAAAATAGCAGCCACCGCTACCAGGCTTACCGCACCGCCCTCAATCATACTTACCCCAATCACGATCGCCTCGGGTATCCCATCTACCAGCGAGCCGATCGCCAGGGCCATGCCGCTGCCGCTGTTCTCAGCTTCTGTGGCCTGCTGGTGCCCCGAGCGTTTACGGTGCCTGGCTCCCTGATGTGCCAGAATGTAATTAGCCCCAGTAAAAATTGCGGCGCCTAGAAAAAAGCCAAGCCCGGTGGCAATAAAGCCGCCCCGCTGGTATGCCTCGTCCATGAGCTCGAAGGAAAGCGCCGAAATCAGGACGCCACTGCCAAACGCCATAACAGCTGCTACCACACGCTGCCGCAGCGGTACAAAATAACCCACGCAGGCGCCAATCAGAAGCGCTGACCCAGCTACCAGGCCCCACAAACCAGCTTTCGCCCAAACAGGGATGTCTATTGCCATACTATCATCTTATTTGAAAATTATAGTACGGCAAACGTGGCTGCCTGGTCAGTTCAAAAGTGCTGTGGCCGATGAAATTTCCGGCATCACTTTATGTCTTACCCAGCACACTCTCCTTTAGCTGCTGCTCATCATTCATTTAACAATGCGTTTCAATGTTACTTCAACAGCTAACATGTTATCTTATAATACCAAACCAGCGTAGCCATAGTATAATACTCCTTTTTTAAAGTGCCATGCCGCAGAACACCCTCCTTTATCAGCAACTTATCGGGCAACTGGAGCAGTTACACCAACAGGCCATAGCGTTAGAGTTAAAACTGACTCCGGCAATC
The DNA here is from genome assembly GCF_039748935.1 of Pontibacter chitinilyticus. Lineage (NCBI taxonomy): Bacteria > Pseudomonadati > Bacteroidota > Cytophagia > Cytophagales > Hymenobacteraceae > Pontibacter > Pontibacter chitinilyticus. The sequence goes on from NZ_JBDIZJ010000004.1 coordinate 342,807, forward strand.
GTTAATGTGCATCCTAACTTCCGGAAAAGTGCGCAGAACCTAGCTCATTACCTGGCGTTGCGCCAGCATGACATCCGCAGTCTGCAGCAGACCTTAGCGCAGTTGGGCCTGTCGTCGCTCGGGCGGGCGGAAGGGCACGTGCTGGCCAGCTTACAGGCGGTGCGCCACCACTTGTGCTGCCTGGCAGACTGCAAACCCTCGGAAGAACACCTGGCTGTTTCTTTTTTGGAGAACGACACGCTGCTAGCCACCCACAACAACGATCTGCTTGGCCCGGCACCGGAAAACCGCAGTACCCGCATCATGGTCACCTTTTCTTCAGACCTGGCCGATAATTACGAGCTGGTGTGTCGCCTGCTACAGACGGGTATGAACTGCGCCCGCATTAACTGCGCCCACGACGATCCGCAAGTATGGCTCCGGATGGTACAGCAAATCCGCAAAGCCAGCGAGGCACTCCACCTCCCTTGCCAGATTCTGATGGACCTGATGGGGCCGAAGCTCCGGACAGGTCCGCTTCAGCCCGGGCCACCCCTGCTCATTATACGCCCGGTACAAAACAAGCTCGGACAGGTAGTGGGACCAGCAAAAGTATGGCTCACTGCTGCCGGTGGGCCAGTTCCTGCCGGAACAGATGCCACACTGCCGCTAGATGCAGACTGGCTGGCTGGGTTACAGCCCGGAGATCAGCTATACTTTACCGATACCCGCGGCCGCAAGCGACAGCTGTCCGTAGTGCAAAAAACGGTGGATGGCGTGCTGGCCCACCTGCTCAAGAACTCCTACATCTCCACCGGCACCCTGCTGAAAGTTAAAACCGACACCATGCGGGAATGCACGGCTGCCGTGGGTCAGTTGCCAATTGAAGAAGAGCCGTTGCGGCTTAGAAAAGGAGACATGCTGCTGCTCACTAAAGCACCCACGCCCGGCTCGCCAGCCAAATACGATGCGCAGGGACATGTGGTGCAACCGGCCAATATCTCCTGCACGCTCCCCGAAATATTTGCGCAGGTAAAAGCCGGCCAGCCAATCCTATTTAACGATGGGAAGATTGAAGGACTGGTGCAGCAGGTAAATGAAGAGCAGATGCAGGTAAAAATCACCTATGCAAGCGACACTGGCAGTAAACTACGGGCCGACCAGGGCATTAACCTGCCCGATACCAAACTGCAGCTAAATGGCCTGACAGATAAAGACAAAGAAGACCTGCGCTTTGTGGCTGAGCACGCCGATATAGTAGGCTTGTCATTTGTGAATGACGCTAGCATGGTGAAGGCGCTGCAGCAGGAACTCCGGCAGCTGAATGCAACCGAGAAGGGAATTATGCTCAAGATCGAGACCAAAGAAGGCTTTCATAACCTGGCGCAGCTGCTATTGGCCCTGATGCAGAGCTACCCGGCAGGCGTGATGATTGCGCGTGGCGACCTGGCGGTGGAATGTGGCTGGCAACGACTGGCCGAAGTGCAGGAAGAGATTTTGTGGCTGTGCGAGGCGGCCCACATGCCCGTAGTATGGGCCACACAGGTACTGGAGACGCTGGCTAAGAAAGGACGTCCTTCGCGGGCCGAGATCACCGATGCGGCCATGGCCCAACGTGCCGACTGTGTGATGCTGAACAAAGGCCCTTACATTGTACAGGCAATTCAATTGCTCGACGATATCCTAAACCGTATGCAGGCGCACCAGCACAAAAAGACTTCCATGCTGCGCAGCCTTGGTATCTCCGACCTGGAGGGGCTAACGCAGCCGAAGTAGCATTTTTACAACACCTCAAAATGCGCCTGGCTACCCTACTCTTTTCAAATTCAGGACAATAATTTATTATTTAACATCGTTTTTATATAAATTTACCCGATAAGCTACGTTATACTGGTGCTGCCTACGCTGGCCGACACCAGACGCAATGTTTCACCAACTATAGTTGACATGAACAACACAAGCATTCGGAGAGCTTTATATTTACTGGCGGCGCTAATGATAGCAGGGGGCATCTTAGTGCGGGTGCTGCACCACAACGCCGACAACCTCGACCTGCACCTGATTCTGGCGGGCCACCTGCTAATACTGGCGGGCATCTTCATCCACATGAAGCAGGTTACAGAGGAGCAAAAGTCGCAGGAACCCAGGGATAAACACCTCCGGCAACTTAACAATTAACCTGCTTCTCCTATGAAAACCCACTTCCTCGCCGCACTCTTTTGTATACTTGCTCCAGGGGCGGAGGCGCAGCAACTGATGCCTGCCACTGTTACCATGCAGGCAAGCTTACAGCTGCCGCAGCCCTACCTGCTCATCAACTCACAGGAGACGGCGATGAGCGCTTTTGTCCTGAACCCGGACCACATCCAAAGTATAGAAGTGTTTAAAGGTCCTGCCGCCGTGGATAAGTATGGCGACAAGGCAAAGGCCGGCGCGGTGGTGATGACCTTGAAGGAGGACGTGAAACTGGCGCGGCTGGAGCAGGTATACGCCGCCTTTAACGTGCCAGAGCAGCAGCGAAGCCTGAAACTCGCCATTGACGACAAGCCGGTCAGCGACCCCGAACTGCTGCTGGCCAATCTGCCTGACATTGCGCGGGTGGAGGTGAAACAGCAGGACCTGACCGCGCCCGCCCGCTTCAGCTTCGACCCCGATGCGCCATACCTCAACATCGTCACAAAACAGCTCTAACAAAAGCGTACGTGTGGCTTGTAGAGTTCACGCCATACTTCGCCTTACCTGTAAATGTTGTACCTTGCAGCCTCAACAAAACCACACGCAAGTATGGACGGAAGAAAACGCGCCAACATCAAGCCGGGCCTGCACGTCAACATCGTGCTGAAAGAAGACCAGCGCACCGGCAACCTGACCGAAGGCTACGTGCAGGACATCCTGACCAACTCGCCCATGCACCCCCACGGTATCAAAGTACGCCTGGAAACCGGCGAAGTAGGCCGGGTGAAGGAAATCCTGGAGAGTTAGAGAGTTTAAGAGCTAGAGGGATTGGGAGTTATTTTTTTATGGCAGATTTTCGGATGCTGGTGAGGATAGCGGTCAATTCATCAGCTTCTTGTTTTAGTTGCACTAACCGATGTGCAGCGATAATACCAGATTCTTCTAAAACTTCGAGCCAAAACAGCGTCTCGTCTGCCTCCTCCAACACCACACCAATTTTGGCAGCAAATTCTGCCTTAGACCTCGCGCGGCAGGCCGAACGATAATTCGCCGCCACTGAAGTTGACGCACGTAACAACTGCTTTCCCAGAAGCTGCGCCTCCGTGTTATAGGGCAACGATTGAAACAGTTTTATTATCCGTAACGCAAATGCTTTCGTGCGCTTTTTAAACTCCTCCGCAAAAGCAAAATTACTCAGTCTCTCCTCACTCATAACCTTCTAATTAACTTTCTAACTCTAAAACTCATCAGGCTCACAATCCTCCTTCATCGGCGAAGCTGTAGTAGTCGTTGTCGGTAAAGATGATATGGTCGAGCACGGGCAGATCGAGGAACTGGCCGGCTTCTTTCATTTTTTTGGTGAGGGTGATGTCGGCAGCGCTGGGTTTAAGGTTGCCGCTGGGGTGGTTGTGCACCAGTATCACGGAACTTGCCAGGTGCTCCAGCGCTCTTTTAAAGATGATCTTCGGGTCGGCTACTGTGCCGGCCACGCCGCCGGAACTGATACTCTCTTTCTTCATCACGATGTTGGCGCGGTTCAGCAGGATGATCCAGAACTCCTCATGGGGCAGGTCCAGCAGCTGCGGCTTAATGTAGTTGTATATGTCCGTGGAGCAGGTGATGCGCGTTTTGGCCACGGCAGCTGTTTCTTTACGGCGGCGGCCCAGTTCCAGAGCGCTCACAATGGCAATGGCCTTGGCCTCACCAATACCTTTGTGCTTCATCAGATCCTTTACCGTGAGCCGGGCCAGTTCATTCAGGTCGTTGCTTACGGCAGCAAGTATAAGCTTGGCGACATCTACGGCTGTCAGTTTGGCGGTACCCGAGCCGATCAAAATGGCAATCAGTTCAGCGTCGCTTAGGGCTGCTTTGCCCTTCAGGAGCAGTTTTTCACGGGGACGATCTTCCTCAGCCCATGTTTTGATGTTCAGCGAAGCCTGATAAAGTACAGGTTCTACAACTATGGCAGCCTCTCTCACAACGGTATAGATTTTGATAAGTACAAGATGTTAGCTCAAGCAGATTTAACTTTAATTAGTTCAACAGGAGCCAATATATAATCAGAATAATCATACTTTAAAATAACAATTGAACAGCTGCGCCAGCATAGTAAAGGGTGCTTTTGTTTTAAAATATATCTTATGTCACAAGCATTTTCGAAGTTTCTCAGCAGAGGAGTTGTTATCCTGCTGCTGTTTCTGCTGGATCTTTATGTCTTCCAAGCCGTGAGAACAGCCACACAAGACCTGGCACCACTCACGCAGCAACTGCTGTTTTATACTTACTGGGCTATTTTTGTATTGATGGCGGGCACCTTTATACTTGTCTTAGCTATGCGCGGCACGCCGCCTACTGCTTTCCAGACGTATTATGTAAGCTTGCTTTTCGGCTATTTTGCTGCCCAGCTAGTCGCACTCGTGTTTCTGGTGCTCGATGACCTGGTACGGCTGGGCAAAGAGCTTTTCAGCAGCACTGCGGATGTGCCCCGCAGTGAGCTATTGAGCCAGTTAGGCCTGCTACTCGGCGTTGTGATCTTCCTGGCATTTATTTGGGGCATGGCAAAGGGCGCTTATACTTACCGCGTAAAGCACATCACCTTACGCTTTCCGAACCTGCCCCAAGCATTCAATGGTTTTAAGATGCTGCAGATCTCAGACCTGCACACCGGCAGTTTTCAGTCGCTGGCCCCCCTCCAGGAAGCAGTACAGCTCATAAACAAACAACAGGCGGATGTCGTGTTCTTCACCGGCGATCTGGTTAATAACATGGCGGTAGAGGTGCAGAAGCACATCCAGACGCTTAAGGAGATCAAGGCGCGGATCGCTGTTTTCTCAGTACTTGGCAACCATGATTATGGTGATTATGTGCGATGGCCAAACCCCGAAGTCAAGCGCCAGAACCTGCGCACCCTCATTGAAAGTCATGGCAAAATGGGTTGGGATATCCTGCTGAATGAAAACCGGGTGGTAGAGAAAGATGGCGAACACATCGCCGTATTGGGTGTGGAGAACTGGGGCAATCGGGCTGGCTTCCCTAAGTATGGGCAACTGGATAAAGCGTATGCCGGCGTGGAGGATGTTCCGTTCAAGGTACTCCTCTCCCATGACCCGTCGCACTGGGATGGCGAGATTACCAAACAGTACCCGGACATAGACCTGACCCTCTCAGGCCATACGCACGGCATGCAGTTTGGCCTGAATGTGTTTGGCTGGAAATGGAGCCCGGTGCAGTATGTGTACAAGCAGTGGGCGGGCCTTTACAAAAGAGGACGGCAGTTGCTGTACGTCAACACCGGGCTAGGCTTTCTGGGCTATCCGGGCCGTGTAGGCTTCCTGCCTGAGATCACCGTGTTTGAACTACAGCGGGCCTGAGTAGTGCCTCTAAGTCTAAATAAAAAGCCGCCGGTTGCTAAACCGGCGGCTTTTTATTTAGACGCTCATCCTCGTTTAATTTAAACCTGGCAGCAAAAGTACTGCCTGCTTATACTTGCTGCCGGCACAGTTTGCTTAGGCTATGTGCGTGCCTCCTGCATACTTCGCCTGCCGCATACTTGAAAACCGGTTTAACCGAAACGACTGTAATTACAAACATTAAAATAAGCTGCCCGTAAAAATCAGGATATTATAACACTTGTTTATACGGCTCCGCAACTATAAACACATACAACAGACTTAATTACCAAGCAACTATGAAAAAGATACTTTATTCCATATTCGCAATAAGTACTATTTTCCTGGCCACATCCTGCAACCAGGAAGACAGGGGAACTACCACGGAAATAGCTTCTGCCAATGACGACGAGAGCGTAGATCCGGATCATATCCGGGGCTATGGCAATAATCCTTCGGATGCAGGTGGTGATATGGAAGGCAGCCCGGCGGCCTTGTACCGCGAGCGTTCCGAGAATGTGGCTGCTACTATGTCGTCGGACCTGGGGCTGGATAAGCAGACCCAGGACAGCGTACGGCAGATTATTTATGATCAGCAGCAACAGCTGGGGCAGTTAACCAACGCAGGCGGTAACATGTCGACTGGCAGGAGAGGCGGCGAACCTGATAACGATACTGAAAACGATACTAAACTTAACAACAGTACCGTAAACGACCCGCAGCGCCCTAACAACAACCAGGGAAATACCACGAACGATAACACCGTCAGCGCTTCGGGCAACACAGCGAGCAGCGCAAACGGCACCGGCAGCAGCAATGTTTCCAATGCAGGCAATGCGGCGGCAGGCTCTATGCAGGAAACCAGTACGGTTGAAGCAGATGCCTCCCGAAAGCGTATCATGCAGCAGACAGACAACAGGCTGAAAGGCGTACTTACGCCCGCCCAGTGGCAGAAGTATCAGCAGAACCGAAACAAGTACATCGTACAATAAGTGGCTGCCGGTTTGTAAAAGCAGGTTACACTGCGAAGGCATTCCCTGCAACTGACAGCCCCAATACCAAAATCGCGCGGCCTGCAGCCTATCTAGTTGCAGGCCGTCGGTATGTAAGCCCTTTATCAGGAGAATGCTATATTTTTGAGGATGGTATAATTTTTGACCAACTTTGGCGTACTTACATTAGTTTTACCGCCCCGCTTGCGGCCGGCCCGTAGCCAGATCAGATGCCCAGATACCTTTTACTTTTTTTCTTCATGCTTCCGCTACTGCTCTGTTGCCTGCCCGCGCAGGCGCAGAAAAATATACGGCTTAGCGGAACCGTCTTGCAGTCGGACCGCAAAACGGCGGTTCCGGGCGCAACTGTGGTGAAGGTGAATAGCAAATTGGGCGTGCTGACCGATGCAGAGGGCAAGTTTAAGATTGATATAGCCCAGACCGATACACTGCTGATCCGTGCAGTGGGCTTTAAACCTGTGCTATACTTGCCTAACCAACTGCCGGTATCAGAACTGCGCGTCAATATCATTCTGAATGAAGATAGTGTGATGCTGGGAGAAGTGGAGATAACCAGCCGCCCCTCCCCGGAAATGATAGAACGGGCTTTGCGCAACATGAAGCGCTCCCAAACCAGCCAGGTGAAAAAACCCGGCTACATTCCGGGACTGGAGCCACCGCCTCCCCCTGCTGCACCTGCTCCCAGCGTGGCCAGCCCTGTTAGTTTGATGTATGACTTGCTGTCTAAAGAAGGCAAAGAGAAACGCAAGTTGAACGAACTGCTGCAACAGCAGGAACTGGAGCGGCAACGCAAAGAGCAGGACAAGTATAACAAGTTTTTCAAAGACAACACCGGTTACGAATAAAGCCATCAAACATTCGGGTTGCTGCGTAGGTTATATTTAAATAAACCCGTGGCTACTTATGAAGATTGGATATCCCTGTATTAACCAGACCCTCGACTGCAGTTCTTCCCGCACGTTCCGGCTTGCTTCGTATTCAAAGGAGCGCCTGATCGAAACGGTGGAGCAGAACCTGGCCTGCCTGCGCCGCATTCTGGAGTATAACGTGCAGCATGGCATGCTGTTCTTCCGCCTCACCTCCGATCTGGTGCCCTTTGCCTCGCATGCTGTAAACCAGTATAACTGGCAGGAGCACTTTAAGATGACCTTCCGGCGGCTGGGCAGTTACATCCAAAGCCACAACATGCGCATTTCCATGCACCCCGACCAGTTTGTAGTGCTTAATTCGCCCAATGAACAAACGGTTAAGAACAGCATTGCGGAACTGGTATACCAGGGCAGCGTGCTGGACCTGCTGGGGCTGGATACCACCGCAAAGCTGCAGATACATGGGGGTGGCGCCTATGGTGATAAATCAAGTGCTATAGCCCGCTTTGCCGAAGTATACCATACGTTGCTGCCCGAAGCTGTAAAAGCCCGCCTTTGTGTTGAGAACGACGACCGCACCTATACCTTGCAAGACTGCCTGCAGCTGCATGAACTAACCGGCATGCCCATTATCTTCGATAATTTTCACCATGAATGTGTAAACAACGGCGAGCCGATGCGGGAAGCGGTACAGATGGCTGCTGCTACCTGGCACCCCGGAAAAGATGGTATCCTGATGATGGACTATAGCTCGCAGGCACCGGGAGAGCGCAAGGGCAAGCACATCCAGCACATCCAGCAGCAGCTCTTCCACGACTTTCTGGCAGAAACAGAAGGCCTGGATATGGACATTATGCTGGAGATAAAAGACAAAGAAGCCAGCGCCCTGCAGGCAGTTGAACTGGCTAAGACTCTCGGACGGCTTAGTTAAGTTTAGGAGGCCAGCAGGTGATACAGCCACTCCCCTGCCTGCCAGAATGCCCATACCAGGAAAATCAGCAACACGGCAAGCCCCACCAGCACACCGATAATAACACCTTTGCCGCTGCCTTGGTACTTGCCCTCGTCATAGTGGCGGCGCAACAGGCGCACGTTCCGGTCGTTGGCTTTAAACGCAAAATCAAAAATGTTGCCTAGCAGCGGAATACTGCCCAGCACCGTATCAATCGCTACATTCAGCAGCATGAGGGCTACCAGCTTGCCACTGGCTCCGTGGCGGGCCATGGTCAGTATCAGCATGGCTGAAACACCAAAAGAGGCCAGATCGCCGGCGATGGGGAGCAGCCCCAGAATTGGGTCGATGCCAAAACGGAAGCTTGTGCCCGGCAGGCGAAACTGGCTGTCCATCAGGTGCGAAATATGATCTACCCACTTCAGTTTCTCCGAAGCCGGTGTGCGCAAGTAACGTGTGTTGTTGTCTGCCATAAGCGCTTATACGGCTGCATGGCGCTGAAGATACCGCTGCTACGGCTTACAGCTGCGCCTATGATTCAAGCCGTTTTAGCAGCGCTCACCTTCACTAAGTAGCAAGCGTCCGCAGTTTATACTTCTATACCGGTAAAAAGCCTGTCTGTCCTGCACCTGTTTTGCGGGCATTTAGCTTTTCTTCCCTTTGCCCTGCTTTTTACTGCTTTCCTGCTTGGTACCATTTGAGGTACGTTGCCCCTTGGCTTTGCTGTGATTGGGATGATGGGGATTGTTTGGATTTTTGTACCAGCCCTTGTGCAGTCCATTGTCGTGGCCATTTACGGCTTGCACCCTGTCTGCCGGATGCTTACGCGAAATGGAGCAGGAGGCAACCGTTATGCTCACTGTCAGCACAAAAAACCCTGTTAGTAATCGCTGTATCATAAAGTATAAATATAGCTGTGGAGCATACCGCTTAAATATTGTGCCATAAATATAGTCATTTGCTATTCAAGCCGGAGGTTGTTTATATTTATTAACTGGTAGCTCCGTTTTAGAAAGGAAGACTATAGATTTAGCAGCCAAGGCCATGGCAGATTGTTTTGTATATTTGTACTACCAAAGCACCAGCTTTTATACTTCTAGCCTTTCAAGCGCATGTCAAAAATACGCCTTTTACCGCTCTTAATCCTGCTGTTATGCCTCGGCTGCCAGGAATCCGAATTGGCTGATCCTGCTATTTTAGACAAGCTTCAGGGGAGCTGGATCAATACCCGGCAACAATCTTTATACTATGATGCGTCGGGTAACCTGCTGTATGAGCAAACCCAGGAACCCCAGGGAATTATTTACAGATTTAAAGACAAAAGTTTATACATCGTGTTTGACTCCACGCTACTAACCACCGATTCTACCACTTATCAAAAACAACTGCGGGGCATGTCTTTCCAACTCACCAAAGTAAATAACCTTACCCGCATCACTTTTATACAAAGTAGCAGTACCGCCAGCACGATTATTCGCTCCATCTCAAACGATGCTATGGTGTGGGAGGATGCGTACAAAGATCAGAGTTATAAACCAGACAGCACCGACCGCCAACCGGCAGACCACCTGGTGGTGCGCCAAGAGTTTACCCGCCGTCCTTAGCCGTACCCTCTCCTGCTGCCTGCCGCCACTGCTGTTATCGTGTAACTTATACTATTCGGTCACGGCACTTGCCTGCCTCTCCTCCTCCGGATAGTGATAGCATCCGAACAGCTAGTTTAGCACCGGCACCTGGCAAGGGCCAGCCGAAATAAGATCATACTTTGAAGCAGCATGGCGCCTTACCGGATGAAGGGTATGCCCTCAGCGACATCCGGTGGCTCTCTACGCGTTCGCACACACTAGCTTTAAACCAATGCTAATGCGCCGACTACTGGTAAAGCGATGCTGTTCGCAGGTCCAGCAGGGCTTCCTGTGCCGAAATGTGCTTGGCCCGCAAAAACCGTTTGAGCTCGTATGCATCATAGTTTGGCGCATCGGGATTCATGCTGCTGACGTGCACGCGCCCGGACGAATGTATAAACTCCTGGTTACCGCCGATCCACATACCTACGTGCACCACGCGCTCAGGCTTGCCATTATGTGCAGGCACGCCGAAGAAGAGCAGGTCGCCAGGTCGCATGTTGTCCCAGCCGTTGGATGTATCCACTAATTCGCCCAGGTGTATCTGCTGCGAAGCGTCGCGGGGCAGCACCAGGCCATTCATAAAGTATACGGTTTTAGTAAAGCCACTGCAGTCTACTCCTTTAAATGACGTGCCACCCCACAAGTAAGGCAGTCCCATCAGGCGTTTGCTGGTCTCCACCAGGTTATCTTCGGTGGGGTGTCGTGAGGTAGCCCACTCTTTATAAGCGATAGCCTCCTGGGCAGCTACGTAGGCAGTGCGCCCGTCCGGAAAAGCTACCTTGTAAAATGCTGGCGTCTGTTTTTTCAGCAGCAGCACATCGCCATACACCAGGTCCGAACTGGTGGCGCCCTCCTGGTCCATACTGCTGTAAGCAAAGCCATACGGCTGGGTATAGATGATTTTGTCCCCTTGCTGCCAACGGGCAAAGCTGCTGCTGTCCTGGAGTGCGATCCCGCCGCCATCCACCCAGGCTATATACTTATCAGGTGTTTGCACCAGGTACCAGCCGCCGTCTTTTTTCCATACTTGTAATGGTGTGCCCAGTGTTGCCTGTGAGGCTAGTTCTGCCGAGTGCCGGGGTTGTGAGCGCAGGTTCGCCACAGAAATCGTGACCACGGCCCAATGCTTATTTCCAAGTCCCGGCTCAGGCAGCACCTGTATGCTATCTACAAAGTTGATGTTGGCTGCCTGCAGGCGCTGTAGCAAAGCTGCTTTAGCTTCCGGCAGGTTAGTTTCCCCAGCGAGCACCTGCCCCTGCGGCTCTACCAGAAATAAGGCCGTGCGCTTGTCCGGGGCATACTGCTGCCGGATAGCCGCGATGTGTGATTGCATCATTGTTGTAACAGAAGAGGAAGTTTGCTTTGGGGTCTTACCTGGAGCACAGGCTCCCAACAAAACCAGCAGTAGTATAAAAGGACTTTTTTTCATAAGGAATAACTCGTACTTCATAAGTATAAAAAGCGGCTTCTGTAGCGCTTCTCTCATAACTGTGATACTGGCGCTAAGGTGCCACCTGTTGCATCAGAATACCACATATGTAGGCGGCATAGGTGCCGATCGCGTAGCCGAAAATAGCCAGTAGTACGCCCACGGGTGCCAGTGCCGGATGAAACGCGCTCGCAATAATAGGTGCCGAAGCTGCTCCGCCCACGTTGGCTTCGCTGCCAACTGCCAGGAAAAAGAAGGGCGCTTTGATCAGTTTGCCCACCAGGACCAGTAACAGCATGTGGATCGAGATCCAGATAAAGCCAACCAGGAACAAACCCGGGTGGCTCGTAATTGCCGTTATATCCATCTGCATGCCAATGGTAGCGACCAAAATGTATACAAACACGCTTCCAAAACGGGACGCCCCGGCACCTTCCAGTTCGCGCGCTCTGGTAAAGGAGAGTAGCACGCCAAATACTGTAGCAATTACCACCAGCCAGAAAAACCCGGAGGTCAGGCTGAAGCGCTCCAGGGAGGGCGCGTGTGTGGCGATCCAGGGGGCGATCAGGTCGGCAAAAAAGTGCGAAATGCCCGTCACACCCAAGCCTACTCCCACAATCAGCATCGTATCTGTTAACGTAGGGATGCGCATAATGCCCAGCCGGTACTGTTCTACTTTGTTCTTGAGCTCGTTCACAGCGGTACTATCGGCTTTGAAGAACTTATCCAGTTTGTCTGCTTTGCCGGCGCCATAAAGTAGTACCGCCATCCAGAGGTTGGCAATGATCACATCCACGGCAATCATAGCCGAGAACAGGTCGGGGTTAGGTTTGAATACCTCATACATGGCCAGCTGATTTGCACCGCCGCCAATCCAACTGCCGGCAATGGTGGTCATGCCGCGCCAGACCGCATTTGGCCCTACGCCACCCACAATTTCCGGGGCAAACGACGAAACGATCAGGATAGCCAGCGGGCCGCCAATCAGGATACCCACGCTGCCGGTAATAAACATCAGACCGGCTTTGTGCCGCAGCTTCCAGATCTCTTTCAGGTCGAGGCTGAGGGTAAACAGCACCAAGCTGGCCGGCAGCAGGTAGCGTGAGGCCATGTGGTACAGTTCCGACTGCTCCCCGGAAATAATACCCAACGAGTTCAGCAAGCTGGGAATCAGGTAACACAGCAGCAGCGAAGGCACGACGGCATAAAATTTCCGGAAGAAGGACCGCTCACTGGAAGAGGTCTTGAACACCAGCGCCAGAATGATGACGAGGATGCCTAGCACAACGGCATCGTTGGTGATAAGCGGGAGGTGTGCGGCAGTGGGTTGGTCCATGTATAGATATGATGTAAGCTTACTATACTATTTAATGTATAAGCTTGTATTAGTGTTTTTAGATAGGCTGTAGTTGGTGCGCACCTCTTACAGCAGAAGCGTTTTACTGATCTTTCGCCACGCAGGTAGGACCCACTTTTCTCTAATAGCTTCCATAGAAATCCCCCTTCTGGCGCAAATTTTCAAACTTGTGCCTTTTAATAATCTGAATCTCTGACTGCCCTATGGCCAAAGCTGCAGGCTTATACTTGCGGAAGTACAGCGAAATCCTTATCCGCCCTTAATCCGGCTCAAACTGGTTAATGAGTGTTGTCAGGCGCTGCAAGTCGTCAGTGGTATGCAGGCTGTTGAGAATAACGCGCGTAATGGGGTCGTCGGCAGGCGTAGGATAGCGGAAGCTCGAGATCAGTACCCGGTGTTGCTGCAGGAACGGACACAGAGCTTCCTCCGGGGTGTTGAACACAGGATACAAGGGCAGGGAATTAAAGCGACCAGGCTGCGCAAGCCGCTCCGTGAAATAGGCAATGTTGGCAAACAGCTTTTGCCGTGCCTCCTCAAACAGCTTTTCGCTGCGAAGAAAAGCATCAAGATACGCCGGCACCGCAGGCGAAGCACCTCCGAAGCAGGGGCTGCTTTTTAACTGCGCTATAACCTGCCGATCGCCAAGTATAACTCCTGCCGGTATGCCAAAAGCTTTTCCGAACGAGCTGACCACCAGCAGCCGAACACCTTGCAAATGGCTAAGCTGGCTGTAAACGCCCGCTCCGTTCCGGCCGGTTACGCCAAAGCCATGCGAATCATCCACAATTAGCGTAACCTGCTTTTTAGTGGCTAGTTCCTGCACCCAATTAAAGTCATAGTCGCGCACCTGCAGCGGGTCCAGCGAATTGCAGACGATGATCAGGTGCTGTTCAGGTATAGCCGGAGCTGACTCCAGCACCTGTGCCACCCATACCTCAAACGATAGGCTATTATCCGGCGCATCCGTAGCGCTTCGCCAGACAGCCGGGTGCGTACCGGGCGCGTATAAAAAGCGGCCTTCCTCTGCTAGCGTCTGCACCAGCAACTGCCCCGCCAGGTAACCCGACGAGACCGTGAGCGCTGCTTCTGCCCCGGTATAATGTGCCAGGTAACTTTCCACGTCGTCATACACCCGCAGTTGCAAATTGCCGTTTCGCGAGCTGGAGTAATTAGTGCCATACCGCTGCATGCTCTCCCAAAGGCATGCGCGAAACGCCTCGTTCCGGGAAATACCGAGGTAAGACGTACCGCTGCAGTACAGGTATTCTACGCCCTCTACCACCAGCGTGCGGCCGGGTAACTGATCTGTATAGAGGTTATCGGTGCTCGGCATTAGGCAAGCAGGGCGGTTCCGGTTCCGTTCAGGCTACTGTAACTAACTTTGCCATAGTCGATGGTGACACCGGAGGCAATATCTTCGCGCAGCAGGAGGGCACCGTCCATATCCACGTAATCGAGCAGCGGCAGCAGTTGGGCAATGGCCGAGATGCCGATGCTCGATTCTGTCATGCAGCCGACCATCACTTTCATCCCCAGCTTTTTGGCCTCGGCAATCATACGGCGAGCGGGCGTCAGGCCGCCACACTTCACCAGCTTAATATTTACGCCATGAAAATGACCGTGGCATTTGGCCACGTCTGCTTCCGTAATACAGCTTTCGTCGGCAATCAGCGGCAGCACCGAGCGTTGGTATACTTCTTTCATTCCTTCCAGGTCATCGGCGCGCATTGGCTGCTCAATAAACTCCACCCCCAGCGGCTTCAGCGCTTTCGCATTTTCGATGGTTTGCTCCACGCCCCAGGCGCAGTTGGCATCTACCCTAAAAATGGCATCCGTATGCTGGCGCAGCGCCTTCACGATGGCCACATCGTCGGGCGTTCCCAGTTTGATCTTATAGAGGGGCCATGGTTGTTCCTGCAGCTTCTTCACCATGTTTTCGAGCGTAGCAATGCCGATGGTGTAGTCGGTGAGCGGCATATTACCCGGGTCCAGGTGCCAGAGTTGGTAGAGCGGCTTGCCTTTCAGTTTGCCAAACAGGTCGTTCGCTGCAATATCAAGGGCACAGAGCGCAAAGGAGTTGTCAGCTAGCAGTGGCTGCATTTTCGCCCAGAATTCCTCCGGCGACGTCAACTTTGTCGACTCAATCTGCTCCCGGATCTGCTCCAGTGCATGGGTCATACTTTCAATCGTAAAGCCATAGTATGGATTGCTGGTAGCCTCGCCATAGCCTTTTTGTCCGTCTTGCTCCAGCTCTACAATCAGCGTTTCCTGCACGTCACGGGAGTCGTAGGAGATGGTGAAAGTATGCCGGAGCGGCAGATCGAAGGAGCGGATGGTCAGTTTCATCATAGTATAGGTTGCTTGTTTTGGGATGTTCTGGTTATAGATTTCGGCTGAATCAGGATGTATAGAATGCTGTCATGCTGGAAGTATATTTGAAACATCATCCTGCAAATCCTGCTTCTGTTAAGTATAAAACTTAGTAGCGGTTGTGTATGTCGGTTACGATGCGCTCCATCTCATTGCGAATTTCAGAAGTGGGCACGCTAAAGTTGTTATTCATAAAGCTGTAGAGCAGCAGTTTTCCACTTTTAGTAATCAGGTAGCCGCTCTGGTTATGCACATGCGACAGCGTACCGGACTTGGCAAACACGAACGGCACATCCGCTTTATAGATGTTACGGAAAGTGCCGGGTCGGCCGCCAGCAGCCAGCAGCGGAAACAAACGTTCCTTCGGCCGCTCCTGTAATAGTTTCTGAAGTATGGCAATCATATCGCGCGGCGTGAAGAGGTCCATGGTGGAAAGGCCGGAGCCATCAACCCATACCGGCGTGTCGGGCAGGTCGGCCAGGTAATGCTCCAGCGCGTATTTGATGCCCCGTTTTACAGAAAGCGTATCGGAGATGGTGCCGGAGCTAAGTGCCATCAGTTGCTCGGCCAGCAGGTTATCACTTACCTGCAGCATGCGCTTGTATACAGTGTCGGCAGGCAGGCCGTAAAAAGTTTGGGCATCAGCCGGAATGCTGCGCTTCACCCACTTCACGGGTCGCTTCAGGGTATCGGCTAAAAGGGCGGCCGTCATTTCGGGCGAGGTGATAAAAGGCACTTCCACCGAGAAATTCGGCTTGGCATACTTGGGATAATACGTAATATCGTTGCTGCGCCAGGCCCGCACAAATGGGTCTTCGTTGTCGTTCTGCGTGCTATCGGTTTTGATCAGCGGCTTAAAGTACGCGGGCGTTACGGTATAAGGGCCGCCATCTTTGCGCGTGAATTTTACGATGTTGCCATGTATAGGAAACACGTTCCGCTCCGGCTGGTAATAGTAGTTATAGTCGTCCCAGCCCCAGTTGGTGGCAAAGGGTGTGCTGGCAAAAGGCCCATCGATATAGTATAGCTTCTCAGGCCGGTTCTTCAGAAAATCATACGCCAGCGAGTTCTTCACGTCCATGTGTGTGAACATAGGGTCGCCAGTGCCCCAGAACAGCAGCGAGTCGCCATGCACCGCATACTTCAGCGCCGGAATAGAATCGCCCAACATTTTAAGGCTGGCATAAAAAGTATAAAGTTTGGTATTGGAAGCCGGCACAAAGTATTTATCGGCGTGGTGCGCCACAATCATCGAATCTAGCTCCGGATCGTACAGGGCAAAGCCCACAAAGCGCTGTTTCATCCTTTCAGATGCCTCTATCTGGCGCTCTATTTCCGCCGGACCATACGGGGCCGGTTTGGTAGAGGCTACGGGCTTGGACGTAGTACAGGCCAGCAAAAAAAACAGGCAGGCAGCCACAGGCAAGTGCCAGCGCAACCAGGAGATCACATGTTGTTTCTGGTTCATAGGGAATGATTAGGGCGTATGAAAAGTATGGCGATACTATAAATACTTTTTATACAGGTTAAACAGCACCTGCTTATCTGTTGCCGTTAAAGTGGTGTCTACGTTTGTCTGAATAAAGTGCAGCTTAAATGATTTGATAGCTGCCGGCATATTGCGCGTATCATAGCCAATAATATGTAAGGCTTCCTTCGGCTGAATAGGGTCTGGAACCGGTATGGGCTTGGCCAGGCTATCCAGAATCGCTACATTCTTCAGAATGCTGCTGTCCGGAAGCAGCGCGGCCATGTTCAGCTTTTGCGTTGTATCGGGCAGCACCGCGGCGACTATCGCGCTATCTACTGCGGCTTCGTCGTACCACAAGCCAAAGCCGTTTTCAGCCAGCTTCTTCCACGGAAACATCGCATTTGGGTCATCTTTGCGGGTGGGCGCAATATCGGAGTGGCCGATAAAGTTGGTTGCCGGAATGCTATACTTCTTTTTCAGCATCGCGAGCACCTCCAGCAAACTGTTTATCTGCGCCTCTGAGAAAGGCTCATAGCCGTTGTTGTCCAGCTCAATTCCGATAGAACTGGAGTTCAGGTCGGTGTTGTTGCCCCACCTGGCTACGCCGCCATGCCATGCCCGCAGGTAGTCGTTGAGCATGTGGTATACTTTGCCATCCCGGCCGATCACGTAATGCGCGCTTACCTGCGTTTTCGGTATGGTAAAGGTTTTCAGGGTTTGCGTCGTCGAGTCCTGCGCGGTATGGTGAATGACCACATAGTTAGGTTTGCGCATGTTAAAATTGGTGGTGCCTACCCAGTAATTTCCCTGCGGATACAGCGTGCCTTCATCTTCTGCCAGCGGAGCCATTTTTAAAGTACGCGCATAGGCTTTTGCCTGCTTTTTGTAGGAGCGATTGGTAGTGGCATACGGATTGCGGGCACAAGAAACAACAAGGATCCCGGCAAGTAAAAGCAGGCCGGCACGACTGGAAGTATACTTCATAAAGAGCGATCTTTGGCTAAATATCGACATTAACCTGAATAATTATACTTGATGCAACAAAGCAAAGATGACTGCACACTAATGAGCTGCCCGAACGTGAAGCTCACAACTACCGCTGCAAGCCAGGTATTTTATCTTAACAAGATTGCTTTTTTTTGCAGGATTTCAAAAAATTACCGCAAATAAAAAGGCACCTATACTGATTTCTGTTAAATTGCAGTAAATCCTGCGACTATAAACCCCTGATTACTTTGGAAAAATACCACCGCTACACGTTCATCCTCCTGCTGCTGTTTGTGGCCAGCTATGTGCAGGCCCAGAGCCGCCACCCGAAATCCCGTAAGCCGGCTACCAAAGCAGTGGCTGCTCCCGCTTATAACCCGGTAACGGATCCACCGTTTATGGCCCCCGAGCACCTGGCATGGGCTGATTCGGTGCTGAGCACCCTGACGCCGGAGGAACGCATTGCGCAGCTCATTATGATTCCGGTCTACTCGAACAAGAACCAGGCGCACATCGACTCCATTAGCAATCTGATCAGCACCTATAAAGTGGGCGGCGTGATCTTTTTCCAGGGCGGCCCCGTGCGGCAGGCCAAAATGACAAACCGATACCAACGCGAAAGTAAGGTGCCGCTGATGGTCTCTCTCGACGGTGAGTGGGGCCTGGGTATGCGCCTCGATAGCACCGTGCATTTCCCGTACCAGATGGCGATAGGCGGCATTGACAATGAGCAGCTGCTCTACGAAATGGGCGCCGAAATTGCCCGCGAGTGCAAGCGGATGGGCATCAAAGTGAATTTTGCCCCGGACATTGACATCAACAACAACGCCAACAACCCGGTTATCGGTTTCCGCTCATTTGGCGAAGACAAGTATAACGTGGCGCGCAAGGGCATGCTCTACATGCTTGGCATGCAGGATGAGCACGTACTGGCCGTAGCCAAACATTTCCCCGGCCACGGCGACACCAATGTAGACTCGCACTTGGGCCTGCCCCTCATCGACTTCTCCCGTATCCGTCTTGACTCTACTGAACTGTATCCTTTCCGGAAGCTTATGGCGCATGGTTTAGGGGGGGTAATGGTGGCGCACATGAACATTCCTGTGCTCGACAACACGCCTAACCTCGCTTCCACGCTTTCCAAACCCATTGTTACAGACTTATTAAAGCATGAATTAGGGTTTGATGGGCTGGTGTTCACGGATGCGCTGAACATGCAAGGCGTGGCCAAGTTCTACCCGCCGGGCATTGTGGATGTGAAAGCGCTGCTGGCCGGTAATGATGTGCTGCTGAACACGATGGATGTAAAAAAGACGATAGAAGAGATTCAGAATGCCATCAAAAACAAAGAAATTACCCAGGAGGAAGTAGATGCCCGCTGCCGTAAGGTGCTCGCAGCCAAGCAGTGGATGGGCCTGGATAAGTGGCAACCTGTGGAAACTGCGCACCTGATCCAGGATTTAAACAACCCACATGCCGAATACCTGAACCGCAAGCTGGTTGAGGAATCGCTGACGCTGCTGCGCAATAAAAACAACATTTTGCCGCTGCGCAACCTGGACACGCTGCGTGTAGCGGCGCTGGCCATTGGCACAACTGAGGAAACAGATTTTCAGCGGGGACTTGCCAAGTATATGGCCGTCGATAATTTTTACCTGCCGCCCAACAGCTCTATTGCCGACCTGCAACACCTAAAAGAGCAACTGCAGGGCTACAACCTGGTAATTGCCGGTGTGCACAAGCTGCAGTTGAAAGCATCAGGAGGTAGCACTTTTGGCATTACGGCTGAAATGAACCTGTTCCTGAAAGACCTCATACAGTCGAAGCCGACAATAGTGGGCGTGTTCGGCAATGTCTACAGCCTGGCTAAATTCGAGGTGATAAGCAAAGCGGATGCTGTTGTAGCAGGCTACCAGGAAGACTTTCTAACACAAGACCTGGCAGCGCAGCTGATCTTTGGCGGCATCAGCGCGAAGGGGCAGTTGCCGGTTACGGTGAGCAATGCCTTCCAGATAGGGGATGGCCTTAAAACGCAGGGCGGCGTTCGCCTGGCCTATACTGTGCCGGAAGCTGTTGGCCTGAAGTCGGAAGATTTAGCTGGCATCGACTCACTGGTGGCACAGGCCATCCGGGAGAAAGCCACTCCGGGTGCAGAAGTGCTGGTTGCAAAAGACGGCAAAGTGATCTACTACAAATCCTTCGGCTATCATACTTATGACAAACAGGTGCCCGTGCAGAACACCGATTTGTACGACATGGCATCTGTGACCAAGATCAGCACCTCGCTGGCAGCTTTCATGAAGTTGAAAGGCGAAGGCCGCTTCGACGTGGATCAGACACTGGGCCATTATCTGCCTATGATGCAGGGCACCAACAAGGAGAACCTAAAATACCGTGATATCCTGACACACCAGGCCCGTCTGAAAGCTTTTATCCCCTTCTGGCAGGAGACGGTGAAGAAGAACGGCAAGTTTAAGTGGGCCACGTTCAAAACCGATTCCTCTGCCCGCTTCCCGATCAAAGTGGCCCATAACTTATACATGCACCGAAAGTATGCGTGCAAAATATACAAGGCCATTGCCGAGTCGCCGCTCAACGACAAGCCCGGCTATGTATACAGCGACCTTTCGTTTATACTTGCGCCGCTGGTAGTGCGCAACATCACCGGCCAGGACTTTGTCAGTTACCTGAACGAGAACATTTACAAACCTATTGGCGCCTCTACCCTCACGTTTAACCCTTACAAAAAATACCCGCTCTCACGCATTGTGCCAACAGAGAACGACACCTTGTTCCGGAAGCAACTGGTACACGGCACCGTTCACGACGAGGGCGCGGCCATGCTGGGCGGCGTCAGCGGCCACGCCGGCCTGTTTGCCGATGCCAACGACATGGCCAAACTGATGCAGTTGTACCTGAACGATGGGGTGTACGGCTATAAGCGCATCATTGCGGATGATGTGGTCAGTGAGTTCAGCAAGTGCCAGTTCTGCGACCAGGGCAATTACCGCGCCCTCGGGTTCGACCGTCCGGCCGAACCCGGCGCTCAGAACAGCAACTCAGCTCCCAGCGCCCCTGCTGAAAGCTTCGGTCATTCCGGCTTTACCGGCACTTATACCTGGATTGACCCAACAAACAACCTTGTATATGTATTCCTGTCGAACCGCGTGAACCCCACCCGCGAAGGTAACAAACTCGGCAAACTGAACACCCGCACCAATGTGCTGGAGGTGGTATATGAGGCGATGCGCAAGGCTAAAGAAAGGGAAACAGCTTCAGCCAAGCAGTAAGCACATAGTATGCTCTACATAGCATAACAGCCATAAAAAAGGCGCAGGTTTCAAACCTGCGCCTTTTTTATGGCTGTTATATCTTAGCTTCTCATAGCTGCTCTTCCGGATTTGGAAGTCCGGAAGCAGGCTGCCCGGGGATGCCCAGCAAATACGGATGTTCGATACAGCACAGCTTGGCGGCCTTACACAAAGTTATAGCGCAACTTAGGCCAGCTGTGCATCCACATCTTTCACGATCAGGGTCAGGAAACCGCCCACAATCATGGCACATCCGCCCAGCACCAAGGCATAGATGGCTTCTCCTCCGAAAACGTTATCCGTTACAAAACCCAGAATAGAACCGGCTACGATCTGCGGGATCACGATAAAGAAGTTGAAAACGCCCATGTAGTAGCCCATCCGCTTGGCAGGCAGAGCACCCGCCAAAATTGCGTAAGGCATCGAAAGGATACTGGCCCAGGCAATACCCACGCCCACCATCGAGACCAGCAGCAGCATGGGATTGGTGATGAAGTAGATAGAAATTAGCCCCAGCCCGCCCAGTACCAGGCAAATCAGGTGCGTGATCTTCCGGCTGGTAGCGCGGGCGATAGCCGGCAGCAACAGGGCAAAAACGGCTGACACACCGTTATACACGGCAAAACAAACACCCACCCAATCCGCACCCTGATTGTAGAGGGCAGAGGTAGGATCTGTGGCGCCGTATACATGACTGGTCAGGGCACTGGTCGTGTAGATCCACATGGAGAAGAGCGCAAACCACGAGAAAAACTGCACCACTGCCAGTTGTAGCATGGTTGTGGGCATGTTAAAAATGCCCATCACGGCTTCTCGTATTCCTCCGCCCAGGCTCACACTGTTCTTTTCCGCCTCAAATGCCGCCATGTCTTCCGGCGGATATTCCTCCGTTTTGAAAACGGTCCAGCTCACAGCCGCTAAGAAAACAACACCTCCAATGTAGAACGACCACTTTACAGAGCTCGGAATCATGCCGGCCGGGGCCGTGTTGGGAATATCCAGCCAGTTTGTGAAAATATAAGGCAGCATCGACGCGACAACAGCTCCTACTCCTATGAAGAACGTTTGCGTAGCAAAGCCCATGGTGCGCTGACTGGAAGGCAGCACATCACCCACCAAGGCCCGGAACGGCTCCATCGATACGTTAATGGAAGTATCTAATATCCAAAGCATGCCCACTGCCATCCAAAGGACCGAGGCATTGGGCATCACAAACAAAGCGGCGGAGGCAAGTATGGCACCAACCAGGAAAAACGGGCGCCGCCGGCCCAGGCGCGAACTCCAGGTGCGGTCGCTTAGGTAGCCTATAACAGGCTGCACGAGCAGGCCGGTAACAGGTGCCGCCAGCCAGTAGAGCGCAATTTCAGTTCCGCCGAGGGTTTCGAATATACGGCTAACGTTGGCATTTTGAAGGGCAAATCCGAACTGGATACCCAAAAATCCGAAACACATGTTCCAGATTTGCCAGAAGCTGAGTCTTTTTTTCTCAGCCGCGAGTACTGTTTGTGCCATACTGTTGTTGGTGAAGTGAGCAGATGTTTTCGCTTATACAAATATGCGCTGGGCAGAACTGATTAAGCAATTACTTACTTGGATTTAGACAGATTTAAACAAAAAAAGTTTCTTTTCCTAGCTAATAAAATTCGCCTTTCGCACAGTGTTATAGTAAAGCGCAGAAAGCCACGCTTATGCAGCGGCAGCCTGCCTGGGGCGCGACTTGCGGGAAAGCAGCTAGCACTTAAATTTACTGAAAACAAGCGGCTTTAATGCACGCCTTATACTTACTTTGGATTACCCGTTGCAGGTCAGGAGAGCGCCTGCAGCCGACAGCAATTCGAAGGTGTTACCGCTACCTCTTTTCCGCCTATTACTTATCCTTTTTCAGCAGCTTCCGCTTAAAAAAATCTGCGGTGGCTTTGGCTACTTTTAAGCCATTGCTATACTTCATCCAATGATGTGTGTCGTCTACAATAACGAGTGTCTCAAAAGGTACGCCTTTGGCCTCCAGGCGCCGCACCAGGTCAATGCTGTTGCTGAAAGATACATTGCGGTCGTCATCGCCATGGATCAGAAGCACTGGTGACGTCCAGGTAGCCACAGAAGCAGCCGGAGATGCCTGCCAGATTACGGTAGCAGCTTCTTCGGCATCCGGCGCACGTTCGTAGCGATCGGGGGCAAGCAGGTTATGCATGCGGCCGGCCGAGCGGTCGCTCATACCATGTATGTCTACGCCGGCAGCAAAGAGTTCCGAGTCGCGGCCCAGCGCCAGTGCCGTTAAGTAGCCGCCATACGAACCGCCATAAATACCGATACGGGCGGCATCTACCTGCGGCTGCGCCGTAAGCCACTGCCCGGCCGCTTTGATGTCCTGGTATTCGGCAGCGCCCATCAACCCCGTTCCTGCCGGCTGATGAAAATCATACCCATAGCCGATACCCAGCCGGTAGTTTACCGACAGCACCACGAAACCCATGCTGGCCAGGTACTGGTTTACAGCATAAGCATTGGCATAATAGTCGGAGTAGTTCCAGCCCAGCAGCATCTGCCGCGACGGACCGCCGTGCACATAAACAATAGCCGGTTTTTTAGCCGGGCCTCCTGCAGTTTCAAACAGCTGCGCATGTATGGTGAGCCCGTCAGGTGCCTGGTAGGTGATTTGTTTTGGCGTGACCAGCTTTTGCTGCGGAAATTGAGCAGGAATGTGATCTTCCGCCAACACCTTTAGCTTAGCACTTTTCCCCAAAGCAAGAATGGCGGGCAGCGGCGGCCGCTGAACCGTGGCGCTGATCATAGCTACAGAGATCCCATTACCGGTAATTACCGGAAAAGCTTCCATCCCGGCACCCGGCGTCAGCACTTCGGGCTTCGCTTTATCTACCGGTACCCGCACGATGTGGCGGCGGTCGAGATCGGCTTTGTCTGGGCCGGTGTTGGCGCTGAAGACCAGCCACTGGCCATCAGGGCTCAGGCGGATGTGCTCGGCCATGTAGTTGCCTGGTGTGAGCAGCAGCGGCTTGCCACCGGCAACAGGTAGGGAGTAAAGGTGTGGCCAGCCGTCTTGAGATGAGAGAAACACAATTCGCCCTTCGGCAGCCCAATGCAGGTTAAAGCCGCCGTTAGTGTTCGGCACGGAGCCCGCCATCGTTTCGGGTGCTTTCCATACTTGCCTGGATTCGTCTGTTGCCGCATCTGCCACAAGTATAGCCCAGGGTTTGGGATGATTTTGCAGGTACGTTTCGGGCGCTCCGCCCCTGCCCGGCGTGCGCACAAACACCAGTTGGCTGCCGTCTGGTGACCAGCGTGGTGAGAGGTCGCGATGGAAGGAGGGCGCTACCCAGTGAAGAGGTGTTTCAGGATTGGTAAATACACCGATAAAGGAGTGGTCGCCCCGGTCTGAGACAAAAGCCAGTTTTGTGCCGTCTGGTGCCCACACGAATTCGCTAACTTCGCCGCGTGTGTAGAAAAGCGGTGTGGCAGCTGCTCCCCCATCCAACGGCGCCAGCCATACTTGCCCGTTTCTTAGGAAAGCGACCTGCCTGCTGTCCGGCGAAATTACCGGATGATCGCCCTCGGCTATGGCGACCGGCTCGCCGCCGGCAAAAGGCACGCGCCATACTTGCACCGCCTGTGGTATAGAATCTGCCGCAGGATTTACCGGGTCGCTCTCATTCCAGATAGCTCCGTGCTCACCACCCCTTACATACACCACCCACTGCCCATCCGCCGAAACAGATAAACTTGTTAGCTCCTGCCCATCATCTGCCGTGTATCCGGTAAGCTGGCGGGGCATAAAGTCGGGCCCTTCGGCTACGAACACATTGCGTTTGCCCTGCTCATCAAAGGCCCACGCAATTCTGGCACCCTGGGCAGCGCCGGTGAGGCCAGAAGGGAAAGGATAGCTTTTAACAGCTTCGAGGGTGAAGGTTTGTGCGTGAGCGGTCATAGGGTGTATCAATAAAGCAAAAAACACAGCTGTAGTGCTCCAAATCAAATATTTTACCATAGGAGTTCCCCTGTATGCAGCCTGTTATCTACTGCCTTTTAAAATTATATCTGCAGTAATATGCAACATTGATTTTATTTTTCGCTATATTCTGGCATAATCTTGTATAAATGCTGCAAGAACAGTTTTGACACTACTGCCCTTATCTGACAGATTAAGGATAAACGCAAGCAAATCCCCTCAAGAGGCGGAGCGCAGACGTTATACTTTTAACTTAAAAACACTTGCAACAGCAACCCGGTTGGCCGGCAAGCGCTTTCCGAAAATTGCTTAGCTGTAATCACTGCTTTATAATTTTTATTAACCAATCTAAACATTTATAAACCAAACTAACCCATTTACTATGAGAAACAGTTTTACGCTTCTTGTTTTGCTGCTACTGTGCTGGGCAACGAGTTCCTTTGCCCAAGGTACCACAGTGAGTGGCAGGGTCACAGGCGCGGAGGCAGGCACAGCCCTGCCCGGCGTAAGTGTGATCGTGAAAGGCACGACTACCGGCACGGCCACCGACGCGAATGGCAGTTACAGCCTGCAGGTACCCGGCAGCGATGCCGTGCTGGTGTTCCGATATCTTGGTTATGAAACCAAAGAAGTACCGGTGAACAACCAGTCTGTTATTAATGTAACCCTGGGCAGCGACACAAAACTGCTGAACGAGGTGGTAGTAACCGCTATGGGAATTTCCCGGGAGCGAAGAACATTGGGCTATGCGGCACAAAGTGTAGAGTCGGAGGAGCTGACGCGCAACAAGCAGCCCAACGTGCTGAACGCTCTGCAGGGCAAAGTAGCGGGCGCACAGATCTCCAGTACCGGCGGTGCGCCCGGCCAGGGTGCCAACATTCGCATCCGGGGCATCAACTCCATTGATGTGAACCGCTCCAGCCAGCCGCTTTTCGTAATCGATGGTGTGCTGGTGGACAATACCACCTCCACTTTTGGCGAGGGATCTGAGCTGCGCGGCATGAGCAACCGCCTCGCCGACATCAACCCCAATGATATTGAAAGTATAAACGTGCTGAAAGGCGGCGCAGCCACAGCACTATACGGTTTGCGCGGCGCTAACGGTGTGGTAGTTATTACCACCAAGCAGGGCCAGGCGGGCACCATGCGCGTTAACTTCACCAGCACTGCCGGCATTGAGCAGGTAGACAGGTTCCCGGAGGTGCAGGATAAGTATACGCAAGGCTATTCAGGCGAATACGACCCTAACAGCTTCTGGCCATCTTGGGGACCAACCGTGGCTGAGGCACGGAAGATAGACCCCACGCACCCTGAAAAGCTCTACAACCACTTCCGCGATGCTTACCAGACCGGCTCACAGTTTCGCAACAGTCTCTCTTTTTCCGGCGGCAGCGAAAAGGTAACGTTCCTCTCTTCTTTGTCGCACTTCAAGCAGAAAGGTGTGCTGCCTTTCACGGATTACCAGAACATCTCGGCACGCCTGAACACCGACGTGAAGCTGAGCGATAAACTGAAGACGGGCGCCAGCTTTAATTTCGTAAATTCCGGCGGCTACCGTTATAATGCTGACCGCTTTAGCGAGAGCCTGAGCTATTGGTCGCCGCGTTGGGATGTGACGGACTATGTAAAAGAGGACGGCACTATGAAGACGTATGGCAATAATAACCCGATTTATGGGGCTGCTACCAACAGGCTGAAAGATGACGTAAACCGCTTTATCGGTAGCCTGCACTTCGACTACTCCCCGCTGAACTGGCTGGACCTGAGCTATCGCGTAGGTGTGGACACGTATAGCGAGAACCGCACTGCCACCGCTCCCGGCCCTACCGGCCTGGCTGGCGAAGTGGTGTACGAAGACAACGACCAGGGCTTTGTGAACAAGTATAACACCAAGTTCCGGGCTGTCAACTCTACGTTCCTGGCATCGCTTCATTCAAAATTGGGCGAAAACTTTAACGGCACGCTGCGCCTGGGCCATGAGCTGTACGACCGCCGCATCGACCGCTTCGGCATAGAGGGCAGCAACCTCACTGTATTTAACTACTTTGACCTGGATAATGCCCGGATCGTATCGCCCACACAGTCTATGGAGCAGTATCGCCTGATGGGTTTGTTTGCGGAGGCCACACTGGATTACAAGAACTACCTGTACCTGACGCTGACCGGCCGGAACGATATTTCGTCTTCGCTTCAGAAACCGCACAACTCCTTCTTCTATCCCTCTGTCAGCCTGAGCTATGTGTTCTCTGACCAGATGGAGCTGCCGACCTACATCAGCCTCGGCAAGCTGCGGGCATCGTACGCCGGCATTGGCAAGGACGCGCAGCCGTACGCCACTTCCGTCGGCTATGCCTCCTACACAGGCCTGCCGACCGGCTACACGGGCTTTACAAGAGCCGCATTGCTGGGCAACATCGACCTGCTGCCGGAATTTACCAACACCTTTGAAGCAGGCATAGAGATGGCTTTCCTGAACAACCGCCTCGGATTCGACTTCACTTACTACAACTCTGTGAGCAGCGACCAGATCATTAACATTGATGTGGCCGCCACTACTGGCTATGTGCAGGCGGCAGTGAACTCAGGCAAAATGCGCAACAAAGGGGTGGAAATCTCCCTGCATGGCACACCGGTTAAAACGACCGATTTCAGCTGGGATGCCAGCCTGGTGTTCTCGGCAAACCGCAACAAGATCCTGAGCATTCGCGAGGGGCTGACTGAAATACCTTATGCGTCGCAATATGGCTATTCCGGCTCCACCGTTTCGATGAAACTCATCCCCGGTCAGTCGTATGGCGACCTGTATGGTACTTCTTACAAGCGCTACTACGGCCCTGGCGAGGAAGAGGATCCGATGACCCTCGACGAGTCGCGGCCTATTGTGATTGGAGCAGACGGATTCCCGGAGAAAAACTCCTCTCCCAAGCTACTGGGCAACTCGCAGCCCGACTGGATTGGCGGCTTCACCAACACTTTTACCTACAAAAACCTAAGCCTGACGGCCCTGTTGGACGCGCAGGTAGGCATGGAGAAGTATAACCAGATGGACAACTTCTTCGCCGCTTTCGGCATCGCCAAGTATACCGAGAACCGCGAGGAAACCAAGGTATTCGAAGGCGTGCTTGCCGACGGAACGCCAAACACCAAAGCCGTGTGGCTGGGCCAGGGCGTTGGTCCCGATGGCGTAGACTACGGCAATGGCTTTTACCGCAATGTGTATCGTGGCGTATCGGAGAACTTTGTGCAGGATGCCTCTTGGGTGCGCCTGCGCTCGCTGACGCTGACCTATAGCATGCCCGACAACTGGTTCCAGAACATCTTTGTGCGCAATGCCTCTGTATCGCTCACAGGCAACAACCTGTGGCTGTCTACCAAATACAATGGCTATGATCCGGAGAGCAGCTCGAGTCCAAGCGGTAGCAACGTAGACGGCTTCGCGGGCTTTACCTACCCTGCTGTCCGCAGCTACCTGTTTACCCTGAACGTAGGATTTTAATTAAACTTGAGACGATGAAAAAGATATTCAGATATACCATGGCCTTGGTTATGATGACGGGAGCCATGTTCAGCCTGCAGAGTTGCGACGACTACTTCGACCTGAAGGACAACCCCAATCTGGTGACAAACCCGCCGATTAACGCGATGCTGTCCACGGCCACACAGAAGACCGGCCTCAACAGCCAGCGTGTAGCGGCGGTTACGTCCTACTTTGTGCAGTACCTGGCCAGCCCCTCACCGGGCAGCAGCAGCGACACCTACCAGATCACGGACTACACCAGCATCTGGGATGCGCTATACCTGGGCATGGCCGACATTTATGACATGAAGCAGAAGGCGCAGGAAGAAGGTGCCAGTGAGTATGTGGGTGTAGCCGATGTGATGATGGCGTACCACCTGAGCCTGGTGGCTGATATGTTTGGCGATGCCCCTTACACGGAGGCATTCAACGGCAGTACGCTCACCCCCAAGTTCGACTCACAACAGGATCTCTATAACCAGTCACTGCAACTGGTGGATGAGGCGATCACTGAACTGGCCAAGCCTGGCTCTAAAATCACACTGGACCCAGACAACGACCTGATCTATGGCGGCGACGTAGCCAAATGGACTAAGTTTGCCTATGGCCTGAAAGCGCGCTTCCTGAATAAGATCTCCAAAACTCCCGCCTATGACCCGCAAGCGGTGCTTGGCGCTGTGGAGCACTCCTTTACTTCCAACGCTGACGATGCGCAGATGAGTGTTTTTGCTGTTCGCAACCCATGGGCTACGGTAGCGCTGAACAACACGCAGCTGGTGCTGGACGGCTGGCTATCGGAACAACTGGTGGAGCAGCTCAATGGCAGTACCTATGGTGTTTTCGACCCACGCGTCGCCAAGATTACTGAAAAAACGGTGAACGACGATTACAAAGGCACACCTAATGGAACCGGCAACATTGGCCCTGCCGCCAACACAGTGCGCGACGAGTCTTACATTTCGCGAAACTCGCCAATCACCGGCGACCTGTCGCCGATCGTAATTATGTCGTATGCTGAGTTGAAGATGATAGAGGCAGAAGCGGCGCTTAGAGTGGGCCTCACCGATCGGGCCTATGCCGCGTACCTGGAAGGCATTCGCGCCAGCATGGACAAACTGGAGGTCCCTGCGGCCGAACGCGACGCGTACCTGTCTAATCCGGCTGTGGCCGTAGGTGCCGGCAACCTGACGCTGGACCTCATCTTTAAGGAGAAGTATGTGACAACCTACCTGAACCCGGAAGCCTGGAACGATGCCCGTCGTTACGACTACCAATATGCTGACTTTACACTTCCTGCCAATGCCGCGCTAACTGATTTTATCCGACGTGTGGCTTATCCGGAAGGCGAAAGCAGCAAGAACAGCGCAAATGTACCAGCTGCTACCCCACTTGACACGCCACTTTGGTGGGACCAGCAGTAACAGGTAACTTTAGAGAGGTATAAATCTAAAGTATAAGTATAAACAGAGAAGCCCCTGCAGCGCAAACTGCAGGGGCTTCTCTGTTTATAAGTTACTAAGATCTCACAGCGTCTTTATGATCTGAGAGCGTTAGGGGAGTTAGAGAATTTGAATGTTAAAGAGTTGAAAGGCTGACTTTAATAACCCTTCTGGACCCGCGAGGTCTTCTGGAACTTGCGTTTATACTTTGCACAAAGTACAAAGTACTATCTCCTGAAACGGCTCAGGTCCGGCTTATGCTTGCGTTTTCTTCCCAGTTCATAGTTATAAACAATCTCGCCTACTTCTTTAAAGAAGGGATAGCCGATCTCATCATACTCATACTTGTTGTCGTTAAGCACGCCATCGCTGTTGACGTAGATGGTGGCTGAGAGCATAAACTCCACGTTGTTCTTCAGGTCTACGATGTAAGCCGCATCGGTCAGGTAGCCGTACGACCAACCGGGCTTGTTAAAGATGCGGATGTAATCGGGAATCTTGCTTTTATCGGCCTTGTAGAGGAAAAACTTGGTGTAGCTGTCGAAAAACTCGGTGGTGTCATATTTAGGATTTAAGCTTTGCGAGGGCAGCTTCGGCATGTTGTCGTACAGAAAAGCGTAGTCGTCGGGCGAGAGGCGGAAGCGCTGCTTCTCCGGCACCGATTCCGGGAACATAACTGACTGCAAAATTTGCTGCAGGTCCTGCAGCGGCAGGTTGTTATGCGTGGTGAAGTCCATAGGTTCCGGCACCAGTTCGTCATTCCAGTTCCAGTGCGCCTTGCCTACCAGCACCGGCTTGCTATAGTCAAACGTAGTGTTGCTGCGGGTGGGCGGCTGCGCATACAGCACCTCCCCATTCTGCACAAACCGGATCGGGTTGGTATGGCGGTTCTCCTCTTCCGTCATGGGCGTAAAGCGACGGGTGATGCGCACATCCTTATACCCTTTCTGCCACAGCGCCTCGTTTAGTGTCTGCTGCCCCACAAACTCGTAGAGGCGGTTGTAGGCCTCGTTGTCGCTTACCAGAAACACCTTTTTAATATAATGCGCAATGGAGGGCAAGCCATTTTCCGAGGTAGAGTCGGTGAGCATGCTGGTCTGGCCGCTGTAAGCGCTGTCGGTGAGCATGGGCGTATACTTGTTTACACCCTGCTTTTTCAGGTCATTCAGCTTTTCTAAGGCGGCAAGTGCCGTAGGAAGCTTCACTGTAGAGGCCGGGTTAAAGTATTGGTTGCGATCTACGTGCAGGTAGTGGGTCGTAAAGTGCGGCCGGTTGTGTTTGTCGCGATTAATCTCGGTATAGATGATCTGGTAATGGAAGGTATCGGGCTGGCTCAGCACCTGCTGCAACAGCGGCGAGGCTTGTGCCTGCAGGAGTTTCTTTAGAAAGGCATCGTCTTTCTGCTGCGCCATAACGGATGAAAATAAGAAGCCGGACATAAGAAAGGTGCAGATCAGAAAAGGAAGTTTCATTGGGTAAGAAGTATGGCTTTATACAGAACAGCGGCATAAACTAGTATGGCCTACGGAAAAGGCAATGTACCCTCTGCTATCATTCTCACAGAGAAGCAGGAGCAAGTATAAATTATCCGCTTAGTTATAGTTGATTTTAAACCGGCTCAGGTCGGGCAGGTGTTTTTTCCGGCGCTTCAGTTCATGTTGGTAAAACACCTGGCCCAGGTGCTGCATAAACGGGAAGCCTTCTTCTTCATATTCATACTCACCGTTGTTGAAGATCTCGTCTTCATTTACCAGGATCACGGCCGTCAGCATAAACTCCACGTTGTTGTCAAAATCCACAACATAGGCATTGTCAATCATAAAGCCATAGGCGTCTCCTATTTTATTAAAGATGCGGATGTTACCCGGTATGCGCTCCTTGGAATCGCCATACATGAGAAACTTCACGTAACTGTCGGGATACTCCTGCGGATCATACTTCGGAAAGTCGCTTTCGCGGGGCAGCATTGACATATACTTGTAAAGGAACGCGTAATCGTCGGCCGTAAGGTTAAAGCGCTGCTGCGCCGGCACCGACTCCGGAAAGAGCACGCGCTTGAGGATACCCTGCAGCGCCTCTACCGTAATATAGTTCTTTTCAGAAAAGTCCATCGGCCCTTGCACCAGCAGCGTATCGTCTTTCATGTAGGCTTTGCCCAACATCGTTTGCTTCGGCGGGTTCGGCAACGGAACCGGGTTGTTCACCAGCGGCTGCCGGTAAAGCACAGAGTCGCCCTTGTAAAACGTAAACGGGTTAGTATGGCGGTTCTCATCCGGCGTCAGGAAAATAGAAAGCCGGTGCACCAGCCGCACATCCTGCAAGCCTTTCTGGTGCAAAGTTTCATTCAGCTGCCGCTGCCCCACAAATTCGTAGAGGCGGTTGAAGGCGTCATTGTCGCTCACCAGAAAAATTTTCTTAATATAATGCGCCACAGAAGGTAAGTTATCGGCCGAAGTACTGTCGGTTTGAACAGGGCTCTGGCCGGCGTAAGCGCTATCGACCTGCAGCGGCGTATACTTGTCGAGCCCCTGGATGTGCAGATTGTTCAGCTTCTCAAGTGCTGCTACGGCAACCGCTAGTTTCACCGAGCTCGCCGGGTAAAAGTACTCCTGCGGGTTGATGCGGTAGCCGTACGAAGTAAAGTGAGGCTGGTTCTGCGCGTCGCGGTCTATCTGCGTGTACAGGATCTGGAGCTTATACTTGGCGGGATTCTGCAGCACTTTCCCGAAGTACTCCGGGTGCCGCTTCATTATCTTCTGAATCATTTTTTTCCGTTTCAGCTTCTGCGCATTGGCTGCTGGAGCGAACAAAGCCGCAGAAAAAAGCAGTAGAAAGAAGCTGCTGATAAAAAGCAGGTTTCTGCCAGCGCCCGGTTTGGTTTTGCACATGGTGCGTTTTCGTTGTTTGAGCATATAAGTTACTACCCTTTCCGGCTATTTCCAACAAAGCAGCGCCGAAAACCCGGTGCTGCACCCTTTCCTGAAATTACTGGTAAACCTTTGCTTTGATGAGGCTTTTTGCTATCTTTTACTGCGCATACGCAAATTCCTGCTTTCTGGTCCCGGCCTCTGGCTGTTACCCGGAAGCGCCCGCACCTGCGCCACTTGCATACTACTTCCGGCATGCCTGTCACTGCCAGCTTTTACCTTAACCAGCACCTGCATGAAACTAACTATATACCTACTTCTTATTTTTTCGCTCCTTTGCAGCAGTATAGTGGGGCAGGCACAGGACTATAAAAAGCTGCACCAGCAAGCCATCGTCATTGATACACATAACGATGTGCTGATCTCGACCATGGAAGGCTTGGATATAGCCGGCAACCTGACTGGTAAAACGCACTCGGACCTGGACCGGTTTAAGGAGGGTGGCGTAGATGTGCAGGTATTTTCGGTATGGAGCGAGGGCAGCCTGGGCAAGGGCAAAGAGTTTGCCTACGCCAACGCCCAGATCGATTCGCTGTACGCCATTGCCGCTCGAAATCCTGGCAAGCTACAGGTGGTAAAAACACCACAGGAGCTGATGAAAGCGGTAAAGCAACACAAGCTGGCAGCAATGATCGGGGTGGAAGGCGGCCACATGATAGAGGATAACCTGAACTATCTCGACAGCCTTTACGCCCGCGGCACACGCTATATGACGCTTACCTGGAACAACTCCACGTCCTGGGCCAGCTCCGCCAAAGACGAAGCAGAAGGCACCATGCCTAACCCGCAGAAAGGACTGAATGATTTTGGTCGGCAAGTAGTGCGCCGGATGAACAAGTTGGGCATGCTGGTAGACCTGAGCCACGTAGGCGAACAGACCTTCTGGGATGCCATCAAAATCACCACCAAGCCGGTGCTGGTGTCGCATAGCTGCGTATATAGTATAAACCCGCATTACCGCAACCTAAGCGATGCGCAGATAAAAGCAGTGGGCAAAAACGGCGGCGTGATTGACCTGAATTTCTTCTCGGGCTTCCTGGATAAGGAATTTGAGCAGCGCCTGGCACAGTTTAAAACCCGCCACCAGTCTGCGCTGGACTCGCTGCAGCAACTGGGCTGGTCCTCTGGCGATCAGATGGCTTGGCTGGAAAAGCAATATCCTGCAGAAGCTACTGCCGTGCGCCCGCCGCTTGCGCTGCTATTCGACCATATGGACTATATCGTGCGGCTGGTGGGCGTAGACCACGTGGGGCTGGGCTCCGATTTCGACGGCATTTCCTCCACGCCACAGCAACTGGACGATGTAACGGACTTTCCGCTGATCACCAAAGAGCTGCTGGCCAGAGGCTATAGTGCCAAAGACATCGAGAAGATCCTGGGCGGCAACTTCCTGCGGGTGTTCAAAGCCAATGCCGGCTCCTAATCTATCATTCAACTTATACCTTGTACTATCCCTTCCCATTTATGACAAAACTTATCACAGCTGCTCCAGCTACCGAAAACACCTTGTTCAAAGCAAAAACAGCAGAGCGGTACCTCTCGCTGGATGTGCTGCGCGGATTAACCATTGCCCTGATGGTGGTGGTAAACACGCCGGGCAGTTGGGCCAACATCTATGCCCCGTTCGAGCATGCGGCCTGGCATGGCTTTACCCCTACCGACCTGGTTTTCCCTACGTTCCTGTTCGTCGTAGGCAATGCCATGAGCTTCAGCATGCGTAAATTCCGGGCGCAAGGCAACGGGCCTTTTCTTCAAAAAGTCTTTAAACGAACTGCTCTTATTTTCCTGATCGGCGTGCTGCTGCACCTCTTCCCTTTTGTTGTGCATACGGATGCGGGCGGGTATGCCCTGAAAGACTTTGGTAGTATGCGTATCTTTGGTGTGCTGGCACGTATCGCAATCTGCTACTGCCTGGCCTCGCTGGTGGTGCGCTACCTCGGGCTGCGTGGCGCAGCTGTTTTCAGCGTCATCGTGCTGCTGGGCTACTGGGCTATACTTTATCTTTTTGGTGATGCCACCGACCCATATAGCCTGGAGGGCAACGCCGCACGCAAGTTCGACCTCCTCTTTTTAGCGCCTGAAAACCTGTACCACGGCTTTGGCATCGCGTTCGATCCGGAAGGCATGCTAAGTATGTTCCCGGCTGTTGTCAACGTCATAGCCGGCTACTTTACCGGTAAGTTTATTCAGCAGCAGGGCAATACCCGAAGCACTGTCATGCGGCTGGCTATTGCTGGTGCGGCAGCGGTATGCCTGGGTCTGCTCTGGGATACGCAGTTTCCAATCAACAAACCGATCTGGACGAGCTCCTACGTGGTGTATGCCATCGGGTGGGATCTGCTGTTGCTGGCGGCACTTATGCTGGTGATCGAAGTGGCAGGTTATAAAAAGTGGACGTACTTTTTTGAAGTATTTGGACGAAATCCGCTCTTCATATTTGCCATGGCCTCTCTTGTGATCAAAACCCTGATGTTTATAAAAGTAGATGGCACCAGCCTGAATGGCTGGATCTATGAACATGGCTTCCTGACATGGAGTGCGGGGAAGAACGCCTCCCTCCTCTTCGCCATCTGTTACATGCTTTGTATGTGGCTGATCGGCTACTGGATGGATAAAAAAAGGATTTATATTAAAGTATAAACCCGCTTAAAAGCATGGCAGTAGGCCAAGCCAAAGCGCTACGACTACGGGTACTCCTTTCTTTTTAAGCAAAGTTCGGGGCAGCAGCGTTTATGTTTCTATAAATTAATTTATATTTGGAAGTACATCAACCTACATCAGAATGCTAAAGGAAGAACGGCAGGCTTTTATCATCAGGCAGATAAATTTGCACAACAAGGTACTATCCTCAGACTTAAGCACCCAGCTTAACGTTTCGGAAGATACCATCCGGCGGGATTTGCATGAACTGGCCGAGAGTGGTAAAGTACTGAAGGTGCATGGCGGTGCCTTGTCGAAATCTTTCCATTATCCTTTTCAGCAGAGCGAGGTATACGCCAAAGAATCCAAAAAAGAGATTGCCGGCAAGGTGCTGCAACTGCTGCAGGACGACATGTTTGTGTTGGTAGGCGGAGGCACCACGATGATCGAGGTTGCCCGCATGATACCGGATACCCTGAAATGTACTTTCTTCACAGTAAGTCCGCTCGTAGCCCTCGAGTTGACAGAGCACGCCAACATCAACGTTATACTTGTCGGCGGGCAGCTATCCAAAAGCTCACACATCAATATTGGGGCGCAGGTGATCAACCAACTGTCAGAAATCCGGGTCGATCTATGTATCATCGGCACAAACGCGCTCTCACTGGCTGAAGGCATGACGGAGTCTGATTGGGAGGTAGTGCAGGTGAAGAAAGCCATGATCAAATCGGCCAAGAAAACTGCTGTGATGAGCATTGCCGAAAAGCTGAACTCCATTCAGAATATGAAAGTGTGTAACCTCAGCGCGATCCAATACTTAGTTACAGACCTGGACCCATCGAACCCCGCACTGAAAGAATATGCCAAAGCTATTACGGTGCTTTAATGCCAACCAGTAAAAGCTGATTTCAACATAGCAAGTATAAAATGAAAGCAGGAGCCGCCTTATTGAGGCGGCTCCTGCTTTTTACCACGCAGTAAAAGATTTATACTTGAGGGTCTGGATTACAGTGCCACAAGTGTAAGTATGAAGTACACTTTAGTTAAAGGCCAGTTTCTGTTACTCGAACTTGTAGCGCACGAAGGCTTCCATGGCCTCGTACTCCGCCAGTCCGAGGCTGTCGTACGC